>DASRAA010000303.1:0-101412 GCA_035638375.1 Binatia bacterium | reverse complement strand
GTGGAGAGGTCAGAATTTCGGGCCAAGCCCGGTTAAGTCCCACTTTTCCACTGGGGTACAACGAAAAGGCACTTGCGCAACTGCTCCGCTGTCGCCATAATTCCCGCAGAGTCCCGGAGCCACGACGGGCTTACATGAATCGATTTTGCCGCTCGGACATTCTGCGGATCCTGCATATCACACCCAAGCAGCTTTCTGGTTGGCAACGCGCCGGTTTGGCGCCGGTTGCGGATGAATTTTCCTTTTACGATCTCATGCAACTGATGAAAGTTCGCGATCTGCGAGCCAAACGAGTGCGCCCGGCGGTCATCCGCGAGTCGTTGGAGGCGATGCAGAAACAGGTTGCCGGCATGGAGAATCCGCTGATAGAGGCGAGCGTCTTCAATGTTGGCAGTCGCCTTGCTTTCCGCCACCAGGGCCGCGCGATGGAGCCCTTAGCCGGCCAGTTCATCATGGAGTTCGAGCCAGTCGGCGCGGTACTTTCGGCGAAAGTGCAGCCTATGGTGCCCTGCGAAACGGCAGCCGATCTGTTCGTTCGCGGGGTTACGCTTGAAGAATACCCCAGTACTCACGATGAAGCTATCGCGACTTATCTGAAGGTGCTCGAGCTCGACCCTGAGCATGCGCCTGCACACATCAACCTGGGCACGCTGTACTACAACCGGCAGAATTTCGTGGATGCGGAGAGACACTACCGCCTTGCCGTTCAGGCCGACCCGCGGTATGCCTTAGCGCACTTCGACCTGGGAAATGTGCTGGATGAGATGGGCCGCATTGAAGAGGCTATCGCCGCCTACCGCACTGCCATCCAGTTGGCCCCAACCTATGCTGACGCCCACTACAACCTTGCCCTTGCCTATGAGCGGCAAAGGCAGCCTCGCCGAGCACTTCCTCACTGGAAGGCCTACGTAAAGCTCGACCGAGTCGGACCTTGGTCCGTGCATGCACGCAATCAGATTGCCCGCATCCTCGAAGGCGACCGGCTGAAGATGGTTTACCGGCGGCCATCGTAGCTATAGCCCGCGAAAGAAGCCCCTTCTGCGACATCAATCGGGCAGGACACGGCTTCAAAGTCTGCGGGAAAAGTCCGGTTTACGACGACTTGGTATCGGGGCACGACTTTAACCGTGCCGTAAGTCGCGTATTTTTCTCATTCCTCTTCCGCCGGGCGCTATCGTCACAAAGAACTTGGTTTAGCCCCTGTGGAATCCTCTTTTCGCCGATGTCCAAATGCGGACGCGGCCTCCAGCCGCGGACGCAATTCCCTCTTCCAATATCGCCAAACTGGCCATAATCGACTGAAAACAGTACGCAGTTCCGTTGTCAGACCTGGCACAGAGGTTGCAACTTAGGAAGGGGTAATCAACGAGGGACAGTTCCGTCGACCATGATGAGCTTGCTTAGGGATCTCCATTACGCGCTTCGCCAAATGCGCAAGTCCCCCGGCTTCACCGTGATTGCCATCATCACGCTCGCCTTAGGGATCGGCGCTAATGCTGCGATCTTCACCCTGGTGCATGCGGTCCTGTTGCAACCCCTGCCGGTGAAGAATCCTTCTCAGCTCTACCGACTTGGTTCCAACGAAATCAATTGCTGCGTACTGGGAGGTTTGCAGGACAACTGGGACAATTTCTCGTATGCGTTGTACCTGAGGATCAAAGAGCAGACACCGGAACTCGAAAACCTCACGGCAATCCACGCCGGTGGCTCCAACGTCAGTGTTAGGCGGGCCGGAGACTACAGTCCGGCGCGCCCGCTGCGTATGGAGTATGTCTCGGGAAATTACTTTGACATGTTCGGTGTAGCTGCGGAATCGGGCCGCGTCTTCCATCCCTCCGACGATCAGAAAGGAGCTCCTCTGATCGCGGTCATGAGCTATCGCGCGTGGCAAAATTACTACGCAAGTGATCCCTCCGTTGTCGGTTCCACCTTCACCGTCAATGACTCGCCAATAACCGTGGTGGGCATTGCGGCTCCCAGCTTCTTCGGCGATCGCTTGACCGAGAACCCTTCCGACCTGTGGTTGCCCTTAACCACGGAACCTGTGGTGCACGGCGTCAACTCCTTCCTCGATAGACCGAACCTGCACTGGCTTTATCTGATCGGTCGTTTGCAGCCCGGCAGCTCTCCCGGCCAGGTGGGATCGAAGGTCACCGTCGAGTTGCAGCAATGGCTCGCCAGCGGGGAAGGGGCTTCGACTGTGGGTGATGCCGACCGGGGTCGCATCGCCAAGCAGAAGGTCCTTGCTCTGCCTGCGTCGGGAGGCATCGGTTTTCTTGCAAAGGACTCGTCCAAAGGTCTGCGTCTGTTGATGTCGCTCTCGGCCTTGGTACTCCTGATGGCCTGCGCCAACATCGCCAATCTTTTACTTGCTCGTGGCGCAGCACGCAAGATGCAAACCTCGGTGCGGTTGGCCATGGGAGCCCGGCGTGGTCGCCTGGTTCGCCAGTTGCTAACGGAAAGCGTGGTGCTTGCTGTCCTCGGTGGCGCCGCCGGTCTGGTGGTCACCTACCTGGGAACCCGCAGCATACTCGCACTTGCCTTCCGAGGCGCCCCATTCGTTCCCATCAGTCCTGACCCTTCGGCGCCGGTCCTGTTGTTCTCGTTTGCGCTTTCGTTGTTCACAGGTATGGTCTTCGGCGTAGCACCGGCATGGATCGGCTCACACGGCAGCCCGGCTGACGCGCTGCGGGGCGCGAGCCGCGGCACCACACATGGCACAAGTTTGCCGCAGAAGATGCTTGTGATCGTTCAAGCTGCACTGTCGCTTGTATTGGTCGCGGGGGCCGTCTTAATGGTCCAGAGCCTGCGCAAGCTGGAACACCAGAACTTCGGATTCCAGACCGATCACCGCTACATCATTCGCCTCACCCGAACGTTCCACGGCTATTCGTTCGAGAAGCGGGAGGGTGCATATCGCGAGCTCCGCCAGCGTTTGAATAGCATTCCCGGCGTCATCACTGCCAGCTATTCGATGTACAGCCCCATGGAAGGCAATAACTGGAACACATCGATTTACATTCCGGGTCGCGTCCACAAAACGGGGGAGAACGGCGACTATGCTTCATGGCTCCGGGTTGGTCCCGGTTATTTCGAGACCATCGGAACACGCCTGCTGCGCGGCCGCACTATCGGAGAGCAGGACACACCCACTTCGACCAGGGTTGCCGTTGTCAACGAGAGGTTCGCCAGGAAATTCTTTGGCGATCAAGATCCTATCGGCAAACGTTTTGGAACCGATCGTCACGGCCACGACGCGGACTTCGAAATTGTCGGAGTCGTCGAAGATACGAAATACCAGGACACACGGGGCCCCGCCTACGCCACCTACTTCCTGCCGTATCTCCAGCGGGTGGAGTACTCAGACCCAGCCGACCAAAGCGGAGAAGTGAACTCCCACAACATTCAAACCATCGAATTGCATGTGACCGGTGCGCCGGAGAATCTTGAAAGTGCGGTTCGCCGCGAGTTGGCTGAGCTCGATCGCGATGCGACCGTGCTGCGAGTGGCTTCTTTTGGTGAGCAGGTCAGCGAAGCGTTCAACCTGGAAAGGCTGCTAGCTCGCCTGACGACGTTATTCGGTCTTTTGGCGCTGACGCTGGCAGCCGTCGGACTGTACGGCGTCACGTCGTACACCGTCGAACAGCGCACCCGCGAAATCGGAATCCGCGTCGCCGTTGGTGCCAGCCGAGCGAACGTGGTTCAGATGATTCTCGGTGGAGCATTCGGACAAGTGGTGGTTGGACTTGCCATAGGCATTCCTCTTGCTTTGCTGACAGGCTGGCTCATTTCCAGCCAACTCTATGAGGTGAAGGGATACGATCCGCTAGCGTTGGGTTTGGCTGCCCTGCTTCTCCTGGTGTGCGCGCTGCTGGCAGGACTAATCCCGGCCCGCCGCGCCGCGTGTATTGAACCCATGCAGGCACTGAGGACGGAATAGCGTCAGCTTTGGCCGGCCAGTTAACCTGGATGGATCCTGAAGCTTCCAAGCGGCGTCCTCGCAGGAAGCTTCAGTGCGCCGCTGCATTTGCCTTGATCCATCTCACGATATCTGTGACGACGCCCTCTGACACATTGCCCGGCTTCGAGTAATCGTGTGGGCTGGCCAGCCCGGAACCTGCTCCTGGATTAAACAGGTGGGTGTAGGCGGGAAAGAATTTGAACGTCGCGCGAGGAGCATTGGCCAACTCTTTCCTCCAGATGTCGAAATCGGCGTTCGTGACCTGGTAATCGCGGCCGCCCTGAAGTACCAAAACGGGAATCTTCAGCCCTGCGGCCGTCTTCGCCGGATCATATCCGCGAAGATCGAGAAAATACGATCCCGGTATTGGCGAACCGAAGAAATCGACAATATCTGTCGGTTTCAGTGACGGGTTCTCCACTTGCGCAGCAATTACTTCCGCGCGTTCGATCTGCTTCTGGTTTTCGGGAGTCTTCTCGGACGTTAGACTCGCGATGTAGTTGATTTGGTCAATGACTACCTTCTCCAATGGCCTTGCATTCCCGGCCATGATGATGATTCCTGCAACCTGCGGGTCTTCGGCTGCAATTCTTGGAGCAAGCATGCCTCCCAAGCTGTGGCCGAGCAAGTAAATCTGCTTCTTATTGATCTCAGGCAGCTTGCTCAGGAGCGTCACAGCAGCGATCGCATCATCGGTGACTTCGTCCTTCACCGTGAACGGGGCATCGCCCTTGGAGTCGGCGCCGTACTGCTTCGTACGTTTCACGTAGCGCAGAACGGCGATGTTCTGGCTTGCCAGACCCCATGCCAGATCTTTGAAGGGTTTGCTGGGACCGATGGTTTCGTCCTGATCGTGCGGGCCCGACCCCTGCACGAGCACAACTGCAGGAATAGCGCCTTTGCTATTGGGCAGGGTCAGGACACCGGGAAGCTGCCACCGTCCGCTGACGATGGTGGTATCGCGCTCGTGGAAGCTGTCGGGCTTCGCGTAAGGAGGCGCCTTCCATCCGGCCTCCGCCGAAGCCGCCTCCTCCGACGCGCCGGCTGGTTCGAAGAACAATCCCTTCACCTGGCCCTGGGAGTCCATGAAGACCTTGGCATCCAGCATCGCCTTGTCGAACTCGCAGGTCACGAAAGCCGCATTGAGTCCTTGTTTCTGGAAGACCCTAACGGCAACGATGCCTTTGAAAGCACCTGTCTGCGCAAGCAGCGAATCCCAAACTTCAGGCAGTTTCGCCAGCGGCAATGCGGCTTTCATCTGGGTATCGAACCGGGCTTCGACTTTGTCGAACTCGCGCGCGGCGAGTTGAGTTACCAGTCCCTTTCCCAACGCTTCGAAGTCGGGTGACTGCGCGGGAGACACGGCAATGAAGGCAAAGAGCACGAATACGAAGGAAATGCGCTCAGCAATGTGCATGGGGGGCCCCCATGAATATAAACCGCCTGATTCGCTGTGACATTGCAGCGGTCGAGCGAGTGCTAGAATCGAGGGTTTTGTAACCCAGTTCCGAGGTCTCAGGCCATGTCTGATATAACCGCCACCGATGTGCCGCCCGCTCCGCTGGTGGCCCTGACAGAAGACGAAGTGCTGTTCCGCGACACCGTGCGCCAGTTCGCCGAAGAAACGGTGAAACCGCACGTCAAAGAGATGGACGAAAAGGGTGGGTTCGAACCCTCACTCATCAAGAACTTCTTTGAACTCGGCCTCATGGGCATCGAAGTTCCCGAACAGTACGGCGGCGGTGGAGGAACCTTCTTCGAAGCGATTCTCGCAGTCGAAGAGCTGTCGCGAGTGGACGCTTCTGTCGGCGTCGTCGTGGATGTGCAAAACACGTTGGTGAACAACGCCTTAATGCGTTGGACCACCGATGGGCAAAAGAAGCGCTACCTGCCAAAGATGTGCGCCGATACCGTGGGAGCGTATGCGCTGAGCGAGGCGAACTCCGGCTCCGATGCTTTTTCACTGCAAACACGAGCGGAGTTGAAAGGCAACGAGTACTTCCTGAACGGTCAGAAGCTGTGGATCACGAATGCAAAAGAGGCGGGCCTTTTCATTTTGCTGGCGACAGTTGATCCGTCGGCGGGGTACAAGGGCATCACCGCGTTCATCGTGGAAAAGGGCATGCCCGGATTCAGCGTAGGCAAGAAGGAAGACAAGCTGGGCATTCGTGCCTCGAGCACCTGCGAGTTGATTCTAGTGGACTGCAAGGTATCGAAAGACAACGTGCTCGGCGAAGTCGGCAAGGGTTACAAAATTGCTATCGAGACGCTGAACGAGGGCCGCATCGGCATTGGGGCGCAGATGATCGGTTTGGCGCGCGGGGCCTGGGAATACGCCATCAAGTACGCCCAGGAGCGCAAGCAGTTTGGCAAGACTATCTCCGAGTTTCAGGGGATCCAGTTCCAGATTGCGCAGATGGCAACCGAGATCGAAGCTGCCCGCATGCTGCTGTACAACGCTGCGCGTATGAAAGATGCCGGCATGATCTTCGTGAAAGAGGCTGCGATGACCAAGCTGTTCTGCTCGCAGGTCGCCGAACGTGTGGCGTCGCTGTGCGTAGAGATCTACGGTGGCTACGGCTTCACCAAGGATTATCCGGTTGAGAAGTATTTCCGTGATTCGAAGATCGGTAAGATCTACGAAGGCACGTCGAACATGCAGTTGCAGACCATCGCGAAGCTAGTGATGGGGAAGTAGTCAGTTGTCGAACATCCACAATTGCCAAAACGAGGCAATCGTGGCCACCCAAATGGTTCAAGGTTGGAATCGTAGAATCCCGAACTTCTCGGGCACGTGAAAGTTCGGCCTTTCTGTCTCGGTAGGCTGCCACGCAGAGTAGAACCGCTCCGGCTCTGAGCCCTCGCAGCGAAAGAAGTTCACTCGCCAGGATGCGCCCGGATCGAACCGCGTCGTCAATGCGCCGAACGGAATGGCCAGCTCTGCGGTCCAGATTCGACGTCGCACATAGATGTTCGTCCGCGAGCGCATCCCGCTGTTGATATGCGTCAACCCCTTAGGAGAGATGTCGAGATCGAGCCACCGACCATTTGGGCTGATCTCAAACTCCTTGTAGTATTTCTGGCCGAAGCGGTCGGGCTGGAGAAAAATTTCGGCGACATCACGCTCCCATAGCTCATTGCGGCGGCGGTTCGGGCTAGCCTCGGGAAAGACCGTTAGCGACCGATAACGACACTGGAATCCGACGAAGAGCAGCTCGTCGTTCCATAGTAGCCTTACTTCTGTTTTTTGTTCCGGATTAGCGTTCCGCCCTCGCCAATCATGAGCGAAAGACACAGGTACGGTTCGGCTCCAATCCTCTTTTGTGGGTAGCCTCGCTGCCGGCGGTGACAATTGAATAGCGGTCACTTCCGTGCCGCTGACAGGCACCTGCTATTCGACCTCGTGCTTGGCGGTATAGCCGTCGCGAGCGACGATCTGGTACTTGATTTCGTGGTTCTTCTCGTCTTTGATCTCAAGCGGTTTGTCGTCCGGCCCGACGAGTTCCACCTTCAGCTTGCGGTAACTGCCATCCATCTTGGGATTCGTGGAGTGGTAGGTGAGGGTGTACTGGTTGCGGATAGCAGTCGCGATTTCTTTGAAGATCGAAGGCAGCTCGCCCTGGAAACGCGGCGCGTACCAATGTCCTCCCGTTAGTTGTGCGAAGGTCCGCATCTGATTGTCGGCCATTAGGTAGTCCATATTGGCCATGTTGAAATTCGGGTTGTTGCCATAACGCGCCTCCATCATCGTGCGCAGCCAGGCACCGGTGCTAACGGCGTAGATGGTCACGTTCTGGGTGCTCTTGACCTTCTTCAGAATTTTGTCGAAGGTCATGTGACTCATAGTGTCCACGCCGCTGGCCACCACCACTAGCTCCTTGTGTCCATTAATACGGTCGAGCCGGTCGAGCGTGTCGTACATGGCGTCCCAGAGATTCGTCTCACTGAATCCGGGAATTCTCAAGGTATTGAGCGCGCCGAAGATAGCCTGTTTGTCCTGGGTGAAGTCCACGATGATGTGGTCCTTCATGTCGAAGGAGACGACGGCGACCCAATCAATAGGTTTCAGATTGGACGCAAACATGTACGAGGCATTCAGGGCATCGTAAACGAAGTTGTAATTCGTAGAGGCAAACTCAACCAGCAACACCGCCGTTATCGGCGCCTCGCTCTGGGTTACCGTCGTCAGCTTCTGCGGGACGCCATCTTCCCAGACTTTAAAGTGGTCTTTGGCGACGTTGGGAGGGAGCGCGAGCGGACGCCCATCTTTCATCACCACGCGAGCATCGACCGTGACTACGGGAACATCGACCCGCAACGAATACTCAGGTATTTCGGCCTGCTTCTTGGGCTTGGGCGGTGGAGGCGTGTCGTCGGACGACTCTTTCGTCTTCTTGGGTACGGCCATGGGCCCGACCTCGCCGCCCGGGCCCCCTGCTTCGGGAGCGGCTTGGCTGGGCGCCTGCGATGTTTGGCTCTGAGAGGAAGGCTGCTGGCTGGAAGTTTGGGCTCTTGTGACAGAAGGCAGGAACAGGCAGGCGACAATGGCAAGATGAAATGTGAGGGTCAGGGCAGCTGGACAGAGACTAGGCTGATACTTACCCAAAATGTTGTATGGATTCTGTTGCATAATCACATCTGTTCTCTGCTAGTATAGCCCCACCGGCGGTCCAATAAGTGGTACCAAGGGTCGACCTCACGTTGTAAACCCTGACAAGGAAGAACAGTCGCGGGTACACCGTGACGGTGGCATCGCCCTCGTGGCTGTGTGTTCGCAAGAGGGATGGCAACGCAGCGCGTCAGGGCGCAAGAGCCTGTTTCACTGGAGTGCGGGCTCAGGATGGTTGTCATGTTGTTATTGCGCAGCGTAGTCTCGTCTCTTCTCACCTGTCTCTTGGCTGCTTCTGCATCAGCGGTCCTCGTAGCCACAAAAACGCAAATCATGCCGGAAAGCCAGGTTAAGCCGGGAATGCACGGTGTGGCTTACACGGTATTTGAAGGCACGAAGCCGGAGCCCGTGGACGTGGAAATCCTGGGAGTCCTTCCCGACATGGCCGGGCCGAAAGCCGACGTCATTCTCGCGCGTCTGCATGGGCCCAAGGTAGAGTTTACTGGGGTAGTCGCAGGCATGAGCGGCAGCCCGGTTTACATTAATGGGAAGTTGGTCGGAGCAATCGCATATCGTATCGGCACGTTTTCCAAGGAACCGATCGCGGGAATTACGCCGGCTGCAACGATGTTGGAGATCGACGAGTTCGACAAGACTCCACCTTCGAATCTGAATGCCTCGGCAAACCCCAAACCTGAGGCGGAGACCAGCCGTACGGCGGGGCCGGGGGTATCGCCGAGCGCAGATTCAACGACTGCCGCCTCATACACGAATCTGCTCAAGCCGATCGAGACGCCGCTGGTCTTCTCCGGATTCAGCGACGAAACCATGCGCGTGTTTGCTGACAAATTCGCAGCCGCAGGTGTGGTTCCTGTGGTGGGAGCCGGATCGGTCACCGGCGCACCGCAGCCGGAACCGTTGGAACCCGGATCGGCGGTCAGCGCGGTGCTGGTGCGCGGTGATATGAACATCGCTGGCACATGCACCGTCACTTATATCGATGCAGATCATGTGTTGGCCTGCGGACACCCGCTGCTGCAAGCCGGGGCAGTGGACCTCCCGATGACCAAGACAACAGTGCTGGCCACGCTGCCGTCCACTTTCAACTCATTCAAGATTGTGAACTCGACCGAGCCGATCGGTTCGTTTGTGCAGGACCGGCGAAGCGGCATCATGGGACGCTTCGGGCGCGAGCCGGACATGATACCGGTTACGCTCAACGTGCGCGGCACCACCCACCCCAAGCAATACCACTTCGAGGTGCTGAACAATCCGCACATCACACCGACGGCGATGATGGCGACCGTATTTAATGCCCTACAGGGAATGAATGAGTACGGTGAGGACACCACGTACCGTCTCAACGGAAGTATCGCAGTAGCGGGTTATCCAAAACTCGACGTGCAGAACATGTATGCGCCTTCGGATGGCTCGGCCAACACAGCGCTGGGGATTGCCAACTCTATCGGCGAGCGTTTTGGGCGCATCTTCGAGAATCCTTACGAAACGCCGAAGATCGCCGGCGTTGAGTTGAACTTCGACCTGGTGGGAGAGCGCCGCACGGCCCGTCTGGAGAACGCCCGGACCGACATCACGGAAGCTTGGCCCGGGGACACCATCAATATTGAAACTTTGCTCCGCCCGTATCGTGGCGACAGCATCGTGAAGCAGATTCCGGTCACGATTCCCACGTCAACGCCGAAAGGCGCATTGCGGATTCTGGTCAGCGACGGCGAAACCCTCGACCGTGTGCGCCGCGTTCCTTCGGCGATGAATGGCAAACTGCCGTTGGGCTCAACGATTGCCCTGCTCAACAGAGACCACAGCAACTCGAAGGTGTATGTATCTCTGCTGGAGCCGAACCCGCAGGCAACGGTTAGTGGCAGCATCATGCCTACTCTGCCGCTGTCGGTCATCAATGTGATGGACGGCATGCGCAGCACACAAGACATGGTGGTCGTTGGCGAATCGGCCACTAACGAGACCTCGGCGGCGGTGGATTACGTGGTCTCGGGCGCGCAAGTGATTACGGTAAACGTCAAGTAGTGGTGAGCGATTCCTGGCCAAAGGAAAAAAGGCCCTTCCTCACGGAAGGGCCTTTTCGCATCCTTGTAAGATCAGTCCGCCGGGACTGCCTCTCCATCGGCTTCCATCGCCTGAACCCGGCTGTTGTGCCGGCCATAGGTGAAGTACACCACCAGGCCGATGATCAGCCAGATAATGAGCCGCGCCCAATTGATCCAGCCCAGCTTGTACATCATGTAGCCGTTAAACAGAATGCCCATAATCGGCACGAACGGTACCCACGGCGTGCGGAACGGCCGCGGCTGCGCCGGACTCCTCTGCCGCAGAATCATGACTGCGATGCAAACGATGATAAACGCCAGTAGTGTTCCGATGTTCACCATCTTGCCGATATCGTCAATCGGCGTCACACTGCCGACGATGGCAGCCAGTAGTCCCACCAGGATCGTGTTTTTCCACGGCGTGCGGAACTTCGGATGCACGTCGGCAAAGAACCTGCGCGGCAGCAGACCGTCGTTCGCCATCGCGTACAGCACGCGCGTCTGGCCCAGCAACATGACCAGCATCACGCTCGTCAAGCCAGCCAGGGCACCGCAGGTGATCAGATAAGACGCCCACACCAGGTTGCGGTCGAGGAATGCCCGCGCCACTGGAGCCTCAATGTTCACGTCCTGCCACGGCACCATACCGGTTAATACCGCCGCCACTGCTATGTACAGCGCCGTACACACAAGCAGCGAAACGATAATGCCGATGGGTAAGTCGCGCTGCGGCTTTTTGGCTTCCTGGGCTGTGGTCGAAACCGCGTCAAATCCGATGTAAGCAAAGAAAATGTATGCTGCTCCAGCTCCGATGCCCGAAAAACCCATCGGTGCGAACGAGTGCCAATCGCTGCCCCAGTTGGAAGCACTCACATAGCGAGACCCTAGCGCGATCACGAACAGCACCACGGACACCTTGATCGCCACGATGGCCGCATTGAATCGCGCGCTCTCTTTGATACCGATCACCAGCACGGTCGTGATTACGCAAGCAATCAGAAACGCCGGAAGATTGAAGCCAATTTCAAATCCGAACAAGTGCGGCGCCCCCAGCAGAGCATGCGCCCGCTGCATGAGTTCCGCCGGTTGAGCTGCCTTGATAGCATCCACCGCCGCGATGAACGACGGCGTCCCAAGCACCAGATTGGGATTCTGCGCAGCCATGTCATGCGCCACAGCATCCTGCGCCATGCGTAAGCCTGTCCAGTGGTCGTATGCCATCCACAACGGCATGCGGATATTAAAAATATGCAGGAATTCAATAAAGTGGTTCGACCACCCCGACGAAACCGTGCTGGCGCCCATGGCGTATTCGAGAGTGAGGTCCCACCCGATGATCCACGCAAACAACTCACCCAGCGTAGCGTAAGCATAGGTGTAGGCGCTGCCCGCCAGCGGAATCATGGCCGCAAATTCCGCGTAGCACAGGCCCGCGAACGCACAACCCAAGCCGGACAATACAAACGACAGCATCAGCCCCGGCCCGGCATAGTGGGCGCCGAGTCCAGACATGACAAAGATGCCTGCGCCAATGATCGCGCCGATACCCAAGGCAACCAGCGACACCGGCCCGAGCTCGCGCTTCAGGCTGTGCTCGCCGTGCTCTCCGGCCTCGGCCAGTAAGGCCCTCAAAGGTTTCGTCTTAAAAAGATCGGCCATTCACTCTGCTTTCCCCCTTGGGATCAGGCATGCGCGCGCTCGACGTTTGGCAAGGGCACGGTTTCAGCCGTACCGCGAAGCCGGCGATTTCTATCCTCCCGAGCGGGCTTCGGCTCGCGAGGGATTCTGTCGCGACCACACGTAGTACACCGGAATGCCCAACAGCACAATCAACAACCCCGGCCATGTGTACTGCGGTTTATAGCGTAACAAGACTATATCAATGAATACAGCCACCAAAATATAGATTGCCGGCAGTACTGGATAGCCAATCGCTCGATATGGTCGTGGCGCATCCGGGCGCTTCACCCTTAGTATGAACAGTCCTGCAATCGTTAAGATGTAGAACACCAATACCGCGAAGATGATGTAGTCGAGCAATTGTCCGTAACTTCCCGAAATACAGAGTATGCAGGTCCAGATGCACTGCATGATGAGCGAATGCGCCGGAGTCTTGTACTTGGGATGCAATTTCGCCGCACCCTTAAAGAAGAGACCGTCTTTCGCCATGGCATAGTACACACGCGCTCCAGCCAGAATCAGCCCGTTGTTGCACCCAAACCCAGAGATCAGGATTAGCACCGCCATAATCTGCGCGCCGCTAGACCCGAAAATCTGCTCCATGACGGCCGTCGCCACCCGGTCTTCTGAGGCGTGCTGAATCCCGCGGGTCACCAGCGTCGTGCCATTCGGATCGCCCACCAGCGGCAGTGCCGTCAGGTACACCACGTTGGCCATCACGTACAAAAAGATGACCACGCCCGTCCCGATCGCCAGCGACAGCGGTAGGTTGCGCTGCGGATTCCGAACCTCGCCTGCGGTAAACGTCACATTGTTCCAGGCGTCCGCCGAGAACAGCGATCCCACCTGAGCCACGGCGAGAATGGTGATTGTCCCTACCAGAGCAATTGGCCCACCCGCACCCACCTGAACCGGATGCAACGCGCCCAGGGCAGCGTTGTGCCAGAAATTCGAGCCGAAGTTGGCTGCGATCGCCTGCGCGTTACGTCCAACGATGAGACCCAGCAGCACCAATCCCAACAGCGCCGCCGTCTTAGCAAACGTGAAGACATTTTGCACCGCCGCGCCTAGCTTCACGCCGAAGATGTTCAGCACCGAAAGGAAGACAACCACCAGAACAGCAACCAGGTTCTGCGTGCTCAGGCCGACATCCATGTTGCCCAGCACCATGGGGCCAATCGGAATCGGTGGCACCTTCCACAGGTGCAAGATCCAGTTTGTCGAAGAGATAGACGGAAAGAAGACTCCAAGAAACTTGCCGCAGGCCACGCCCACCGCGGCGATGGTTCCCGTCTGGATAACCAGATACAGAGTCCAGCCGTAGAGAAATCCCCACACCGGCCCAAGCGATTCGCGCAGGTAAACATACTGCCCGCCCGCCTGGGGCATCATGGCGGCCAACTCACCATATGCAAGGGCGCCGGTGATAGTCAGAAACCCGGTCAGCAGCCATGCCCCAATCAGCAGCGCTGGCGAATTGGTCTCGCGCGCAATTTCAGCCGAGACAATGAAAATGCCCGACCCAATCATCGAGCCCATCACCAGCGTGGTTGCGCTGGTCAGGCCCAGTCCTTTTACGAATTCATTTTCGCCACTAGCGAGGGAAACTGTCTTGGTTGCCGTGCTCAAAGAGCCTCTTGGGTTAGGAAAGTGTCTTGCAAGAATCTACACTAAAATCCGCAGGAATTCTTCGGCGGCTCTTCGCGGCGCGCTTACCAGGTCCGAGATTACCGCCACCGAGTCCGCGCCTGCCTCGAACACCGACCTCGCATTCTGCCGGGTTATGCCACCGATCGCCACCAGGGGCTTCTTGGTGGCGGTTCGCGCCATCCTCACACCATCGAGCCCCACCACCACATCGGGATTCTTCTTCCCCGTCGTAGGGAACACCGGACCAATGGCCACGTAATCGGCGGGACTCGCATCTGCTGCTTTGACCTGTTCGCGATTGTGCGTCGAAACCCCGACGATTCGTTCGCCGACAACCAAACGCGCACCCTCGGGGGGAAGGTCATCCTGCCCCAGGTGAACGCCGTCGTAGCCCATTGCGACGCAGATATCCGCACGGTCGTTCATGATCAGCTTGACCTTAGCCTCAAGCACGCGCTTAATCTCGCGCGCATGCTTCACCATGGCCCGCGTGTCGCCCTCCTTGTTGCGATACTGCAGCAGCGTGACTCCGCCTTCAGCCAGATCGCGCGCAAACTCGACGATCGAATTCGTACTCCGCAACTGGGGCGAGAAACAGGTCACGTCCACGATGGCGTACAGCTTGGGTAACTGAAGCGGGTTGGTCATATCGGCCTACTTCTTCTCGGCCTCTTTATTATTGCTCTGTGCCAGGAAGCGCTCCATGAATTTCGTATCGAAATTCCCGGCCCGGAAATCCTCATCTGCCATGATCCGCTTATGAAGTGGAATGCTGGTATGAATACCCTCGACCACGAACATATCCAGCGCCCGCTGCATCCGCGAAATCGCCTCTTCGCGATCGCGTGCGCGAGCACAGAGCTTGGCAATTAACGAATCATAGTAAGGCGGAATCACCCCTTCAGCATACGCTGCTGTGTCCACGCGAATTCCAGTTCCACCCGGCAGATTCAGCGCCGTAATCTTTCCTGCCGATGGCGTAAACCGCTCTGGATGCTCCGCGTTGATGCGGCACTCGATGGCATGGCCGCGGAAGTATACCGGATGGTCGGTGATGATCTCACTCAGCTTTCGTCGCGCGGCGATCAGGATCTGCGACTTCACCAGGTCCACGTCGGTCGTCATCTCCGTAACCGGATGCTCCACCTGGATGCGCGTATTCATCTCGATAAAGTGCAGGCTACGGTCTTCGTCCATTAAGAACTCGATCGTGCCCGCGTTCCAGTAACCAATTTCCGCCAGCGACTTCGAGAGGATTCCGCCCATCTTGTCGCGCAATTCTTGCGTGACCATTACCGACGGGGCTTCTTCCACGAGCTTCTGGTGCCGCCGCTGAATGCTGCACTCGCGCTCGCCCAGGCTGATGACGTTGCCATGCTCGTCGGCCAGAACCTGGAATTCAATGTGCCGCGGCCGCTCGATGAACTTCTCCATGTATAGGTCGCCGTTGCCAAACGCACCGGCTGCCTCCGCCTGCGCGGAGTGAAATTGGTTGGGCATTTCCTCGGGACCCCGAATAATGCGCATGCCGCGACCACCGCCACCGGCCGATGCCTTGACGATTACGGGATACCCAATCGCCTTCGCCCACTCCAGTGCCTCGTCCGGCGTTTGCACAATGCCGTCTGATCCGGGCAGAATCGGCACTCCGACGCGCTTCATGGTGGCGCGGGCCTTTTCCTTCTCGCCCATCATGCGGGTTACGTCCGGCGGAGGCCCAATGAACTTCATGCCACACTCGCCCACAACCTCAGCAAAGTTGGCGTTCTCGCTCAGCAGACCGTAACCGGGATGGATTGCGTCGACATTTGCGATCTCTGCCGCACTGATCACCGCCGGAATGTTGAGGTAGCTGTCGGCGAGGCGCGGGGGCCCGATACAAATCGCCTCGTCGGCAAAGCGCACGTGCAGCGAATTGCGGTCGGCCTCACTGTAAATGGCGACCGCCTTGATGCCCAGTTCTTTGCAGGCGCAAATCACGCGCAGGGCTATCTCACCGCGGTTGGCAATTAGGATCTTCTTAAACATGAATTTTCAATTTGCCACGTGGGTGACCCTATCCTTTTCCTTCTTTTGTGGAAAAGGGTTGGGGGGGCGGAGTGCCCCCACTCAATTGCCTTTGCCACCCAAATTTCGGTGAGTGGTTTCTCTTCCTGCGCCCAACCCCGGACACATGAAGGCTTTTAATTCCCCGTGTCTCGGGGGTGAAAGAAGCTACTTCTTCTTAATCCCGAACAGTGGCATCCCATATTCCACCGGGCTGCCGTTATTGACGAATCGTTTCACGACTTCGCCTGAGGCATCGGCTTCAATCTCGTTCATCAGCTTCATAGCCTCGATGATGCACAGGACCTGTCCCTCCTTCACGAAGTCGCCGATAGCCACAAACGGCGGCGCCCCCGGCGAGGCCGACTCGTAGAAGGTCCCCACAATGGGCGACTTCACGGTGTGCAGGTTGGCTGCTTCATCTGCTGGTGGTGCAGGCTTACCTGCTTCCGGGCTTGCCATCGGAGCAATAGGCGCTGGGGGAGCAGCCACGGCGGCAACCGGCACTGCCGCCAAAGGCACCGTGGGAGCGGCCACCTGCACCACCTGCGGCGCATGATCTGAGCGCTTGATGTGCAGCTTTACATCGCCACGTTCCATAGAGAACTCGGCGATGTCCTTCTCCACCAACAGCTCGATAAGCTCTTTAATTTCTTTCTGGTTCATCTTTACCTACGATGATGGAACTTCAACCAATTCCTTCGTCACCGGGGTCAGGACTTCGCAACCTGTTTCGTTGACTACCACCATGTCTTCGATTCGAAGCCCGCCCTTGCCCGGCACATAGATTCCCGGCTCGATTGTCACAACCATGCCGGGTTCCAGCTTTTGCTTTTGTTTGTTACCAATCCGCGGCGGCTCGTGAATCTCCAGCCCAACGCCGTGCCCTGTAGAGTGGCTAAAGTACTGATCCAATTTTGCCTTACGGAGCACCGCCCGGGTCGCTTCGTCCACTGCGCCCGCGGTCACTCCTGCGCGAACCGCGCCGATTCCCACCAACTGGGCTTCTAGAACGGATTCGTACCACCCTCGTTCCACTCGGCCCGCACGACCGACATACACTGTCCGGGTCATGTCGGAGCAATAGCCCCGCAGTATAACACCCGAATCCACTACCACGAACCCGCGCTTTGGGATCGGCTGCCTCGACGCCCTCCCGTGCGGCAGCGCCGCCCGTTTCCCTGCGGCCACGATGGTTTCAAAGGACATTCGGTCGGCACCGGCTTGTCGCGCGGCAAACTCCAGCTTGGCGGCAATCTCGACTTCTCTCATGCCGTGACGAATCGCTTGCACCGCTTCTTCATACACTTTGGCGCCGAGTTTCACCGCCTCCCGAATCAGCTTCAGTTCTTCGGCGTCTTTGATCATGCGCTGCTGCATAATCAGCCCCACCGTGGGTTTCCAACGAATCTGCCGACCCATCTCCGACTTCATCTGCCCTGCGGCCGTTACCGTAGTCAGGTCGGCTTCAAACCCAATGGTTGCTGCCTTGACTTTCCCAACGACCTTGGCAGCCGCTTTCACCAGGAGACCGGGCGAAATCACGACCCGACCGCCCTGTACCTCTTCGTGCGCCTGTTCGGTATAGCGTCCGTCGGTAAAGAACACGCGGCGTCCGTTGAGGAACAACAGCAGGCCATTGCTGCCGGTGTAGCCGCACAGATAGCGAATGTTGGCCGCATGGGCAACCACAAAGCCATCCATCTTGTGCTGATCTAGTGTTTGTTGGAATCGTTTCTGCCGCCGGGCGTAATCCATCTCGAGCATTGTACCCATGGCGATTCGATCTGAGCGGGCGGCCTTGAAGGTGGGTGCCCCATCCTGTCCCCCGAATGTTGGCGACAGGGTGGGACGAAACGGCTCGAAACCCGAAACTTGAAACTGTTCTTTCTACTCCGGCGCCTGTATCACCAACTGTTGCGCCGTCTGCTTTCGCGCGCGATAAATGGTGTTGGTGCGCGCGACCTCGGCCACTGCATCGGCATGCACAATGTAATTGCCGGGCCCCGGACTCGACCCGAACGGAATCACCTGCTCCCCGCCGGCCTTCAATGCAAATTCCTGGTAGCCCAACGCTGTCGCGCGCCCAATCTGGTTCACGCCCATAATGATGACTGTCAACACGACCTCCTGATCCACCAGATTCGAGACCACCACCGACCCTTCGAGCATTTGCCCATGCACGGCCGGCACCGTCTTCCAGTCGATCGTCAGCGCTGCGATAACTGTGATCGTGTACGTTCGTACCACGCGTTGTGCAGGAACCCCGGAATCGGTGATCGCAACGGAAACCTCTTGGTCGCCCGCCGACGATGGGACCCCGCTGATCGTTCCCCGCGCAGGGTTCAGCTTCAATCCAGTGGGTAGCTTGCCATCTATAAGTTGCCATGTGTAGGGCGCTGCGCCGCCCGTTATTGCGATTCTCGCCTGGTAATTGGATCCCGCGATCCCTGTCGGCAAGGCTTTGGTTGCAATCCTCAACGATCCTTGCGCATACCCCGAAGTTGAAGCAAGAATCGTCGCCACCAGGGCGGCAATGCCGCAGATCCAGTATGCTCGAGCTTTCATCGTGCTGCGATTATAGGGTTTATTGCCGGGTGGGCGCTGCCGCGCCTCTCGTTTTGACGTTCGCAGAAGGTATCAGAAACCTCGAAGTTCGGCTATTCGGCAAAAGCGCCGCGCTGGATTTGGCGATGCCACTCGTCGGTATCGAAGTGCCCTAAAGAGTCGGCAATGAGTCCATCTTCTCCGATCCGCCACTGCTCAAGACCGCTGATGCGAACAAACGCGCCGGTGCCGCTCGGGCCTGTATTGTGGCCCTCGAGAGTCCAGGAATAGATGGCCCGGTCGCCTTCGACAGAAACCCCGTTCATCATCACCTTCAGGTCGGGAAATGCCGCCATGAACTGCTGCGCCGCGGCGGCGATCGAAGCACGTCCCACAGATGGTAAGCCGTCATTAATCGTCAACGAGCCATTGGGTGAAAAGAATGATGCCACACTAGCGGGACTCTGGCTGCACCAGGCAGCGGTGTAGCGCTTCGCGAAGGTAAGAAGATCGAGAGTCATACTTAAACTGTTGCCTGTTTCTGGCCGGCCAATCCTAGCATCTCGATCTCCGCTTCGCGAATGCGGAATTTCTGCAGCTTGCCGGTTACGGTCATGGGAAACGCATCGACAAAGCGAATGTGCTGCGGAATCTTGAAATGCGCGATTTTGCCTTGGCAGTACTCCTGCACTTCCTCCGTCGTCATGCCTTGCCCAGGCTTCAGACGAATCCAAGCCGCCACGACCTCGCCTAGCTTGCAGTCGGGAAGACCCACGACCGCAACCTCGGCGATTTTGGGATGGCTGAACAAGAATTCCTCAATCTCGGCGGGATAAATGTTCTCGCCACCCCGGATAATCATTTCCTTCGCGCGGCCATAAATGTTGAAGTGCCCGTCGGTGCGCATGATGGCCAGGTCTCCCGTGTGCAACCAGCCTTCACAATCGACAGCGCGCGCTGTGGCTTCCGGATCGCGATCGTAACCGCTCATGACAAGGTATCCTCGGGCGCAAAGCTCGCCGAGTCCTCCGATAGGTACGATCACCCCAGTTCCTGGACTGACGATCTTTACCTCCGTGTTCGGTCCTGCACTGCCGATCGTTGAGCTGCGCTGCAAGGGGGTGTGACCTGCCTGGTGCATGGTGATCACCGGCGAAGCCTCGGTCTGACCATAGATAACGGTGACTTCTTCGCACTGCATGTCGGTGTTCATTCGCCTTAGCAGTTCTACCGGACAAGGCGCGCCTCCGATCATTGCCTTGCGCAACGTGCTCAGACGGAAACGAGAGAACTCCGGATGTTGCAGTTCTGCGATGAACATGGTGGGTACACCGGCAATAACGGTTGCCTTCTCGGACTGGATTGCTTCCAGGACCGCCAGCGGATCAAAAGAGGCTGCAGGCAGAATGACCGTCGCGCCTCGCGTCATGCAATTCATTACTGCGCACACGCACCCAGCGCAGTGGTAAAGCGGAAAAGGCACGCACATGCGGTCGTTCTCGGTCATCTGCATGCAATCGCCAATAAATCGTGCGTTGTTGACCAGGTTGAGGTGCGTCAGCACCACACCCTTGGGAGACCCGGTGGTACCCGACGTGTATTGAATGTTGGTGGGTTCGCAGGGCCACACCGGTTCAGTCGGGAGGTCGTGCCCATTGGCGAGCATGGCATCCCACTCATCGGTCTGGAGGTGAATCACATGGGAAAGAGACTGATCGGGAGAGCGTGCACCATCGAGAATTTCCTGGTAGTTGGCACGAGCATCGCGGTCATTGAGAAACAGTGCCTTCATTCCAGAGCGCTGCAAAATAAAGCGCATTTCGTGGGAGCGGTATGCTGGATTCACGTTCACCAGCACGTAGCCGGCGCGAGCACACGCGTACTGCAACAGGAGCCACTCGACGCAACTTGTCGCCCAGATGCCAATTCGATCGGTGGGGCGGAGGCCGAGACCCGCCAGCCCTTGGGCAACGCGCGTTACTTCGTGGTCAAATGCGCGCCAGGTGAAGCGCATGCCTTGATGACAAGAGACAAGCGCCTCGCGCTCGGGAAAGCGTATCGCCGTTTGTGCCAGCGCTTCGGCAAGCGTCAGTTCCCACAAGGGCTCCGACCGCCCCTTGGCATAGCTGAGTTCAGGCATGAGGGTCGTCGAAGTATAACTCAAGGATAAATTTGAAAAGCTGTAATCGGTTACGGGCCCTGCATTTCATTCGGCGCAGATAGGTTGGACTGCTGGCATTCTTTCGCCGCCGCGAGAACCTTTTCGAACCCTGGGATCTGCCGAATCTTGCGCAGCATGGGGTCCAGCTGAAGGTTGGTATAGGCGCAATAGTTCTGGTCGATTGCGGCCTGCAGCATGCGTAGGGCGGCGGGCCGGAGTCCGCAGTCAGCGAACAGTGCGCCCTGATAGTAGAGCAGTTCGGCGTCGGGCGCGGCGGGGGTGGTGGTTTCAGCGATGTGGGCCATCTGCTGCGCCTCCGAGTAAGGACGAATGCCGAGGCACGCTTCCAGCAAGTCGCGATGATAGCGGGGAGTGATGGGCATCTTGGTAACCGCCTCGCGGGCTTCGTCGATCTTGCCTTCACGCAGCAGCAATGACGGCGCGGCATAGGCTGCCCACTCGGAACCTGCGTCGAGTTTGATGAAATCGGCTGCGCGCTTGGTGTTGCCGGACTCCATGAATGCCCAGGCGCAAGAACGGAACGTGTAGTTGCCGGGATCGAGGGCAACAGCCTTATTGCATTCCTGCATGGCCTGTTCCAACATTCCGGCATACCGATAGACGTAGCCCATGACGAAATGTGCCTGCGCATTATCGGGGAAACGCTGCACAAGCAGTTGCGCAGACTGGTAGGCGCGACCGAGTTCCCCACGCTCCACCCGATGCGTGATAAGCTGCCCGGCCGATACCACGCGATTGGGATCGAGGGCCACAGCCCGCTCAAAAGCCTGCGTGGAGCGCTGGAACATTTCCTCTCCGCCGTCGGAGTATTGCGAATCCCAGTAATAGCGCCAACCCAGCTCTTCCCAGGCGGGCGCGTAACTGGGATCGCTGGTCACGGCGTGCTCGAGGACGGCTATCGCATCCTTGTTAGGAGCGGGATCGTGCGGTAGCGCCAGCGCATGAAGGTAGAGATCGTAAGCCGCTGCATCCTTGGGCTGTGTCCCGCCTGCGGCTTGTGTACCAGCGATGCCGATGGCCGGCAACAGGCCCTGAGTGACCTGCGTGTTCATGGCTGACTGCAACGCGATCAGATTGTTGGCCGGCGCGGTAAAATTCGTCTGCCACAGCAGCTTGTCGTTCGCACCTTCTACCGCCTCCAGCGTGACCATCAGGTTATCGCCCTTCTGAAGGAAGTGTCCGGTAACAATGGTCCCTACGCGCAGATCTCGTGCCGCCGTGTGTGGGTCAACATCGGCACCCGAGAATCTTCGAGTCATCAAGGTGGGCCGCACGTCCAGCGCGCGGGTGTTGGTGAGCGCGTTGGCGATTTCGTCGGCGAGAGCGAAGCGCAGAAAGTCCAGGCTGACATCGCCGCTGGTGTTCTGCAGCGGAAGCACAGCAACTGTCGTCCTCGCATGCACCGACGAACGCTGCTTCAGGAAGTAGGCGCCCATGGGAATCAGCAAAGTGATGAGAAAAGCGATCACGCCGATCAGGGCGTAGAGGTGCTTGCGGCTGGCCGTTTGGAACGTCGTCGTCGCAATCCGGTACGGCAAGAGCGGCTTATGGCGGGCAGTCTCGGTCAGAGGGGACTCTGTCTCGCGTCGCAAGGATTGCAAATCGCCCTTCATGGCAAGGGCATCGGGATAGCGCTTGCCGCGCTCCTTCTCCATGGCGCGGCCGATGATGCCTTCCAGCTCCGGCGGCAGGTTGGGATTCAGTTTCAGCGGCGACACTGGCTTCTGATTCATGATTGCTTCCAGTGTCGTTACCGCGTTTGTTCCGCTGAAAGGGCGCTTTCCTGTCGCCATCTGGTAAAGCACGACACCGAAGGAGAATAAGTCGCTGCGCGCATCGAGCTCTTCACCGCGCGCCTGCTCCGGAGACATGTACACGGCCGTGCCGAAAATGTCCCCCGCGACCGTGAGTGGATCGTCAAGCGACGTGTCGCCCGCGCGTAATCCTGGAGACAACTTAGCGACCCCGAAATCGAGGATCTTCACCACTCCGCTATTGGTAATGAAGATGTTCGCCGGCTTGATGTCGCGATGAATGATGCCCTTGGAGTGGCATGCTGCGAGCGCATCCGCTACTTGAATAGAGATGTCGAGAATCTCTTCCAGCTCCAGCGGTTTGCCCAGCATGCGTTCTTTCAGGCTGCGGCCTTCCAACCGCTCCATCACGATGAACGGGTGGCCGTCGGAATCCTGTATGTCGTGGATGGTACAGATACCGGGGTGGTTCAGTTGCGAAGCGGCACGGGCCTCCCAGAAGAAGCGATCGAGCGCCTTGCGGTCGTGAACCAGCTCCGGAGGAATGAACTTGAGGGCGACGTGACGGCCAAGCCGAGTGTCTTCTGCGTCATACACCGCTCCCATTCCGCCGCCACCGAGCTTTGCAACAATGCGATAGTGGGAGACGGTCTGGCCCACCAGACTTGGGGCGGCAACGTCCATTGGCGGTAATGTTAGGCCCCTACTACCAGCCGGTCAACTCAGCCATGCGCTGATTGTTGCAATCAGTGGCGAACCACGGCGGTTAAGGGCTAAGATGTCAGTCCTTATCTCCTCCGGGGTGAGAACAGTGATGACAGGAACGATTCGAGCGGTTGCCTTCGGCGCAGGCGTCTTGGCAGTCTTCTGGGGTGCACTTCCTTCGGGCTTCGGGCAAGCAAGTGAAAAAGTAGAACGAATTCCGCTGTCCAATCCTGATGTACCGATTTCCGCCGCCGTTGTCGTGCCTACCGGCTACGATACGGTTTACGTTAGTGGACACATCCCCAAGGTAATCAATACCAACGCACCTAAGGGCAGCACGGAAATGTATGGTGACACGAAGACGCAGACCATCTCGGTACTACAGCAGATTCAAGATGTGCTCATAGGGCAGCAGCTTTCGATGGCCGACGTGGTTATGCTGCACGTGTTTCTCGTGGGCGATCCGGCAAACGGTGGGAAGATGGACTTCGCCGCTATGAATGCGGGATACCAGCAGTTCTTTGGGTCGAAGGACCAGCCGAAGAAGCCGGCGCGCAGCACGGTGCAGGTCGTAGCGCTGGCTGCTTCTGGAGCACTGGTGGAAATCGAAGCGATTGCCGTGCGCAAACATGCTCCCGGATTAGTTCATTAAGCTCAATCAGGAGTCGCCCTTGACCAATCGTCGCACCTTTCTTTCGCAGGCCGCTGCATCGCTCGGCCTGCTGTACGTGACCGGCATTACACCTGAACTTTTTGCGCAAGCTCATGAGCATGCCAAAGTCGCACCGCGTAATCTTGGCGGTCAGCCTTTCCGCTTCTTTACCCCGCAGCAGGCCGCCGACTACGAAGCCTTCGCTGGCCAAGTCTTTCCCACCGACGACACTCCCGGTGCGAAAGAAGCCAATGTCGTGCGCTTCGTCGATTTCGCTCTGAGTGAAATCGAGCCGCAAAACAAAGAGAATTTCGCCAACGCGCTGAAGGCGCTCGGTGAACAGGCGAAGAGGACCAATCCTGAGGCAAAGTCTTTCGCCGCTCTTGCATCGGCCCAGCAGATCGAAGCCATGAAAGCCTTGGAGAAGACCGACGAGTTTGGCACGCTCCGCTTCTACACCATCGTCGGTTTTCTCGGTGACCCCGCCGACGGCGGCAACAAAGACCAGATTGGCTGGAAGCTCATCGGCTTCAAAGACGACTTCTATTACGCTCCACCCTTCGGCTACTACGACGAACAGCTCATGAAAGAGCAGAAGGAGAAGGCATGAGCGCTGCTTCTCCACAACGCAAGTACAAGCTGGCCGACCAGGTGGACTTCCTCATCATCGGTTGCGGCGCGTCGGGCAGCGTGCTCGCGCGCGAACTTTCGCGCAACGGATTCAGCGTGGTCGCTCTTGAGCAGGGGCCCTGGCTCGATCGCAAGCAGTTCTCCCATGACGAGTACCGCGTCGCGGCACAGTCGCTGCTGACGAACAATCCGCAGAAACAGCCTACGACCTTCCGGAAGACGCCGAACGACAAAGCCAAGAAGCAGTCGGCATTCGTCTACGGACGCATGGTCGGCGGCGGCACTGTGCACTTCACTGCCAACTTCTGGCGCTTTCACGAGATTGACTTCATCGAAGCCGGCAAGAAAGGCACGATTGCCGGGACCGGCTTTGCCGACTGGCCGATCACCTACACCGACCTTGAGCCCTACTACACCAAGGCTGAGTGGGACCTCGGCGTCTCTGGCCAGGCAGGTGTGAGCCCATTCGATCCGCCACGCTCCAAACCGTACCCGTTGCCTCCCATGCCGGTGAAGTCCAGCGGAGTGATCTTCGAGCAGGCAGCGCGCAAGCTCGGCTACCATCCTTTCCCCGCGCCCATGGCCGTGATTTCCCAGTCCTACCAAGGCCGCCTGCCGTGCGCCCACTGCGGATTCTGCGCCGGTTTCGGATGCGAAATGGGTGCCAAATCCAGCCCGCTGCCGACGATGGTTCCACAGGCCGTTGCCACCGGTCGATGCGAGATTCGCCCGCACAGCTACGTGCGCAAGATCGAGCTCGACTCGAAGGGCCGTGCCGTGGGCGCTGTCTATTTCGACGAGAACGGCAAGCAGAGCCTGCAGCATGCTAAAGCCGTCATCGTCTCCTGCAACGGCGCAGAAACACCTCGCTTGCTTTTGATGTCGAAGTCGAACCGGTTTCCTAGCGGTCTTGCCAACTCCAGCGGACTCGTCGGCAAGTACCTCATGTTCAACACCTTCACTATCACGGGAGGTCTGTTCGAGCATCAGCTCAACGAGTACAAAAGCATCGAAGTCACGCGCATCCTGCAGGACTTCTACGAACTTGACGCTCAGAAGGTGGGCTTTTACGGCGGCGGCGGCATGGATGCGCGTTTCGTTTGGACCCCCATTCAATTTGCCGCGTTCGGAATCTCTCCGCACCTGCCGCAGTGGGGCAGCGAATACAAGAAGGCGTTGCAGAAGTACTTCACGCGCACCATGTATCTCACGGGGCACGGCACATCGCTACCGCTGGAAACCAATAGCATCACCCTTGACGAAACGGTGAAGGACGAATGGGGACTGCCCGCCATTTGTGTGACGTATAAAGACCACCCCGACGATCTAGCCAACCAGCGCTTTCTGGTCGCGCGGTCAATGGAGATTTTGGAGACTGCCAAGGCGCTCGACCGCTGGTCTTTTCCGGTGGAGGAGCAGAACTACGGATTCCACCTGCTCGGCACCTGCCGCATGGGCAATGATCCGAAAAGCTCAGTCATCAATGCTGAGCATCGCAGCCACGACGTTCCCAACCTCTTTCTATGCGATGGCTCCAGCTTGGTGACCAGCGGACGCGGTCAGCCCACGGAAACCATCCAAGCCCTCGCCTTCCGCGCCTCCGATCGCATTACCGCGCTGGCCAAGAAGGGTGAGATCTGAAATTTGCCGCCATTCTGTCGCACAATCCCCTGCGGAAACTTAAGGCTAAGGGGGAGCTGAAAATGACAAAGCTCTCGAGGTTTGCAACTCTCGCCACTTGCTTGATGGTCGCCGCAGTTGTTTCCGTCACTGCCCAGGAAGTGATCGACGCGACGGCCATGGGGACCAGTACACAACTCGGCAAAAACGTCAGTGTGAAGCTGATCATCGAGCGTTGGTCCACAAAAGAGGAACAGCAGACGTTGACGCAGGCGTTCCAGAAAGGCCAGAACCAGGGACTTTATGATGCCCTCGAGAAAATGAAGCCGGTCGGTCGCATTCAGATCCCTGGCACGCTCGGCTATGCCTTGGCGTACACCGCCTCGGTTCCGACTTCAACAGGCCGCACCGTCCGTTTCGTAACCAACCGTAAGATTGCTTTCCAGGAGGCCTATCGCAACACGCCATCGCAGGCCTATAACCTCACCGGCGGGCAGATCAACATCGACGAGCAAGACAAGAGCAAGAGTGCGGGCGTGCTGTATCCAGCGGCACAGCTGGTGATCAATCAAGAAGGCGAGTTGCAGCTCGAGTTGCGCAAGAATCCCTGGCGGCTAACCAATATCATTGTGCGGGGTAGCACGGAAAAGTAGTAAGTGTCAGAGCACAGCCTATTCGCTCCGGCTGTTCAGTTTTGCATGGTGTGCCTGCATACATTTCGCGAGCAGGTTCAGCGCTTTTTCGATCCGCTCCCGGTCGTTGGTCGCGGTGAGGTCAAGAAGCAGTCCCCGAGTTACCGCCAGCAACAACGTCGCCTCAGCGTCATTTTTATCGTGTGCTCCCGCTTTGGCTGCCAGACCACGCCAGTACTCAATTGGATCGGTGAGTACGCCCGGGAATGACTTCGGATCACGCAACGCCAGCGCATAAAGCTCGAAGATCAACAGAGCCACCGGGCGCGCTTCGGGAGAGCTCATCCGCCGCCAGTACCAGCGCAGAAAGCTTGCCAAGGCCGGAGGCGTCTTCTGTTTCTGAAACCATCCTTGTATCAGCCCATCTTCCCGCTCACGCACTCCCATCAGTACCTCTCGCATCAGGCCCTCCCGGGAGCCGAAGTGATAGACCAGCATGCGCGCATTCGTCTTGAGCTCCTTCGCCATCGGTCGCAGAGACACTGCGGCATACCCATGCTTCAGCACGTAATCAACCGCCTGCTCGCGTAGCCGGGCACGGATTTCCGGATTTGACGGTCTCGCCATCCTGAGTTACATTTTATTAGTGTAACGACTGTTACGTTAATCGTAACTGCTGGAGGTGGATATGCGCAAGTTAGTAATCTCGTTTATGGCGGTCCTAACTTGTATGACGAGCGCCGCACAGCAATCCGGTGTCCAGGAAACCAACAAAGCCGTAGCTCGTGCATTCTTCGAGCAAGTGCTAGGCCAAGGCCAGCTCGATCATTACCCCGACTCTCATGCCGCCGGCTTTGTCGCGCATGGCGCCAGCCACGATTACACCCTCGCCGAGGACATGGCGGCAGCCAAAGAGGAACGTGCTGCCATGCCCGACATGCGGGTGAAGGTAAATGAACTCGTCGCCGAACGTGATCTGGTTTCGGTGTTTTGGACGGCATTTGGTACCAACACTGGCAAAGGAATGGGGTTCCCTGCCACGGGTAAGCACATCACGGTCGACGGTATGACGTTGTTCCGCTTTCGAGATGGAAAGATCGTGGAGGAGTGGAGTGTTTATGACATGCTCTCCGTAATGCGCCAGGCAGGACTGCTGGCTGCGCAGTAGTGGCCAATACGGGGGTATAGACCGGCTATTTGTTCTTATTTTGCGTGATCGTATACAGTTCTGACCATGAAGCAGAAATACCGTTGCACCATTTGCGGCCACATTTACGACCCTGCCGAGGGCGACCCCGAAGCAGGCATCGCACCCGGCACTGCTTTCGAAGATATCCCTGACACCTGGGTCTGCCCTGACTGCGGCGCCAGCAAAGCCGACTTCGAACCCTACGAGGACTAGCCGTCCAACGCGTCATTGAGACTGCCAAACCCTGTGTGCTAGCATCAATCTTTTGTTCCAGCATCACCATGCGCAGGCCGGCATGGTGCCCCGCCTAAACGGGGTCCTAGAATCTGCTGGGTTGGCATTTTCTGGGTAAACCTCTTTGCCTCACCGGCAGCCTCGGGGGTTGGTAGGCACGTCACGACGTGCTGCCGGGCACGAGCGCCCTTGAGAGCAGCGGAGTTCCGACCTGTCGCAGGGCGATCCAGGCTAGCTCTCATCTCTCCAAGGAGTCTCAGGTGAAGAATTACGAAGGTGCAAACATCCGTAACGTTGCCCTGGTCGGGCACTCTCATTCCGGCAAGACCTCGCTCGCATCCGCCATGCTGTTTACCTCAGGGGCCACGCAGCGCCTGGGGCGCGTGGATGAGGGCAACACCGTCACCGATTACGACGAAGAAGAAATCTCCCGCGCGATGTCGCTTTCTGCGGCGACCGCCGTCATCGAGTGGGGCAAGACCAAGGTCAACCTGGTCGATACGCCCGGCTTCAACATGTTCATTCACGAAGCCGAGATGGCGCTGCCTGCCATAGATAGCGCTCTGGTGGTTGTTGACGCCGTCAGCGGAGTGGAAGTCGTTACCGAGCGCATCTGGCACTACGCCGACCGCTTCGCATTGCCGCGCGCCATCGTCTGCACCCGCATGGACCGCGAGCGCGCCGACTTCGGCCGCGTAATGGAGTCGCTCACCTCTGCCTTCGGTCGCACCGTGGTTCCCGTGCAATTGCCGGTTGGAGCCGAGAAGAACTTTACCGGGGTCGTTGACCTGGTAAAGATGCAGGCCTACACATACCAGATGGGCGGCAACGGGAAAGCGAAGGTAGGGCCGATTCCCGCCAACATGGAAGCCGAAGCCAAGGCCGCGCACGAGCGACTGGTTGAGCTGGTCGCCGAAGGTGACGACGGGTTAATGGAAGAGTTCTTCGATAAGGGCACCATTGCGGAAGAGCACATTGTTTCCGGCCTGCACAACGCGATTCGTGAAGACAAGATCTTCCCTGTTCTGTTCGCTTCCGGCCTTGGCAACATGGGCACCGACGAGGTGCTTGACTTCATCGTGGACTACTTGCCCACCGCAGTCGAACGCGGCACAGTCAAGGCTGCTCCTACCGCGAATAATGGCGAGCCCGCCGTACGCAAAGTGAACGACAGCGAGCCGGTTTCCATCCACGTCTTCAAGACCATCAGCGATCCCTTCGCCGGACGCATCTCGTTCTTCAAAGTCTTCTCCGGCGTGCTGAAAAACGACGCGACACTGCAGAACTTCACCCGCAACACCAGCGAGAAGTTCGCCCACCTCTCTGCAATGCAGGGGAAGACCGCGATTCCCGTCAACGAGCTGCATGCCGGCGATATCGGTGCGGTGGCCAAGCTGAAGGACACGCTCACCGGCGACACGCTGGGCGATAAGGGCGCGCCCATCCAGTATCCGCAGGTGACATTTGCCGAGCCGGCGATCACTTTCGCCATTGAGCCGAAGACGCGCGCAGACGAAGACAAGCTCAGCAACGGCATCCACAAGCTAATGGAAGAAGACGCCATGCTGCGCTTCTTCCGCGATCCGCAAACCAAGGAATTCCTCATCGCAGGCACCGGCCAACAACATATAGAAGTCGTGGTCTCGAAGCTCAAGAACCGCTACCATACCGAAGTCAATCTGAAAGCTCCGAAGGTTCCCTATCGCGAGACCATCCGCGGCCGCGCCGATGTGCAGGGGCGCCACAAGAAACAGTCTGGGGGACACGGCCAGTTCGGCGACTGCAAGATCAAGATGGAACCGCTGCAACGCGGCGGCCACTTTGAGTTCGTCAACGAGATCTTCGGCGGCGCAATTCCCAGGAATTTCATCCCTGCGGTCGAAAAGGGCATCGTCGAAGCCGCCGAGCGCGGGTTCCTCGCCGGCTATCCGGTAGTGGATTTCAAAGTCGTGCTCTACGACGGCTCCTATCACGAAGTCGATTCAAACGAACTTTCCTTCAAGACCGCCGGCCGTATCGCTTTCAAGAAAGCCATGGAGCAGGCGAAGCCTGCTCTGCTGGAGCCCATCATGAACGTCGAGATCACTATCCCCGACGAGTTCGCCGGTTCCATCATGGGCGACCTCAACAGCCGCCGCGGACGCATTCAGGGCATGGATAACAAAGCTGGAAAGACGATCGTGAAGGCCGTGGTGCCCATGGCCGAGATGCTGACCTACGGCTCCGATTTGACCTCGATGACGCAGGGCCGCGGCAGCTTCTCCATGGAAATGGACCATTACGACTTCGTTCCCGCCGCCCAGCAGGAGAAAATCATCGCCGCCGCCAAAGCCGAGCGCGGTGAGGTGGTGGAAGAAGAGGAGTAGTTGCCGGACTTGGCGGTTTTGTAAACCCACAATTGCCAACGAAAGAAGGCAATTGTGGCCTCCGGGCCGATGACAAGAATGGACGCTACATTGGTGCCTTCATTTGCGCGTTCAGCCGGAACATCAGCGAGCCATGGGCTGGAATAGTGAATGACTGATCTTCGCCGACGGCGAAGTCCTCATGCTTCCACAAATCACGGACCTTCGTAGCTGCGGGAATGCGCATCTCGCTCCACGGAATCCTCACAGTCGATGGGGCATTTGCACGGTTAACCACGACGAGCGCCATGCCTCCATCGCTGAGCGGACGGGCGTAGTACTCGATCTCGCCGGACCTGTCGGCGCGGTGGCCTTGAACTCCCATCGGATCCTGATCGACGGCGATCACTTCTTTGTTGAGCAGGATCGACTTGGTGTCGTCGCTCATGCCGCGCACATCATTGCCCGCCAGTAAAGGAGCGGCGAAGATAGCCCACAAGCTCATATGGGTGCGGTATTCATCGGTGCTCATGCCGCCGTTGCCGATCTCAAGCATGTCAGGATCGTTCCAGTGTCCCGGGCCGGCGTATTTGGCGATAGCGGACTGCGTATCTGCGATCTTCATCATGCGCTTGTAGGTGTCATTGATGTCGCCGGTGGTGCGCCAGAGGTTGCCGCCGGCTTTATCGCCCCATGTCCAAACATTGTCGCGGCCGTACTGGCATAGGCTGTACACGATGGGGCGGTTGGTGGCGCGCAGCGCTTCGCCCATCTTCTGGTACACGGCACGCATGGCCGAGTCGGGATAGAGGTTGCTGGCGCTACACCAGTCGTACTTGAGGTAATCGACGCCCCATTCAGCGTAGGTTTTTGCGTCCTGGGCTTCGTGGCTGTAGCTGCCTTCATAACCGGCGCAGGTGTAAGGACCGGGCGAGGAGTAGATGCCGAACTTCAGTCCCTTGGAGTGAACATAGTCGGCGAGCGCCTTCATGTCGGGGAACTTCTTGTTGCTATGAATAACGCCTTCGGGGTCGCGGTCGCCCTCCCAGGTGTCGTCGATGTTGAGGTAGATGTATCCGGCATCGCGCATACCGCTGGAGACGAGGGCATCGGCCATTTCGCGGACCGTCTTGTCGTCAATCTTGCCAGCGAAGAGATTCCAGCTGTTCCAGCCCATCGGGGGCGTCTTGGCAAGGCCGTTGGGCGGGAGATCTTTGACGGCTGGCGGTGAGATGACGTTGCGCAGCACGAACGGATCGGTCTGCGAGCGCGTGGCTACGAGTTCGTAGGATTTGGCGCTGGTTTCGCGAACGGTGAAGCGCAGCTTGCCTGCTTCGAGGGCACCCTCGGCGGAAAAGATATCGCCGTCGCTGGTCCGGGCTTTCAGCGTGAACCTGTTTCCCTCAATCGACGACTGCTCGATCGTGAGATTGCCCCATGCCTTTTCCCATTTACCGGTGAGTTGATTGCCGCTCTGCTGCAGAACGAGGACCTGGCGGTCGGTGTGGCCGTCGGGCTGCTTGATGGCGGAGACCCAAATGCCGGAGAAGTCGGCAGCAAACAGCGGCGCAGCCGATAGGAAGAGCAAGAGAAATGCGAGGAGATGTCTCATGCGCAATACGATAACGCATGAACGCAAGTTTCGAGTCCCAAGCTTGGAGATTTCAAAGTGCCTGCACAGTGGGACAGCGAAAGCCCGGTCAGAGATTGCTTAGCTTTAAGGTTGGCTTACGATTTGGCAGCCATGGCGTTCTTGATGGCGCCGACAATAGCCGTCAGGATGGCGCTAGCAACGGCTGAGCCACCGATCTTGCCAGCGATGCCACCGCGGCCACTTGGCAGAATCCAGTGGCACTGGGTATCCGCATTGCTGAAGAAGTTCAGCCTCGGACTTGGAACGGGAGCGATGTCACCGCGACCGGCAAATGACTTGGGGGGTGAGGCTACTGGTAGGTAACGCGCTTGTCGCCCTTGACTACGCGGCCGATGGTGTAGCCCTTTTCACCGCAGCGGTCGAGGATCATCTGAGCCTTCTTGAACTTCTTAGCGGGAACGACAAGGATCATGCCGATGCCCATGTTGAAGGTGCGCATCATGTCGTCATCGGGCACGTTGCCGATGGTTTGCATATGCTGAAAAATCGGCGGTACGGGCCAGGAGTGGATTTCGATGACTGCTCCCATACCCTTGGGCAACACACGCGGCAGATTTTCCGTGATGCCTCCGCCGGTAATGTGCGCCATCGCGCTGACGGCTTCGGCATCGAGCACGCGGCGAATGATGGGCCAGTAGCTCTTGTGCGTGCGCATCAATTCGGTACCGACTTTGCCCTTGATTTCGCTGACATAGGACTCCGGCGTGTAGCGGGCCACGTCGAAGAAGAGTTTGCGCGCCAGCGAGTATCCATTGGTGTGAAGACCTGTCGAGGGCAGGCCAACCAGCACATCTCCGACTTCGACGTCCTTGCCGCTGATGATCTTGGGGCGATCAACGACGCCGACGATAAAGCCGGCGAGGTCGTACTCGCCATCGGGATAGAAGCCGGGCATCTCGGCGGTTTCACCGCCAATGAGCGCGCATCCGTTTTGCTTGCAGGCCTCGGCAATGCCGCTGACGACTTTCTCCGCGACTTCAGGCTTCAGTTTGCCAGTGGCGAAGTAGTCCATGAAGAACATGGGAGCGGCGCCCTGTACGGCGATGTCGTTGACACAGTGGTTGACCAAATCAGCGCCGATGGTGTGGTGCAGATTCATATCGAAGGCGAGCTTCAGCTTGGTGCCAACACCATCCACACTGGAGACCAGAACGGGGTCGAGGTAGCGCTTCTTGTCGATAGCGAACAGCCCGCCGAAGCCACCGATTTCGCTCAGAACTCCGCGGTTGAAGGTTTTGTGTGCAAGGTACTTAATACGCTGTTTGGTGCGATTGGCCTGTTCGATGTCCACGCCGGCATCGGCGTAGGTAATGGAGCGGTCTTCGATGGTGTTCTGTGCCAAAGGTCGGGGTCCGTAAGTGGGCGTTTCGTCGCTATATCGTGTGCAGGAACCTCGATTGTACCATTGCTGACGAGTTACAGCCGAAAGCGTGAAACAGCGGAGTTGGCTTGGTTTTCCAGTGAGTGCGTGTGCCGGGCTGCCCTGACGGCGCTAGACTTAGACTAGAGCTTCATGCATCCGAAGCTCACAGGAGCCTCATGACCGCCGTGCAAACCACCCAACCGTGGGCGAAGGCGGATCCTTCGTCGGACGTTTACCGCTCTGAAAGTCATCCTTTAGATCCGCTGTTCGCACCGCGCAGCGTTGCCGTAGTTGGCGCGACCGAGCGCCCCGGCAGCGTAGGGCGTGCGGTTTTGTGGAACCTGCTCAGCAATCCGTTTGGCGGCACAGTTTTTCCGGTCAACTCCAAGCGTCCGAACGTGCTCGGCATCAAGGGGTATCCTAAAGTTTCGGACCTGCCAGACAAGGTGGACCTGGTGGTGGTAACCACGCCAGCCAACACCGTTCCCGACGTGCTAACCGAGTCGGTAGCCGCCGGAATCCCCGCGGGCATCGTCATCTCCGCGGGCTTCAAGGAGCACGGCGAGCACGGTAAAGAGCTTGAAGAGCGGATCACACAAATCATTCGCGGCAAGATGCGACTGATTGGGCCGAACTGCCTGGGGGTGATGAATCCGATTCGCGGGCTGAATGCGACGTTTGCCCACTCGATTGCCCGGCCCGGCAATGTCGCGTTCATCAGCCAGAGCGGCGCGTTGCTGACGGCCATTCTTGACTGGAGCTTGCGCGAAAATGTCGGCTTCAGCTCGTTCGTTTCGACCGGTTCGATGCTCGATGTGAGTTGGGGCGACCTGATCGACTACTTCGGTAGCGACTCGCGCACCAACAGTATCGTGATCTATATGGAATCGATCGGCGATGCAAGTGCGTTCCTGTCGGCGGCCCGCGAGGTTTCGCTCACCAAGCCGATCATCGTCATCAAGGCCGGACGCACGGCGGAGGCGGCCAAGGCAGCTGCTTCGCACACCGGCTCGATGACGGGCAGCGACGAAGTGCTGGATGCAGCTTTCCGCCGCACCGGTGTGCTACGGGTGAACAGAATCTCCGACATTTTCTTTATGTCGGATGTCTTAGCAAAGCAGCCGCGGCCGCGTGGAAACCGGTTATGCATCGTCACCAACGCAGGCGGGCCAGGCGTACTAGCGACCGACGCTCTGGTGGCGAGTGGCGGCGAGCTGGCTGATCTCTCGCCGCAAACAATGGCGGCGTTCGACGAAATCTTGCCGCCGCAGTGGAGCCACAACAATCCGGTCGATATTCTCGGTGATGCCGAACCGGAACGCTATGCCAAGTCACTGGAGATTGCGGCGAAAGACCCGGCCATCGACGGCATGCTGGTGATCCTGACGCCGCAGGACATGACTAATCCAACACAAATCGCGGAGAAGCTGAAGCCATATGCCAAAGGCTTTGGCAAGCCCGTGCTGGCAAGCTGGATGGGCGGAGCGGAAGTCGCTGCGGGTGAACAAATCCTCAATCAGGCGGGCATTCCGACGTTCCAGTTCCCCGACAGTGCGGTGGGCGCGTTCAACTATATGTGGCGGTACTCGTACAACCTGCGTGGGTTGTACGAGACTCCAACGCTCCCGCATCATGCTGATGCCGAATTGAAGCGCGGTAAAGCAGCACGCATTCTGCGCGAGGCCCGCGATCAGCGTCGCACGTTACTGACGGAGTATGAGTCCAAGCAATTGCTGGAAGCGTACGGCATTCCCACCGTGGAAACCCGCGTCGCTTTGACCGAGGAAGAAGCAGTTAAGGCTGCCAAGGAAATTGGCTATCCCGTCGTCGTCAAACTGCATTCTTTCACAATTACGCACAAGACCGATGTGGGCGGTGTGCAGCTCAACCTGCATGACGCCGAAGCGGTTGGCCGTGCCTTTCGCTTGATCCATTTGCTTGTCTCCGAAAGACTCGGGAAAGAGCATTTTCAGGGCGTAACCGTGCAGCCCATGGTCAAGCTCGACGGCTACGAACTTATCATCGGCAGCAGTATCGACGCACAGTTCGGGCCGGTGATGTTGTTCGGGACCGGCGGACAGTTGGTGGAAGTTTTCCGGGACAGGGCGCTGGCCTTGCCGCCCCTGAATTCGACACTGGCGCGGCGCATGATGGAGCAGACGAAGATCTTCAAGGCCTTGCAGGGTGTGCGCGGGCGCATGCCGGTGGACATCGAGGCTCTGGAAGAGCTGCTGGTGCGCTTTAGTCAGTTGGTTGTGGAGCAGCGTTGGATCAAGGAAATCGACATCAATCCTTTGCTGGCCTCGGACCATCAGTTGGTGGCGCTGGATGCCCGAATCGTGGTTCACGGTCCCGAGGTAGCCGAAGAAGATCTGCCGGAATCGGCAATCCATCCTTATCCAGTAAAGCTGATCTCGAAGTGGACGATGAAAGACGGCAACGACGTGACGATCCGTCCAATACGTCCGGAGGACGAGCTGCTGCTGATCAAGTTTCACGAGAAGCTGTCGGAGCGCAGCGTGTATCTACGTTACTTCCAACCCATGAAGCTGACGCAGCGCACGGCGCACGAGCGGCTGACGCGGATCTGTTTTATCGACTACAACCGCGAGATGGCGCTGGTAGCCGAGCGGATGAATGCAGCCGGTGAGCCGGAGATACTGGCAATCGGGCGACTGAGCCAAATCCACGGGCGCGAGGAGGGCGAACTGGCTGCCGTGGCCATCGATGATGCGCAGCACAAGGGACTGGGCACCGAGCTTTACAGGCGGTTGATCCAGGTTGCCCGCGATGCCAAGCTGAAGAAACTGATCTCAATCATGCTGCCGGAAAACCGCGAAATGAGGTCCCTCTGTACCAAGCTGGGCTTCGAAATGTCCGCTGATATGGAAGAGAACACGATACGCGCGGAGCTACAGTTGTGACGCCTCGGCCTTCACTGAACCGCCCTACAGTGAAGGTTTGCCCACCCTAAGCAGCGAATCTGCTGGGGTGGGATACCGCTCTCTACAGCCATCCCTTCGAGCGCGCAATTCTCGCCGCCTCCACGCGATTGGCGGCGCCCAGCTTGTTGATGGCTTCCGACAAGTAGTTGCGAACCGTTCCTTCCGACAGGTTTAGCTCGATCGCAATATCGGAGCTAGCCACTCCTTCTCCGGCCATGCGGAGTACCTGGCGTTCGCGGTCGGTGAGCGGGTCGGGCTCGTCGGTCCAGGCTTCCGCGGCGAGTTGCGGATCGATTACCCGCAGTCCTGAGCGGACGCGACGTACAGCATCGGCGAGTTGCTCGGCGGGCATGTCCTTCAGCAGGTAACCGGAGGCACCAGCTTCCAAGGCACGTCGAAGATAACCGGCGCGCGCAAAGGTCGTCAGGATAATGACTCGAACCAGCGCGCCGCGGCGTTTCAGTTCGGCGGCGACTTCCAATCCGGTGCGACCCGGCATTTCGATATCGGTGATGAAAACGTCCGGACGGCGGTCCTGGACAAGCTTAAGAGCCTCGTCACCGGTGCGGGCGCGGGCGATAACTTCGATGTCGTCTTCCATCTCGAGCAGAGCGGCAAGCGCTCCGAGAACCATGGCTTGATCTTCGGCGATGATGACGCGGATCTTGTCGCGCTTGGCGCCCGGCATGCCCTCAGTTTCGCAGAGCAGATGCCGTTGAAGCGAGAGGCAAATCGATAATCAGGCGGGTTCCGTTGGCGGTGAGAAGTCGGAGATTGCCCCCGAGAGCTTCCAGACGCTCGCGCATGCCGCGCAGTCCGTTGCCTTCGGGACCGGAGGCACCGCGTCCGTCATCGGCAACTTCGAGGGTGCAGAGCGAGTCGCTTCGCTTGAGGATGACATTACAACTCCGAGCCTGCGCGTGTCGGACGACGTTGGTAACGGCTTCGCGCAATGCAAGAGCCAGGACGGACTCCTGCTGGGGGCTCAGTGGAACGCTGTCGGTTTTGCATTGCACGGCGACGCCGGCTGTTTCCAGGGCAGCGCGGGCGCGCGCAAGTTCGGCGAAGATGCCGTCGCTACGATAGCCGCGGATGGCTTCGCGAACATCGGTGAGGGCCGCGCGAGAGGCATTCTCGACGTCGTGCATCTCCTGCTTGGCGCGCTCGGGAGCGCGCTCCACCAGCTTGCGCGCGAGCTCAGCCTTCAGGGTAATCAGAGAGAGCGTGTGGCCCAGAACGTCGTGTAGGTCTCGGGCAATGCGCTCGCGCTCAGCGACCTTGGCGAGATGCTCAATCTCTTCGTTAGCCAGACGCAGCTTCTGATCGGCGCAATAGCTGACGGCCCAGTGATGATTACCCAAACCCACCAGAATAATCAGCAGCGTCATGGAGCCCCACATGCCCAGTTCGAAATGCAAGCGCACGACGTAGAACGCAAGGATGGCGATTTCGATGACGAGCACGGCAAGCACTCGCCGGAGTCTGGTGTTAAAGCCGGCTGCAGCCGCCGCGTAAATCAGGAATCCTACGCCGCCATTGTTGAAGGGTATGATGGCCGCCGCCATCAGGATCATCAACGCGATGGAGATGTTTCTGACGCGACCGGGCCGGGAGAATGCCTGCAAGTAGAGAAAGATAAACACCAGACCGGCTAGCGTGTTGCCGGTCCAGCGCATGAGGCCCACATGCTTCCACAGGGGATCGAGGAAGAACCACAACATGAAGGGAAGCCACATGAGCGGCATCCACTTGTGAGGGTTGTCGCTGGGGTAAATCGTGTGCCAAATGGAGCGGATAGTTTTCATTGTTTTTTCTTCGACATCGATGGCCGCTTGCCTTCGCCTATTGTCGTTTGGAACGCGGCTCTAGCACAATCCCGTACCAGAACACGGCGGTTAGAGTGAGAGCCAGGGCGAGATCAAGCCAGCGCTCGGCCAGGGTTAGGGCGCTAAAAACCAACATCAGAGCGGCCCAGACAATCCATTGCGCGGTTTTGTTGTGCATGATCATCCTCCTCTCCTCTCAACCCCAGGTCGGCGCCCCCCAACAGAGGGGCGCGAATCCTTCGACAAGCTCAGGACAGGCCTGGGCCACCCGCGAACATCTCGTCCGGCATCGGTGGGCGACAGGTGGATGCGGGACGATCCTCGCCGGGTGAACTCGATAGCTATCCATATGATTGCCCTTCGTCGCGGCGATATAAGACCACTGCAACACCGAGGAACAGCAGCGTAAATCCGACCAGGGCCTGAATATGTCCAGTGGGACCGGTTTCGCGTGACATACCGACCGCCCGTAACGCCAGTTGACTGACGTGGAACGGAGGCAGCAATCGCGCCGCTTGCTGTAGAAACTTTGGCAGAAGGAAAATCGGAATCCAGAGTCCGGAGCAGAATGACAGCGGCAAGTAGATGAGGTTCACGACCGGAGGCGCGGAGTTCGGCTTGGCGATGTAGCCTAAAGCCAGCCCCAAAGCGCCAAATGGAATCGAGGCTGCCATCAGAACGCTGATCAGTTCCGCGGCCTGTATGGGGGCAAGCCTTACATGCGCAAAGACAGACCCGACGATCAGAAGCCCAACGGCGATAGTCCCGCTGAACAGCATTGCGCTAATCAGCTTGGCCGCGAAGTATGCCGACAAAGGCATAGGTGAGGCACGCTTCACCTGTAACCAACCCTGCCCGCGTTCCACGGCGAGACTGACCGCGAAACCAAAAAGCGATGCTCCCATTACGCCGAAGGTGCCCATGGTAGCCAGCAGGTATGTGGCAGCCTGCGAGCGGTTCACCGGATTGTTGGGCGTCAGCACGATTCCAAACAACACGTAAAACATCAGGGGAAAGGCAACCGTCGATACGGCGTAGATAGGAATGCGCACGTTCTTCACGACTTCGTACATCGCTTCTTTCGCGAACAGCTCCACGAGGTTGCGAAACGAGCGTTGCGGAACGGCCAATCGAGCGGCAAAGGAGGCGGCTGCCATGTCAGTTAACTCCTTTCGAGTAATGGTTCTGAGTGAGTGCGAGAAAGGCCTCCTCCAGACCGGCAGTGGTGACCTCGAGGTCGGATAGCCAGGAGTCGCGCAGGAGCAACTCGCGCACGACGGGCTCGGCAGCCTGTACCTGTAATTCGAACTTCTGCTGGTCGGCGGTTAGGCTCACGACACCAGGAATTGTGCGAACCTCCTCCACTGATAGCCGGCTGGAGAACCGCACCTGTTTCCCGATAGTCCGCGCCTTGATCTCCGCCGGAGTGCCCTCGGCCACGATCGCGCCGTGCTGCAACACGAGAATGCGATCGGCCAGGGCGTCCGCTTCATGGAGATAGTGAGTGGTCAGCAGGACGGTCTTGCCAAGCGCAACAAGCGCTCGGATTTGGGCCCACATGAGGCGGCGCGCCTCAACATCAAGGCCGACCGTAGGCTCATCGAGGAACAGGAGATCGGGATTTCCGCAAATCGAAATCCCAAACAGAACGCGTTGCCGCTGACCTCCTGAAAGCTCGCCGAAGCGCCGGGTTTTGATTTCTTCCAGGCCTGCAATGCGCAGGGTCTCAGCAATAGGCAGAGGGTTCGGATAGTAGGATGAAAACAGGTCGATATGCTCGCGGACTCTCAAAGTTTCTGGCACGCGCGCCACTTGCAGCATCGCGCCCACGCGGTAGCGCATGATTTCGTCGCGAGGATCGGCGCCGAAAACTGAGATTCGTCCGGAATCAGGGCTGGCCAGGCCGAGCAACATCCGTACCAGGGTAGTTTTTCCGGCGCCGTTCGGACCGAGCAAGGCCAGCAACTCGCCGCCGCGTAACCCCAGGCTGACCTCGCGAAGCGCCTGAACCGAACCATACGCCTTACTGACGCGATTGGCTTGCGCCACCGTAAGCTTCGGCGCCGTGGCGGGCCAAGGTGGTTGGACGATAACAGCCGCCATAATGTGCTCCTTGCAGATCTCCCCGTTTCTGAAAGCATTCTGCGCCGCGCGAGGAGTTGCCGTTAGTGCCGAATGTCAGCGAAGCGGAGTGACAAATGTCATGGCAGGCATCAGGTGTCAGGTGTTCAACTTTTAGCCGGTACCTCCCAGCGGGTGCACTTCGGCTGGTTGCTGGTTTTCGACTGCTCCTTTTAATCTTTCGGTTGTTGCGAGCTAAGAGCTAAAAGCCAAAAAGCCAGTAGCTGATGCCTGATAGCTACTGGTGAATCATTTGTTTCATTTTTGCCCTCGGAGTGACTCTTATCACTTTTTGAAGTGACTGGAATCACGGCTTGGCAAGATAAAAAGCCCGACACTTGTCTGTAAGAAAATGAGGGGTACCGCCCGTGCTGCGCTAGTCCTTATTTGTGCAGCGGCGGACAAAGAAAGAGGGCGACAATGTTGCTCGCATATCGGCTGGTGAGGCTGATCGAGACCCACTCTGACGGGTTGGCTCGCAGCCTGCATGAGCGTTACTGCCATGACAAAAGATGCTCGGCGTACGGCAGCGTACCGGACTCCGAACTGATGGCGAAGGTCTACGAAGTGTACCGCCATTTAGGCGAGTGGCTGCTCAGCAAGACTGAAGCTGATGTCGAACGGCGCTATCTGCAGATCGGAGCCGAGCGCGCCGAGCAGGGCGTTCCTGCAAGCCAGCTCGTGTGGATGATCTGCCTGGTACGGGAGAACCTGTGGGATTACCTGCAAAAGCACGCCGAGCTGGATAAGCCTGCAGAGATCTTTGGCGAGATGGAACTGCTGGAACTACTCGACCAGTTTTTCAACCGCGCCATCTATTACGCGATGCTCGGCCATGAGCGCGCCACGAACGGCTATCAAGTGTTTCAGGAGCCCGCAGCCGTTTAGTACAGGGGCCGCTCTCTATGTCGTGGTTCGATCCGTACCGCAGCAAACTGATCACGGCCCGTGAGGCGGTGCAGTGTGTGCAGTCGGGGATGCGGGTGTACATCCACCCCGGGTGCGCGGAGCCAGAGGCGCTGGTAGAAGCCCTGATGGACCGGGCGGGTTACGTCAAGAACGTTGAGATCGTTCACCTGCTCACCCTGGGAACATCGCCGTATTGTTTGCCGGAGATGTCGGAGAGCTTTCGCCATAATGCGCTGTTCGTTGGAGGCAACGTGCGTGAGGCCGTGCAACAAGGCCGCGCCGACTACACGCCCATTTCCCTAGGCGAAGTCGAAGCCCTGTTCGAAAGCGGCGAAATGTCCATCGACGTCGCATTCATTCAGGTCTCGCCGCCCGACTCGCACGGTTACTGCAGTTTTGGCGTCGGCGTCGATACCACTTTAACTGCCGCGAAATACGCGCACCATGTTGTCGCTCAGGTAAATGCGCAGATGCCGCGCACATATGGCGACAGTTTCATTCATGTCAGCGAACTCGACGCGATCGTGGAAGTCTCTCGTCCTTTGTGCGAAATCAAAGAGAACATCATCACCGATCTGCACAAGTCCATCGGCGCACACGTGTCGTCGTTGATTGAGGACGGGTCGGTGTTGCAACTGGGAATCGGCGGAATTCCGGATGCGGTATTGCCGAATCTGCTGGACCGCCGGGATCTCGGCGTGCACACGGAACTTCTATCCGACAACGCCATCCCGCTGATTGAAGCCGGAGTGATCAATGGCCAGCGCAAGAACTTCAAGCCGCGGAAGGTCATCCTCGGGTTCGTGCTCGGCACGAAGAAGCTGTTCGACTTTGTCGATGAGAACCCGGTATTCGAATTCCATCCCTCGGCTTATACCAATGATCCGTTTCGCATTTCGCAGAACGAGCGCATGGTTGCCATCAACTCCGCAATTGAGGTGGACCTCACGGGCCAAGTCTGCGCGGAGTCGATCGGAGCCTGGTTTTACAGTGGCTTCGGCGGACAACTCGACTTCATCCGGGGCGCGGCGCGCTCGAAATGGGGCAAGCCGATCATTGCCCTGCCTGCCACTGCGAAGAACGACACGATTTCGCGCATCGTGCCTCGTCTGAAGCATGGGGCGGGGGTCCTGACCGGACGCGCCGACGTACATTATGTGGTTACGGAATTCGGTATCGCCTACCTGCACGGAAAAACCATCCGGAAGCGGGCGGAGACCCTCATTCAGATTGCCCACCCGAACTTCCGCAACGGGTTGTACGAATACTGCGAGAAACAGCGCTGGTTCCAGCGCAACGAGCTGGAAACAATCGAAACGCGAGGAGACTATGCTGGCACCACCACGCGGTGACGTAACTATTAATGTCGAGGAATGTAAAGGCTGTGGGCTGTGCGTTGAATCGTGTCCGCCAGGCTGCTTGAAACTGTCGCTTGAGCTGAGCCGTTATGGTGTGCATACGGCCACTTACACGGGAGCGGGCTGCACTGGCTGTGGCGCTTGTTTCTACTGCTGTCCTGAGCCTGGAGCGATTACGGTGTATCGGCTGGTTCCTCCGCCGAAGATCGCCCGCGCTGTTGTCAGCGGAGGGGAGGAGGCGGCCCATGCGGCAACTGTGTAAAGGAAACGTCGCCGTGGTAAAGGGTGCTGTGCTGGCCGGCTGCCGGGCTTACTACGGATATCCGATCACTCCGGCCAGCGAAATTGCCGAATACGCTGCACTGCTGCTGCCCGAAGTCGGCGGTACATTCTTGCAGACCGAAAGCGAAGTCTCCGCCATCAACATGGTGTACGGAGCGGCGGCAGCAGGCATCCGCGTCATGTCGGCGTCGTCGGGACCGGGCTTGAGCCTGATGCAGGAAGGCATCTCCTACATAGCAGGAGCCGAACTGCCTTGCGTGATCGTAGATGTGGTGCGCGGTGGTCCGGGGTTAGGGAATATCGCTCCCGAACAGGGCGATTACAACTGCATTGTGAAGGGTGGCGGCCACGGATGTTATCGCAACATCGTGCTGGCCCCGGCCTCAGTGCAGGAGATGTTCGACCTGACCGTGTTGGCCTTCGAGCTGGCGGACCGCTACCGCAATCCGGTGGTTATCATGACCGATGGCTATGTTGGCCAGATGCAGGAGCCGCTGGAAATCAAGTTGCGCGATGTGCAGGCGCCGGCCAAAGACTGGACTGTGAGGGGCACGGCAGAGACGCGCAAGAACCTGATCACCTCGATTTTTCTTGAGCCAGATGCTCTGGAAGTGCACATCCGCAAACTGGAAGAAAAGTATGCTCTGGCCCAGGAGCTGGAGAGCCGCAGCGAGAACTATCGGACCGATGATGCTGACGTTCTTCTGATTGGCTTCGGGATCGTTTCGCGCATCTTACGTTCCACGCTGGACCAACTGCGCGCTCAAGGCATCAAGGCAGGCCTGGTCCGCCCAATCACTCTGTGGCCATTTCCATCGCGCGAGTTGCGCGAGGCAGCCAGAAACGTGAAGGCGGTAATGGCTGTTGAGTTGAGCACCGGCATGATGGTGGACGACGTAAGGCTCGCGCTGAACGGCAGTGTGCCGGTTGAGTTCTACGGTCGTGCCGGCGGAAACGTGCCCTCAGTGGAAGAAATAACAACGCATGTGACGTCGCATTTGGCGGCAGTGGTATAGGCGGGGGGAGAATTCCGTGACCGAATACGAAGTTGTCCACGAAAAATCGCCGGTGTTCTACGACAAGTTTGAACGCAAAGCCGAGCTGCAGCAGCAAACTCACTATTGCCCGGGCTGCGGACACGGCATCGTTCACAAACTGATTGCCGAGTCGTTGACGGAGTTAGGCCTGCAGGATCGAGCCATACTGGTGAGTCCGGTTGGCTGCTCGGTCTTTGCCTACTACTACTTCGATATCGGTAATGTACAGGCCGCCCATGGTCGGGCGTCGGCGGTTGCAACGGCCCTCAAGCGCGCTCATCCCGAGAGCATAGTTATGTCATACCAGGGCGACGGGGATTTGGCCGCCATCGGCACGGCCGAAATCGTTCACGCCGCTAATCGTGGCGAGAACATTTCTGTCTTCTTCATCAACAACTCGATTTACGGCATGACGGGCGGGCAATTGGCTCCCACGACGCTAGTCGGTCAGTACAGCACCACATCCCCCTGGGGACGCCGCCCCATGAACGAAGGTCTTCCCATTCATGTCGCCGAATTACTCGCGGCCTTGGAAACACCAACGTACATAGAGCGCGTTGCCCTCAGCGATATGAAGAACATCATGAAGGCGAAGAAGGCCGTCAAGAAAGCGCTGCAGATCCAAAAAGACTGTGGTGGATTTTCACTGGTCGAAATCCTGTCTCCTTGCCCCACCATCCTGAAAATGGATCCGCTCGTGGCCCGCAATTGGGTAGGCGAAACTCTGGCAAAGACGTTCCCGCTCGGCGTCTTCCGCGACCGCAAACCGGAACTGCCAGAGTCGGCAAAGGTACCGATGAAGGCCCTCGCGCAGGCGCTCGAGTTCGTAGAAAGCACAAATGAGGAAGTCCCAAAGCGCCATCGCCACACCCGCGAAGTCACCGTGAACTTCGCCGGCTTTGGTGGGCAGGGCGTTCTGCTGATGGGACAGCTCCTCGCCGAAATGGGCTTGCGCGAGCAGATGGAGGTAAGCTGGCTGCCCAGTTATGGACCGGAGATGCGCTCGGGCAGCGCGCATTGCTACGTCACCCTTTCGCATGAACGCATCGGCTCGCCGGTGACGTCGCGGCCGGAAGTACTGGTTGCCATGAATGAAATCTCGCTGCGCAAGTTTGGGCCGAGCGTGATCTCCGGCGGACTGATTCTATATAACGGCGAAACACTGCCTGAAGGATTCAGCGAGATTCATGCACGCGTCATCTGCATTCCCGTCTCGCAGATCGCTGACCGGATCGGTACAGCCAAAGTCGCAAACGCAGTGATGCTGGGCGGTCTGCTGGAAGAGACGGGCTGCCTGCCCACTGATACGGCGATTGGCGTGCTGGAAAGTATCGTAAAGAACGAAAAGTTGCTCGCCCTGGATAGGCAGGCGATTGTAGCCGGGCGCGATTATGTGGACACGACCGTGGAGGTCGGCGCCGTAACGCAGCCTGACGGCTACTCGTACTGATATCCATCCTCCCGCCCAGCTCGTCCCCGGGCGCGCGCCAACCGGAGGAGCGGGCCCTGGGACGGGCTGGGATTGTGTTTTCATCATCGGACTGCGCTGCTAACATTCAGATAATTTGCGGGAATGAATTGTGCCATCGAAACGACGCAAACCAAAGCCATTCAAAGCTGCATCGGCGGTCAAGGCCGCGGCGCGAGAGAAGATTGGCACGCCGCCACCGACCCGAGCAGTACCCTCCACCAAGAGGCGCAAGGCAACCGCTCTGAAGCACAAGCCCACAATGGGCAATCTGCTGAGTGAAGAATAAAGTTACCCCAGCACCCGCGACAGCGGCTTTACTTGAACACCTGCTTGCCTTAACGCCTCATTCACCGCGCGCGCAATGGCCGCGCTTCCCGGAGTGTCTGAGTGAATGCAAATGGTCTCGGCCGACACCTTCAGCTTGTTGCCATTCGTTGCTATCGCAGTACGGCGGATTGCAATATCGGTTGCTTGCCGAGCCGCATCCAACGGATTTTCCAGCAGCGCGCCAGCCAGCGTTCGCTTGCGCAGAATCCCGTCGGGTTCATAAGCACGATCGGCAAAGGCTTCGGCGGCACAGGTCAGACCCATTGATTCCCACAATGCGAGAGTTGAAGATCCGGCCTGCCCCACCATGATCAGCGGGTCGTCGCTCTCCAGAACGGCCCGTCCGATCGCCGCCGCCACTTCCGCATTTTTGTTTGCGGCGTGGTACAGCGCGCCATGCGGCTTGCAATGAACAAGGTTAACGCCAAGTGATTCTGCGACCTCGGCCAGGGCAGCAATCTGGTCGCGTACCGCAGCCTCAATCTCGGCCGACAACATCGGGATTTCGATTCGCCCAAAATTCGCTCGATCGGGATACCCGGGGTGCGCCCCGACAGCAACATTCAGCTCCTTCGCCTTGCCCACGGTTTCGCGCATGGTGTGGTCGTCGCCCGCATGACCGCCACAGGCGACGTTAGCCGAGGTGATATAGCGCATGATTTCGAAGTCTGAGCCATTCGCCAGCGCCTCCTCCGACTCGCCAAGGTCGGAGTTGATGTCGATCCAGAGTTCACCCATTGCTCTCACTCCTGCCAAATCTCCTCGAACCAGCGTTCCTGCTCCCGCAAAGCCTCAAATGCTTGGCAGATTGAAACCTCGGCGAAGCGCACTTGGTCTCGCGGTCGCAGTTGGCCAACCCGATGTATGTCGGCTGCGATGACGTTCGTGATCTTTGGATAGCCGCCTGTGGTTTGCTGATCGACGAACAGAATAATCGGTTGCCCGTCCTGCGGAACTTGAATCGCTCCCAATGGGATGCCATCCGTGAGAAGCTGCCGCCGTTCGACGGTGTTGATCGCCTCTCCCGTCAGACGCAGGCCGGCACGGTCTGACTGCTCGCTCACAACATAGGGCGACGTCAAGAATCTGCCATACTCGGCCGGGCAAAACCAGTGATGCTGTGCGCCACGAGTCACCCGAATCGGTCCTTCTGAATGCATTTTTTGAAGTGCTTCGCGCCACACCCGCTGCGGTTGCCGTGCTCCAGCGCTGCTGATTTTGAGCACATCTCCAGCCTTGAGCCGCCTTCCCTCCACCCCCCCAAACTTTCCGCGGACATCGGTCGATGCACTGCCCATGATAAGCGGGACCTCGATGCCTCCGCGCACCGCGAGATACGTCCGCGCGCCGTCTGTCGTGCTTCCACAATGTAAGACCATACCGGCCGCGGTTGGCAGCGGGGTAAACGCGCCAACGCGCTCTTCAGCCAATACGCACCCGCAATTTGCCCCGGCGAGCGCAATCGTCGCATCGGATTCAAACTCCAGGGTGGCTCCCATGAGCGTCATCTCTAATGCCGGGGCGTACTCATCATTTCCTACCATGCGGTTCGCGATTCGCATCGACAAACGGTCGGCTGGGCCGCAAGGAGAAATCCCCAGATGCGCATACCCAAAACGGCCGCCATCCTGCACCGTCGTGGAGAGTCCTGGTTTGAGTACGCGAATACTCACGCGCACTCCTGCCATAACCGCTCGAACTCGGCACGGCTGATGGACGTGAAACGTACCTGATCGCCGGGCAGAACCAAAGTCGGCGCGCTTCGTCTCGAATCGAACATCCGCAACGGAGTGCGGCCAATCAGCCTCCAGCCTCCGGGAGTTTCCGTCGGATAAATTCCGGTTTGGCCGCCGGCGATGCCAACGCTTCCCGCGACGACCGATCTTCGCGGCGTGGCCAGGCGAGGCATACTCAGCGTCTCCGGCATTCCGGAGAGATAGGCGAAACCGGCCGTGAACCCCAGAAAGCTCACGTCGTAAGTTGCGCTGGAATGTAGCCGGACCACCTCTTCGACCGCAAGTTGTGCGTGAGCAGCTACATCGGCCAGGTCGGGTCCGTGCTCCTCGCCATAGTGGACTGGAACATCCACCAGCTTGGTGCGTCCTGGATTCGCACCCGGTTCTGCCTCCGAGGTTTCCTCGATCAACGCAAAGATACGCTCATGCGTCAGCGCGAGAGGATCAAAATCCACCAGCAGCGAGACGTAGCCGGGATGCAAATTGCGAATGCGGCGGTCTCGCCGGCTCCGTAATGCATGAAAAAGATTTAGCACTCGCCTGTGCATCTCGGGAGTAATAGCTTCTCCAAAAACCACCAACACGGACGAGTCGCTTGCGGGAATCATCTTCATAGGCTTTTGCAGGCCACCAGAGCGTATGTCGCCAAGCATTCCGATGATGCGTGCGCAGTAACTGTCGTGTCAATCGCTGCTGTATTGCCCTGTTGCGAACACGAGGAGCGCACGATTCTCTATGATTCGCAGAAACACTCAACTCCATGCGCTAACCCAATCACGCATTCAACATCTTCCCGGGACGGCTGGCTCCTGTACCTAACCCGCGAAGAGAGCGCCACCTCCATCGCCACTTTTGGAGGCTGGGCGCTCGACGGCATGACGTGATGATCTACAGCTTCGGACGCAAGCCGACGCTTCTGATTTTCGGTCTCGCTCACTTCTATCTTTCCTCGCTTATACCTGTTTGCCCATCGGCAATCGCACGATGCTTGTGCGCTAGGGTTCCATCGGGATTCTTTGCCTCGGAATCATTCAGTCCCATGGGCGCGTTCCTCACCGAATTATTCTCCACTCGCCTGCGCGGCAGGGGACAAGGCTTCTCCTACAATGTAGGATGTGCACTTGGGGCCATTTCTCCCGCAATGGCGGGTTACCTCAGTGCGGGTTACGGGGCAAAAAGCGCAATCCGGGTATTCGCTACCACGGCCTACCTAGCGATAGTCCTCCGCACCTTCTGCTTACCGGAAACACGTAAACGGGAACTACAGGTGGATGGGTAGCCGCCCCGCCGATGAGCCAGGCCTACAAACGGCCGCCCTTTACGCGCGCGTGACACAATTGTTAAGGCTTCATAAAATCAGGTGACACAAGGAAGCAAACGATGCTTTCGGTAGCTGCGAGGGTGGGAATTTGGACGCAGACACAATACAATGACCGCTACCGCCGGTGACATCATCGGAGTCCGGCTTGTAGTGAATACAAGGAATTATGGCAACATCAGCCAAGACCAGACCTGCCAAGTCACGTAAAACGGTCCGCCCGTTTCCCAACAATGGTGAGCAACCCGCTGCGCTGGAACGAGTGGAACATCCGTTGTCGCTCGACGATCCAAGTTTGTTTATTAATCGTGAGCTCAGTCTTTTGGATTTTCAGCGGCGCGTGTTGGAAGAAGCGCAGGACAGCGCCAATCCGCCGCTGGATCGGGTAATGTTTCTGTCCTTTGTAGGCTCCAACGTGGACGAATTCTTTATGGTCCGCGTTGCCGGACTCAAGCGCCAGATCGAGAAGGGAGTCATCGAGAGCGGTCCTGACGCAATGACGCCCGCCGAGCAACTCCGCGCTATTCGCGCTTCGGTCATCCGTCTCAATCGGGCCGCACACGAATGCTGGGCTAAGGAACTGGTTCCCGCACTAGCCTCGGCCGGATTGCGCATCGCCGACCTCGCCGACCTCACCGAGGACCAGCGCAACTTCGCCAACACGTATTTTCAGGACACCATCTTCCCCACTTTGACGCCGTTGGCGTTCGACCCAGGGCGGCCGTTTCCGCACATGTCGAACCTCAGCCTGAATTTGGCTGTTGTACTTCGCGGCGCCGACGGCATCGAGCACTTTGCACGCGTAAAGATTCCCGACACTCTCCCTCAACTGGTGCCGGTTACGGTTGCGGCAAAGTCGAAGAGCCGCACCAAGATGCAGGTGAAAGAGCAGGTCTTCATCTGGCTCGAGCAATTGGTGACCGCCAATCTTTCCACGCTGTTTCCTGGCATGGAAATTCTCGAGGCCCATCCCTTCCACATCACGCGCGATGCCGACTCCGACATTCAGGATCTGGAAGCGGGCGACCTGATGGAGTCCGTCGAAGAGGGTGTCTTTCAGCGCCGGTTCGCCGACGTAGTTCGGGTAGAGATCAACGAGGCAATGCCGGCCTCGGTGTTGGAGATCCTCGTCACCAATCTAGAACTCGACCGCGACGACATTTACAAGATCTCGGGCCCGCTGTCACTGGTGCGTGTACGAGGCCTGGCCAAATTCGATCGGCCCGATCTGAAGTTTCCTCCCTTCGTACCCGCCTTACCGGCGCCGCTATTGAAAGATGAAGAGGAAGATATCTTCTCCACGATCCGCCGGGGCGATATCCTGTTTCACCACCCGTTCGATTCATTCCAGCCGATCGTGGGTATGTTGCAGAAAGCGGCCAAGGACCCCAATGTGCTTGCGATCAAGATCACGCTTTACCGCGTCGGTCGCAATGCGCCGGTGGTGGACGCTCTGTTGGAAGCCGCGGAAAACGGAAAACAAATCGCAGTTCTTCTGGAATTGAAGGCACGATTCGACGAAGAAAGCAACATCGGCTGGGCGCGCAAACTAGAAGAGTACGGCGTACACGTGGTGTACGGCCTTCTCGGCCTCAAGGTGCACTGCAAGGCCGCACTCATCGTTCGCAAAGAAGGCGATGTCATCCGCCGATACGCGCATCTTTCTACCGGAAATTACAACAGCGTAACCGCGCAGCTCTACACCGATATCGGCATGCTGACCTGCGATGCCGATATCGGGGCTGATTGCAGCGACCTTTTCAACTTTCTTACCGGCTATTCCGCCAAGTCGAAATATCGCAAGCTGCTGGTCGCGCCGAACTCGCTGCGCAATCGTTTCGAGGAACTGCTGGAGCGCGAGATCGATCATCAAAAAGCAGGCCGACCGGCTCGTCTGATCCTCAAGATGAACTCGCTGGTAGACCGCAAGATGATCCAGTTGCTCTATGAGGCTTCCCAAGCAGGAGTGAAAGTCGATCTTCTGGTTCGCGGAATCTGCTGCCTGCGGCCAGGTGTTCCGGGCGTCAGCGACAACATCCACGTAACCAGTATTGTCGGCCGTTTCCTTGAACACAGCCGCATTTTTTACTTCCTCAATGGCGGCGAGGAGGAAATCTATCTCGGCAGCGCCGACCTCATGCCGCGCAACCTTAATCGGCGCGTCGAAGTACTCTTCCCTGTACGCGACGCCGGCCTGATAGCCACACTGAGAGACGATATCCTCGGCACTTACCTCAAGGAACAAGCCAAAGCGCGCCATATGTTACCCGACGGGAAGTACGTCCGCGATTCGAACGCCTGGAAGAAAGGCGCATTGAACAGCCAGGAGATCTTCATTCAGCGCGCCAGCAAGCGGTCACAAAAGTGAGTCAGACGCAACTCTGCACCTGGACTCGGTGTCTATAATCTCTGGCGGCGTTAGGGCGCTAACACTCCCACATGACTGACTGGCTCGCCAAGGTGGGATGCAAGCTGTTCAGGTCTTACCGTGCCTTGCTCGTCCCGGCCTGCAGCCTACTCATCGCTGCTATTGGGCTTGGGCAAATACCAGCAATGCAGGACGGGTCAGGCCTGGGGAACTCGCCCCAGTCTGCCCTGGCCGCGCCCAGCAGTCGACCCACGCCCGACAAGTTCACTCTCTCCGGCACGGTGGTTGACTCCGCCACCGGCGAGTCTGTCCCCCGCGCACTGGTGGAAATTTATGCCCCGCAGCGCCGCACCACCTTCAGTGACGATAACGGACGGTTTCAGTTCGAAGGCGTTCCCCGGGGGTCCTACGCATTTACAGCGCAAAAGCCAGGCTACTTCAGTGAGCAGGAGCTGTCACGCTCAGGTGTACATCCTGGCGAGGCCGGGCCTGAAGCGGCTCCGGCAGTCGTGAAGCTCACACCAGAAGCAATCATCTCCGGTAAGGTCACAACCACCTCGGGCGTTCCCCTGGAGCACGTTTCCCTCAATCTGACCTACGTTGGCGTCCGCGAGGGCCGGCGCCATTGGGAGACCAAAGGCTCTGCCATGACTGACGAGGACGGCCAATATCGTTTCGCCAATCTGCGGCCCGGGACCTACTATCTCAGCGCCGGCCCTTACACACCACTTGCTGAATCGATGTTCGAACCTGAGGAACGAGTAACGTGGGGATATCAGGAGTCTTACTACCCTGCCGCAACCGACCTAGCCTCAGCGAGCCCGATTCAACTTCGTGGTGGCCAACAAACGGAGGCTAATTTCGTTCTCAACCAGGTGCCGGTGTATTCCGTCTCGGGAACGATTTCTGGATATGGTCCCAATCAAGGCGCCAGCTTACATATCTTCGATCAGTCCGGCGTGTCGATTCCGGAGAGTTACCAGTTCAGCCAGGAAAACGGCCGATTCGACGTGCATCCGCTGCCTGCCGGCAACTACATTATTCGCGCGTTTTCGGCGTTGGGTCCGAGCCAACCGGTTCAGGCGGAAGCGCGTTTCACCCTTGGCGCCGACTTACATAATTTGCACCTGGCTCTAGGACCAGTGCCCTCCCTACCTGTCATCGTGCAAACCGAAGGGAGTCCGAAGCCCAGGTCTTCCGGTTCGCGCGTGATTGTTGGTCCCGTTGTCAACGGCATGCGAATGCTTCCCGTCTCGATTCGCCTGCTCGGTACAGGACCAAACTTAGGCGAATCTGGTGCTTCTCCAGAGGATCCGCAGGATCCGCGCTCGCTGTCACTGCGCCACATAGTTCCCGGACGCTACACCGCGGTCATCGAGGCCCGCGAAGGATGGTATGTTGCCTCCGCCGAGTACGGCTCAACCAACCTGCTGACGGACGATCTAGTCGTCGGCCAGGGTGCACCTCCGCTCAGCGTGAACATCTTGCTACGTAACGACAGCGCCTCCCTTACAGGCACGGTTAGCGTTCCGCCTAAGTTTGAGGACCGGGTCAGCATCATCGCTGTCCCCGAAGGCCTGGCCAGGGCCTCTCCGGCAACGACTGCTTGGTTTCCGCCTCGCGATAACAATGAGCAATCTGCGTTCGTTTTTGACACCCTTGCTCCGGGTGATTACCTTATCTTTGCCTTCGATCACGTTGATGGTCTCGAGTACGCCAATCGCGACATCCTGCAGAATTACGTCTCACAAGCTGCGCATGTGGTCCTCTCTCCCGGTCAACGCAGCAGAATCAGCTTGGAACTGATCCGCACCGAGGAGGAGCAGTGATGCTCTGGCCTGCCTCGGTCCTTCTGCTGCCCCTGCTTGGGCTGGCGCAAACCAGCGGGCCGGCACAGGCAAGCTCCTCGTACAAGATCGCCGGAGTCGTGGTGGACTCCACCAATGGCCAGCCACTCTGTGCTGCAAATGTCTCCATTTACGGCTCGGAAAACCGCGAGCTCGCGTGGCATGTGACGACCGCCTCCGACGGCCGCTTCCTCTTCAGCGCTCTACCTGCAGGCAAGTACACTCTCACGGGGAGCGCTCATGGCTATCGCGCGCAGGGCTTTCATCAGCATGGCGATTACTTCATCGGCATCGCCATCGGACCGAATCTCGACTCCGAGCACATAACCTTTCGCTTAGTGGCGGACGCTCGCATCGAAGGTAAGATGCTCGACGATTCCGGAGAGCCGGTCCGTCAGGCGAGCGTTTCCCTTTATCTGCGCAATGCTGATAGTGGACGGCAACTCACACGCCAACTGACCAGCGCAGCCACCGACGACCGCGGCCACTACATGTTTAGCCACCTCTCTCCCGGCACTTACTTCGTCTCCGTCTCCGCGCGACCCTGGTTTGCGCAGTATTCCAATTCCAGCGAGGCCCCATCTGATCCTGACGACGCCACACGTTCAGCCGAAGAGCGAGCGCAACTCGACGTGGCCTATCCCATGACGTTCTATCCCTCCGTCGAAGACTCGAGCGGCGCTAGCGCCATTGTCTTGCGTCCGGGCGACAGAGTGACCGCCGATATCACGGTGCGCGCGGTTCCTGCAGTCCATCTGCGCATCCGAAATGGCGATGCTTCCGGCTCGCTTTCGACTGCCGTTCGAGGATTTCCGCGTTTGTCGCAACGCATTTTCGAAGGGACCCTGGTGCCGGTGGGAATTGCCCAAGCCTCCTCTGCCTCGCCCAACTCCTACGACTACACCGGCATCGCTCCCGGACACTACATCGTCGAACTACCCGATTCTAGCCGTCCGGGCCGGGCCGGCTGGTACCAGGAGATGGACCTGAACGGCACCGTGGAACTTGACCCCAGCGGCAGCCCGCCACTTGTATCCGTGTCGGGCATGCTTGCACTGGAAGGAAACGAGCGCCGTCCTCCGGGGCAGATTTATGTCGTGCTTGCCAATCGGGCTACTTCTGAGACCTTCGTAGCTGAAGTTAAAGCAAATGGCAGCTTCGAGTTCGCTGAATCGGATATTCGGCCCGGTAGTTACGATCTTGTTATCCAAAATGCGCCCGGATATCAGGTGAAAACGCTCACCGCGCATGGCGCTCACGTGCACGGCCAATCCATTCAGATTGCCGCCAGTCGCATTGAACTGGCAGTAACTGCGACAAACGCCCTCGCCCGTGTTAGCGGAGTCGTTCTCGCTGGAGACCAACCGCATCCAGGCGCGATGGTCGTTCTGGTTCCCCGCGCCACCGGAAGCAGCCCCACCTTATTTCGGCGCGACCAGAGCGACAGCGACGGGACCTTTACCTTGCTCGAGGTTATCCCCGGCTCCTATCTTGTCATCGCCATCGAGGACGGATGGGACCTCGACTGGGCCAGCCCTTCGGTGCTCCAGCCATTTCTGAAGGACGCCGCATTAGTCGAGGTAAATGGCGAAATGAAACTGAACGTGAAGGTTCAATTGCAGCGCTGAGGTGCTGCGAAAGAGCTCATTCGACGTTCTTATGGTCAGGCCACGACCTCAATCTTGCCCTAAACGTATTCTCTTCATGCCCCGCGCGGACTTTAGTCCGCGCGTCAGTTGAGCAGCGCTGAACCCTCACCCTTTCGCCGCAGGGGCTGCGGGTGGCGTTGGCGGCAAGTCCGAGCTCCACGTATCGACGATGCATTTCCAGGAGCCGTCGGCCTGCTTCTTCCAGATTTCGACCATCTTGCCGTGGTCCGTCGCCGGCTTTCCGTCCGGTCCTATCCAGGACTCCTGATATGTGCCGTACAAGTAGCCCAAGTCACCCGATTTGGCAATTTCCACTCTCGTCGGCTCCCAAGTAAGCACTAGTCCGGGGGTCGCGAGCATATCGGCAATCGGCTGGCGAACAGCCTCTTTGCCGGTCATCGTCTTGTCGTTTGGCGGCAACACAACCGCGTCTTCGCTATAGAACGCTACCCAATCCTCTGCCTTCTTCGATTGCACGGCTTTCACCCAATCCGCATCGGCTTTGCGGATTGCTGCTTCTGCCGCTGCCGTATCGGGTGCAGCAGGCTGGGAGTTACAGGCAGCAGCACTCAAGATCATCATCCCTACGATAAGACTCGCAAGGTACATCCACACATAGGAAATTGCCTTGACTCCACCAGCTTTCGTCATTTGTGCTCCTCGGCGCTGTTATGCAGCCAGCGACTATAGCAAACGAATCGGACGAAAGCATCTCAAAAGCATCTTCGCAAGTCTGCCTCTCTCGCACACGCTGCTAGAATTGAAGATTCTGATGCCCGCTTCCACGCCATTCATCTCGCCTGCGACTGCGTCCAAAGTCGAGCCCGTTCCCATGCTCGATCTCAAGCGGCAGTACGAGTCCATCAAAGAAGAGGTCGCTGCCGCCATAGAGCGCGTGCTGACCATCCAGTACTTCATCGGCGGGCCCGAACTCGAGGCTTTTGAGCGCGAATCGGCCGCATATCTCGGCGCGTCAGCCTGCGTCGGCTGCTCTTCGGGAACGGATGCGTTGTGGCTGGCGCTGGCGGCTGCTGGAGTTAAGCCCGGTGACCGCGCCATCACGCCACCGTTCACGTTTTTCGCCTCTGCCAGTTCGATTACGCGCTGCGGCGCAACCCCAGTCTTCGCCGACATCGATCCCGCAACCTTCAACCTCGACCCCACAGCAGTCGACAAGGTTCTCAGTGAGGGAAAGCCTGTCCGCGCCATCATGCCTGTGCACCTTTACGGACAGTGCGCTGATATGGACGCCTTTTCCGCGATCGCTTGCCAGCACAACCTCGCGATTGTCGAGGACGCCGCACAAGGTTTCGGCGCGAGCTGGCGGGGGAAAAAAGCTGGAGCTATGGGCACGGTTGCCGCGTTCAGCTTCTATCCGACCAAGAACCTCAGTGCCTATGGCGACGGCGGCGCGGTAACCACCAACGACGGGGGGATCGCCGACCTTGTTCGCCGCCTGCGCAATCACGGCAGCCGGCATCGTTACTACCATGAGGAGATAGGCTGGAACTGCCGGCTCGACGCGCTACAAGCGGCGGTGCTTCGCGTCAAGCTGAAACACATAGACCGCTGGAACCAGCAGCGCCGCGCCGTCGCGCAGAGATATGACGAACTCTTTCGTGCTTCTGGACTCATCAAAACCGACGCAACCACCGTCGATGCTCAAGCGCCGGTCGCTTTGCTGGGCAGGCGACCCGAAGCCTATCACATATACCATCAGTACGTGGTGCGCGCTCACCGTCGCGACGAACTGCGGGCCTTTCTAGCGCCGCGCTCTATTGGAACCGAAATCTACTATCCAGTTCCGCTGCACCTGCAACAGAGTTTCGCTTACCTGGGCTACAAGCCGCGAGACCTGCCCGAATCCGAGCGTGCCGCCGCCGAATCTCTCGCCCTACCCATCTTCCCTGAGTTGCGCGAAGATGAGCAGCAGCGGGTGGTGGCGGGAATTTCCGAGTTCTACAGCCGCTAAGGTCAGATTTCTCGCTGTGCTTGGGAATCCGCCTGCAGGATCAAAGGAGAAGCCAGAATTCGCCGGTCGCTGAAGCTGGGCGTTTCCAGCGAAATCCCAATTGTCAGCAGTCAGTTGTCGGCTGTCAGAACAAAGGTCCTTCGCCTCGGTCCCAGCAGCAATCTGGCCCAGGATGATGCCGGTTGAGGGTTCGATCCCAACCGCAAAACTCGCCAGGATCAGTGATGTTTCTTTTTTTTCTGTTTTGTTGCGGCAGTGCTGGAATGGCTTGCCGATTTCTTCCCGGTCGCTTCGGCCTTAGCTTTCTGGCGCGCGGCTAATTCCGCGTCGTGCTTTCCCTTTTGCGACGCCAATTCCTCGGGGGTTGGCACGCGGCGGACGATCGGCCCGTTCATCTTGTAGGTGACTTCGACGATCTGCCCGTCGGCCTTCCTCTTCCGAATGGTGAACGTCGGCAGGTCGCCTTCTTTTTCGAAGTTGGCGTGTCCCGTGGCTACGGGAAGGTAGCCTTCCATGTCGCGCTCGCGGTAAGCCGTTTCGTAGCGATGCTTGTTGCGATTACGGGTGAACACGCGTATCTGGTTGTAGTCATATGTCAACCCGTCTTTCGGCTGGTTCATCAGCACCAGGTATTGCGGCTCCTGCTTTTCCTGACCTTCAATCGTCTCCGTCACAGTGTTCAGCACAAAGTACCCCACGATGCGCTGGCCCTCAGCGTATTGCGCGATATCGAGCGGCACATCCAAGTCCACCATGCGCATGAGCACCCAGCCCACCTGTCCGCCGGAGTTGCGCACGAGATACCAGTCTTCCATGACGGGCTTCGGAGGCTCGGGCTCCTTGCTCTTGTCGGCAGTGCTTGGTCCAGGTTTGGACGGCGTGGCCGTCGGCCTGGAAGCCGGGGTTGCCGGAACGGAAGCCGTTGCCGGAGGCGCACTCTGGTTGGGCGGCCCTGCAGCGACCGTATTGGCTGGCGCGGCTTGTTGCTGATTGGAAGCGGTCTGTGGCTTGGCTGTGGTTCCCGGTTTGGGAGGGGGCTGCGGTTTCGGGGCGTTCTTGTCGCTGGTCGCGCGCCGCAGCATTTCGACCTTCTCGCCTTCCTTGAGCTGATATAAGTGCTCCCCATCGCGCGCGGGCGTCAGATGCATATTCAACTCGGCGCGCGTGGTTCCATGACCCTGCACCGCGATTCCCGTCGTATCTTTTGCCAGCTTTTGGAAGCCGTCATACACATCTTGCGTGACCAGGCTCCGCTGCTCGATCCAGCCTTCGAGCCCCTTATCGGTACGCACGCGGACGAAGCGTTTGGCGCGCTCCAACACCTCGACCCGTTCGCCATTGTGGACGGTCCCGACCTTGTTGTACATGGTGGCGACTCGGTCACGCAGGCTGGTTTCAGCTGCCGAGACGTACATGTACTCGTGCTTTGTGATCGCCGCGCGTTTGCAGGAGGAACTTGCCAGCGACAGCAGCACTACGAAAGCAAAGAATATTCGGAAAGAATGAGAGCGGGACGCGATTACCGGCACCACGTTTCACTATAGCGCAGTGGGAGTGGCGGAGTTTGACGGGCAGTAGTGGCAAGACTGATGCTGCAGGTCGGCAGTGGTTGGCGCGGACTAAAACTAAAGTCCGCGCCCTGGGTGTCTTAGAGGCTCTTTACGGCACGGCTAAAGCCTTGCCCCTCCAAAACAGAATAGTCAGCTACCACACTCGGCAGGCCGCCTTGCGCACCATTGGTGAGTTCGGCTTGCAGCCAAACGCTTTCGCGAATGAAGGAAAATTCGACACCACACCGTTCACCCGATACCTGTTGTCCGAGTGCTCGTTGGTCAGCGCCTTCAGGCGAGCCTGCTCCGGAGTCTCGTTTTCGCACCAGATTTGCCCGTAGCTGATGAAGAAGCGCTGTTCGGGAGTGAAGCCATCGATTTCCTTCCCAGGTGTCGTGCCCAGCACGTCGAGTAGCGCCATGTGCGAGATGCGCATGCCGCCGTTGTCGGCTGTATTTTCGCCGAGGGTCAGCTTTCCTTTGACGTGGACATCATCCACAACCGTGAAGCCGTCATATTCATTGACGAAACACTGCTCCAGTTCATCGAACTGTTTCTTGTCAGTCGGCGTCCACCAGTCGCGCAGGTTTCCGTCAGCGTCGAACTGGCTACCTTCATCGTCGAAGCCGTGTGTCAATTCGTGGCCGATGACCACGCCGATACCGCCAAAGTTCACCGCATCATCGGCTTTCATGTCGAAAAACGGCGGCTGCAGAATACCGGCCGGGAAGTTGATATTGTTCTCCAGCGGGTTGTAATAGGCATTCACAGTAGGGGGAGTCATGCCCCACTCCATCCGGTCCACCGGCTGACCGATTTTCTTGAGCTGCCGGTTGAACTCGAACTGGTTGGCGCGCATCGAGTTGCCCATGGCGTCTCCGCGAACGATATTCAGCGAGCTGTAATCGCGCCATTTATTTGGGTACCCGATTTTGTTGTCGATCCGCGAAAGCTTTTCCAGCGCCTGCTTCTTGGTCTCCGGACTCATCCACGATAACTCGCTAATATCCTGCTTCAGCGCAGCTTCAAGCTCGTGCACCATCTTCAGCATGCGCGCTTTGGCCTCCGGAGGAAACGCTTCAGCCACGTACGCTTGTCCTAGTGCTTCCCCCAAGTCGTTGTCGGTGTACTGCACGCAGCGCTTCCAGCGCGGTCGAAGTTCCTTCGCGCCGCGCAGCGTCTTGCCGTAGAAGTCGAAGTTCTCTTCCACAAATGCCTTAGGCATCACTGGGGCCGCAGTGCGCAGCGTCTGCCAACGAAGATACGTTTTGGCCGCATCCAGGTCATTGGCGGCGAGCAACTGGTTCATGCCTTTCATGAAATCGGGCATGGCTACGTTGATGTTCTCGAATGACGGGGATTGGACACTGGTGAAGTACTGGTTCCAGCCAAAGTCCGGCGTCAGCTTCTGCAGATCGCCGACGCTCATCTTGTGGTAGATCTTCTGCGGGTCGCGCAGCTCGGTGCTGTCCAACGAGACCTTGGCAAGGTCGGTTTCGACCTTCATTACCGTTTTCGCGTCGGCCGCAGCTTGCGCAGGGCTTTCCCCGTACAGTTGGAACATGTTGGCGATGTGCTTTTGCAGCTTCTCGCGCACTTCCACTGACTTGGCATCGTCTTTGAAGTAGTAGTCGCGGTCGGGCAGCGACAGCCCGCCCTGTCCGGCGGTTGCGATGTTCGTCTTTGCGTCTTTGAAATCGGGCTCCGCGTCAAATTCGAAGAATGCCTTGACTCCGCCCTTGTGCAGTCCCGCCAATACCGCGGGCACATCCGACTTCGATTTAATGCCGCTGATTTTGTCCATGTAGGGTTTCAGCGGCGCCGTGCCTTTGGCTTCTATGGCCGCTTCGTCCATGCACGAGTAGTAATAATCGCCGATCTTCTGATCGACTGCGCTCCTGCTCGGATTGTCCCCCGAATGTTTTTCGAGAATGCCGCGGAGAATCGTTTGGTTACGCTCGCGCAGTTCAATGAAGCGTCCCCAGGCCGACTGGTCGGGCGGGATCGGATTGTTCTTCAGCCACATGCCGCAGGCGTACTGATAAAAGTCCTCGCAGGGATCGGCTGACTTATCGATGGCCGTCAAGTCGAAGCTGGCGGGCGTCCTCGCCAGGGTGCCGGAGGCGTTCTGCGCCACGGCAAAATTCAAAGCCAGCACAACAATGCCGGCCATCAAAAGCAGTGCTTTCATAGGGACCTCACTGAAATTAGAACCGAAACTTTTTCCATCCGGGGCTGAAGCCCGTCATTATTTGAATGGTGTAACCGGCCTGAAGAGCGGCGCTTCCACCAAAAAGTTCTAACTACCACACCCGGCAAGCGTTGGCGCTGACCATCGGCTGGCCTGGTTTGCATGCGAAAACCTGCTGGAATGCCGCCGAATTCTGCACCGCTCCGTTCACGCGCCACTCTCCGGGGGAGTGCGGATCAGTCAGCACGCGCTTGCGCGCCTCCTGGTCGGTGACGTTTTGGCACCAAATCTGCCCGTACGAGAGGAAGAACCGCTGCTGCGGTGTATATCCGTCAATCGGCTTTACTGGCGCATGCGTCAAAATTTCAGTAAGCGCCATGTAAGCCAGCTTCAGTCCGCCGTTGTCGGCGGTGTTTTCGCCCAGCGTCAGCTTGCCGTTCAGCTTGACCTCGCCCTTGTCGTCCTTCACAGCAACGAAGTTCGAGTATTCTTTCGCGGTGCAGTCGGCGCGCTCTTCGAATTGTTGACCGTCCTCGGCGGTCCACCAATCGCGGAAGTTGCCCGCAGCGTCGTATTTACGCCCTTGATCGTCAAAGCCGTGCGTCAATTCGTGACCGATGACGACGCCGATGCCGCCGTAATTCACGGCATCATCTAGCGAAACGCTGTAAAACGGAGGCTGCAAAATCCCTGCGGGAAAATTGATGTCGTTCATGGGCGGACGATAGTAGGCGTTTACCGTCGGCGGACTCATGCTCCAGTCCTTCCGGTCCGTTGGTTTCTCGATCTTGTTGTACTGGCGTTTGACTTCGAAGGCCGCAGCGCGTTGAACATTGCCGGCGTAATTGTCGGCCCTGATAGTGACGCTGCTGTAGTCTCGCCACTTGTCGGGATAGCCGATGTTATTGACGATCGCATTTAACTTCTCATAAGCCTGCTTCTTGCTAGTGTCAGACATCCAGTTCAACTGTGAGATGTCCTGCTGCATCGCCTTCTCGATGGCTTTCACCATCTTCAGTGTGCGTTCCTTGCCCTCGGGACCGAAGGTCTTATCGACGTAGAGCTGCCCCAGCGCCATGCCCAGATTTTGGTCGGTGGCCTTGACGCAGCGCTTCCAGCGCGGCTCGAGCTCCTGCTGGCCCGACATGTACTTCCCGTTGAACTGAAAATCCTCCTCCACAAATGGCTTGGTGAGCACTTGGGCGCGGCCGTTGATGGTCTTCCAGCGAAGGTAGGTCTTCCAATCGGCGAGGGAAACACCGTCCAGCTGTGCATTCACTTGCTTGAAGAAGTCCGGATTGCCAACGTTCAGGTTACTGAACTTTGGCGAGCCATTGCTGGCGAAATACGTCACCAGATCGAAATTGGGTGCGGCTGCTGCGATTTCTGTCACCGTCATCTTGTGGTCACGCTTCTTGGGATCGCGGCGTTCGGTGCGATCCATCGACGCCTGCGCCAGTCCGGTTTCAATGGCCAATACGGTTTTCGCTTCCGCGGCTGCGACGTCCGGCTTGTCGCCGACTAACTGGAACATCCGCTGCACGTGCTCGACATATTTTTGGCGTGTCTCCACCGATTTTGCATCATTCTTGATGTAGTAATCGCGGTCGGGCAGTGTCAGTCCTCCCTGATCGAGGTACGCAATCGTCTCGTTCGAGTCATGCATGTCGGGCTGGCCATAGAAAGCAAACAGCGCCGGCGTGCCTTGCTGGTGCATGTAGGCGATTTGCGTCACCAGGTCAGACTTGCTCTTCATGCTCTCGATGCGTGCCAGGTCTGGCTGCAAAGGAAGGGTGCCTTTATTCTCGATGGTTGCCTCATCCATGCAGGAGGCATAGAAATCCCCGACCATTTTTTCGGTTGCGCTGTGCTGTCCGGGCTGCTGGGTCTGTACCAGTAGGTCGCGAAGAATATAAATGTTGTTGTCATACAACTCATCGAACCGTCCCCAGCGCGACTTGTCCGGCGGCACCGGATTGTTCTTCATCCAATTACCGCAGGCATAACGATAGAAGTCCACGCAGGGATCAATGCTCTTATCGATGGCGTTCAGATCAAAGCTGGGAATGGGCTTCGGTGGGCCTGAAGGAGAGCTTTGTGCGAAACCGGTAAGTACTGCAGACAGAATTATTGCGACGGGTAGGAAACGAGAGAGCATTACGGCCTCACATTAGGAATCGGTCGGTCGGCCAGCGGGATGACTTCCCTTCAGATATGCAGATAAAGAGAGCAGCATGCGGACGTTTGCAGGCGGCAGACCGGCAACCACCAATTGAACACACTACTACAAAGATTAGGGACTGGTAAATTTTGCCGGGGATGAGCCGCTATTTTCTTGGGCCCAATCGCTAGAAAATCTTCAATAGTCCCCAAGGCTGTTCTTGGTGGAGTCTTCCATCGTAAAGAAGCCGGAGCGAGCGCTCCGGCTTTGTGGTTCTCTGTAGACCGCAAATTCAAGCATGGAATTTCCTGCGAATCAAACCCGCAAGCCCAACGATACCGGTCCCTAACATCAAGAGGGTTCCGGGCTCTGGTGTGGACACCGTCTGCGCAAAGTTGAACGAAATTCCCTCTGTCAGCGGTGGGAAGCTAGACGGGAATCCTGTCATAGGTTCGGTACTCATGAAGGCTCCTGTCATGCTCCACTCCGTCAACTGGCCGCCGTTGGGATTGACTGTCCAGAAGTGACTCCCGTCCCAGGCCACACCTGTGCTGGTGGTCGGAGCGGAAATCAGACCAGGGGTGATCAGATTGCCGTTGGTGTCATACACGTCATACAGAACGGGCGTTTCTCCACAGCATCCGTCAACGCGGTTCGACAATAGATAGCCGACGCCACCCGACTTGAAGAACGTCAATCCGTCGCAAAAGCCGGTACAGTTGGACAGGGTAATTGTCTTCAGCAACGTACCGGTCGGAGAATACAGGAAGGCATGGTTCGAGCCGCTGTAGTCGCCAATCCAGAAATTGGTGCCGTCATAAGTAATGGAGGCTAGCCCCGAGGCGCCCCCCACTGTAAACGCGATTCCAAGCTGAGCTTGTGTAGCGAGATCGTACTTGTACACATTTCCGTCGCTGGCATCGGTGTAGTACAAGATGTTGTTCACGTCGATCACACCACGACCGTTGAATCCTTGCAGGTTGGTGTAGGTGTTCAGTATGGCACCGGTGGATGGATCGATCTGATAAACGTATGGTGCTCCGAAGCTGGCGTTGTCTGCGTACAAAAACTGCGAAGCCGCGAAACTAGGCACGCTGGCGAGCGTAACCAGGCAAAGCATTGGCAAAACTTTCTTCATCCTGAGTCCCTCCTTGTGAAATGCTGGTTTGGGCGGGGCCATTTGCGGCTGAAGCGGCAAGACTTGCTCTCAATACTCGAGACAGCCAATGCGGCGCCCCGTTCGTAGTCAGGCATCGAACCCTTCCCGTCGAGGTTCGTACGCCGATATTTCGGCCTGCGGTCTGGCGTTCCTCCGCCAGGCGTTCCATTACAGGAGCGCAGGTGACAAAAGTTTGAGTCTTGAAACGAGTATTACCGTGAACCTTGGCGAGCCGCGCAGCTCTCGCTCACTAATGTTGCAACTCGTGTTCCATTGCAGGAGAACCGCATGTCACGAGGAAATCAGTGTCTTCGCGAGGCTGTAACACGCTGATTGCGCAGGAGATTGCACGTTGAGGTATTTGCTTGAACTGTTTAGTCGTTGCATAACCACTAAACAGGGTACCTGCTTCGGATAGCTGCGCCCACACATTAGGATAGCTTCAGACGTACGCAGCTAGAAAATCTTCAGATGGATGGTGAGATATTTCTTCGGGTCTTTCTTGATCGCCTCGATCAGATCGTGCGTCGAAGCCAGCGTTGCGTCGGCATTGTTGTACAGCGACTTGTTGACTAGCAATTGACCCGCCGTCCCTTCGCCCTCCTCCAGGCGGTCGAGAACCGTGTTCAACCGCGTGACGCTGTCGTCAATTTTCTTGGCCAGGGCCTCATCCTTGAGGAGCTTACCCAGCGTACCTTTGCCGGCATTGATGTCGCTCATCAATTGATTTGCCTTTGCCAGCGTCTGGTTCGCGTTGTCGTACAGCGCCGGGTCTTTGATGAACTTACCTGCGGTGCCGTTCCCCTGATTGATTTCCTCGATGATCTTGTTCAGGTTATCGACCGCCGAGTCTGCCTTGTTGTACAGCTGGGGGCTGTTGAGCAGCTTGCCGATGGTACCGTTCTGAGAATTCGCCTGCGCAACAATGTTCTGCAACTGGGTCAGCATGTCATTGGCGCGATTGAACAACGACGGATCGTAAATGACCTTGCCGATCGATCCCTGGCCGCTCTGGACGTACGAAATAATATTGTCCAGCCGCTGAATCAGGACGTTGATGTTCTCCAGCGTGCCCTGGCTGGCGCGCACCACGTCCTGCAATTGTGGCACATCGCGGGTCGGCAGTTCCGCGTTGTTCTGGAGCGGTGGGCCGTTAGCCTGACGACAGTCCAAATCCACAAAGACCTCACCCAGCACGCCCGCCGTAGTTAAGCCTGCCACGCAGCCGGAGCTCATGCTGTCGGCGTACTTCATGGAGATTCTCATCAGGACTTCAACCGGAGCAGCTTTCCGCTTTGGGTCGCGTATCACGCGGATACCCTTCACGTTGCCGATGTCCACGCCCTCCAACCTTACCGGCGCACCGACGCGTAGGCCGCCCGCGTTATCGACGTAGGCGCGAACCAAAATTTTCTTAGTGAAGATCCCGGTCGTGCCGGTCATGAGGAAAATCAGCAATGCCAGCGTGACGCTGGCAAAGATGACGGTCAGTCCAACCCGGAGTTGCGACCATCTCACCTGTTTTTCGCTCGGCACGTTCTAGCAATAACCCCTTCTGACCGGTGAGGCAGCTTAAATATCGCGCGGGAAACCGGAGAGTTTGCGCGTCATCGCATCATAGCATCCAAGCTTCGCAGCGTCATACGCCATGACAAGGCAATTACCGTCTCAAGACCCGGCAAGATATCATGACTGCGGCGATTCCGGAACCCCTCTTTGACCACTGAAACCACACGCCTTGAGGCTTTTTCTGACGGCGTATTCGCCATCGCCATCACGCTGCTCATCCTCGAAATCAAGGTCCCTAGCTACAACGTAGCCAATCTCGCCCGGGAGCTCCTGCGCCAGTGGCCGTCGTATCTCGCCTTCTTCATCAGCTTCGCATTCATAGGCATCATGTGGATCAACCATCACCGCATGTTCACGCATATCAAGAAAACGAATGACATGCTGTTAATCCTGAATCTGTTCTTGATGTTCGGGGTTTGCGTGGTTCCCTACACCACCGCGCTGCTAGCGGCGCACTTGGGACATGCAGGCGCGCGTACAGCGTTGATCGTTTATGACGCTGCGTATTTCGGTATTGCACTGTTTTTCACTTTGCTGTGGCGATACGCTGCCTCCGGCGACGGTCATCTGCTCGCCGATAACGTGGACCGTGAAGCCGCACAAAGAATCACCGAGCAGTACAATTACGGGCCGATGGCGTACGCCATCGCTATCGCTATGGCGTGGATCAGCATATCCGCCAGCCTGCTGATCAACCTCGTCCTCGCCATCTTCTTTGCCATCCCGCCGCACTATGCCAGCAAAACAGTGACGAAACGCCGCGCCTCGTGCTGACTTTTGCCACATTTTCGTCGCGTAAGATGTTGGTCTGGGAGGCCTTTGTGATTGCCCGAATCTGGCATGGATTCACCAAGCCCGAGCACGCCGATGCTTACGAGGCAATGCTGAAACCCGAACTCCTTCCCGGCATCAGCAAAGTCGCGGGTTATCGTGGAAGGTACTTACTCCGGCGTCCGGCAGGCTACGAGGTCGAGTTCATCACAATTTTGCTGTGGGATTCGATCGACGCGATACGTGCTGTTGCCGGCGCAGATTACGAAACGGCTGTGATCCCCGAAGAACGCAGGAAGCTTCTCGCACACTGGGATGCCAAGGCGGCGCACTATGAAGTTACCACGATTCATGGCTTGCCGTTCGCCTCGCTCTGAACCGCCACTGATCGTCTCGTGAACCGGAGGCGCACATGAAAGCTGCCGTCCTTACCAAGCCCGCACCCATCATCGATAAGCCGTTGCAAGTCGAGGATGTACCAACCCCGGAGCCGCTCTCGAGTCAGGTGCGGTTGAGGGTCCGTGCCTGCGGAGTCTGCCGTACGGACCTTCACATTACCGAGGGCGAACTGCCGCGCCGTCGCTCTCCGGTAATCCCAGGCCATCAGATCGTCGGCGAAATCGTCGCCGGTGCGACTGCCGAGCTCCCACTCGGGACGCGCGTCGGCGTCTCGTGGATCGGCGGCACCGACGGCACCTGCTGGTACTGCCGCAATCACAAAGAGAATCTTTGCGACGCGCCTACCTTCACCGGCTACACGGTGGACGGTGGTTACGCCGAGTTCGCCACCGCTCGTGCCGACTTCGTCTTTCCTCTGCCGGCCGCGCTCGATGATCTTCACGCAGCCCCTCTCCTGTGCGCCGGCATCATTGGCTTCCGCAGCCTGCGCGTCGCCGAAGTAGAGCGCGGCGAACGGGTTGGACTCTTTGGTTTCGGTGCGTCCGCTCATCTTGCTATCGAAGTTCTGCACGCCTGGAATTGCGAAGTTTACGTCTCCACTCGCGGTCAATCGCACCAGAAGCTGGCGCGCTCGATGGATGCAAAGTGGGTTGGCACAGAGACCGACAAGCCTCCCGTCGAGCTCGACCGAGCCATTACTTTCGCGCCAAGCGGCGCGGTTGTTGTCGCGGCTCTCAGTAGCCTGCGCAAAGGTGGAGTCGTCGCCATCAATGCCATCCACCTCGATCGCGTTCCCGAGTTCGACTATGACCGTCTTCTGTGGGGAGAGCGCCAGCTTCGCAGTGTCGCCAATATGACACGCGACGACGCTCGTGATTTCCTGCAAATCGCCGCTGAAATCGGGATGCAACCAAGAGTAACGCAATTCCGGCTGGATGAAGTCAATGAAGCGCTCCTCGCCGTCAAGCGCGACGCGATCGACGGTGCCGCGGTGATTGTGATCTGAGTTGGTGACGAAACGTGACCAACTCGCGCGTTGCGTTCTAGCGATGAGGGTTTGTGGCTGCGCTGTTCTTGGTCTCTCCGGATTGCTCGTTTGCTGTATAGAAATGAATTGCGATTCCAATGATCGCGATTGGCAGTCCTACATAAACGAGCGCGGGACCAACAAACCACTCGGCCCACAAGGGTTCGACGTGAATGGGATTGAGAAACAGCGCGCCACCTGTAAATACCGTGGCTGCTCCGATTAGAAATAGGGTATCTCGTCGTGTGAGCATGAAGCCTCCCCACGTCAACCGCCAGATGAAATGTTCCCGGCGCACTTGCCCAGTCTACCGGCAAGGGGCAGTTCCTGGAAAAATTGGCCAGTATGTATCACCGCGAGGCGAACTGCGTCTGTGAGGAATGTTACATGCCCATGTGATAGCGGCGAAGCCATTTCGCCGTATAATGCAGAGATGCCCACCCGCCGAAATCGTAATCTGTGAGGCTTGCGAACAACTTGGTTCGCGAATCCCAGTGGGCTGAACTGTCTTCATGGATTTCAAACTAGCCAGCCCTTACCGTCCGGCCGGAGACCAGGCTACCGCTATTGACTCGCTTACTCGCGGCGTTTACGAGGGCGAAAAGCACCAGGTGCTGCTCGGCGTCACCGGTTCGGGCAAGACCTATACCATGGCGAAGGTCATCGAGGAGATGAACCGTCCCGCCCTGGTGCTCGCGCACAACAAGACACTGGCCGCGCAGCTTTACCACGAGTTCAAGGCATTTTTCCCGCACAACGCGGTGGAATATTTCGTTTCTTACTACGATTACTACCAGCCGGAAGCCTACATTCCCGCAGGCGACGTTTACATCGAGAAGGAAGCGACGGTCAATGACGAGCTCGACAAGCTGCGACTAGCGGCCACTCGTTCGCTGTTCGAGCGCCGCGACTGTGTCATCGTCGCGTCCGTAAGCTGCATTTATGGCCTCGGTTCGCCCGAAGCATATTACGGCTTGCTGTTGTTCCTCGAGAAGGGGCAGAAAATCAAACGCCAGGACATTGTGCGCAAGCTGGTGGAAATCCTATACGAGCGCACGGAAGGCGATTTCCGACGCGGCACCTTTCGTGTTCGCGGCGACATCATCGAAATCTTTCCCACCTACGACGACAACGCTTACCGCATCGAGATGTTTGGCGATGAGGTCGAGTCGCTGGCCCAGATCGATCCGCTGTTCGGCACAGTGAAGCAGAAGTACGCACGCCTGCCGATTTATCCGCGAACTCACTATGTGATGCAGCCCGAGCGCAAAACCTCGGCTGTCGACAGTATCCTCGAAGAGTTGAAGTGGTGGGAAGCCGAACTGGAGAAGCAGGGCCGCATGGTTGAGTCGCAGCGCATTCACCAGCGCACGCGCTTCGACCTCGAGATGATCAAGGAGATGGGCTACTGTCACGGAATCGAGAACTATTCGCGCCACTTCACCGGTCGCCTGCCGGGCGAGCCGCCTCCCACGCTGCTGGACTACGTGCCGCGCGACTATTTGCTCTTCGTGGACGAATCGCACCAGACCATGCCGCAGGTGCGTGGCATGTGGCATGGCGACCGCTCTCGCAAAGAGAACCTGATCGAGTACGGGTTTCGATTACCGAGTGCGTTGGACAACCGGCCGCTGACGTTTGAGGAGTTCGAGAACCGGGTGAATCAGGCGATCTATGTCTCGGCGACACCTGGTCCTTACGAACTGACGAAGTCGGCAGGCGTTGTGGTGGAACAGATCATTCGACCGACTGGCCTTATCGATCCCGAAGTCGAGGTGCGGCCGGTAAAAGGTCAGATCGATGACCTGCTGAAAGAAATTCGAGCGCGCGAAAAAAAGAACGAACGTGTGCTGGTAACCACTCTCACCAAACGCATGGCCGAAGATTTGGCCGAATACTACAGCGAGGTCGGCGTGCGCTGCCGCTACATGCACTCCGAGATCGAAACCCTGGAGCGCATCAAGATTCTGCGCGGTTTGCGAGGCGGTGAATTCGACGTTTTGATTGGTATTAACCTGCTGCGCGAAGGGCTCGACCTTCCCGAGGTCTCACTAGTTGCTGTGCTGGACGCCGACAAAGAAGGCTTTCTGCGCTCCTCGGGTTCGCTGATCCAGACCATTGGCCGTTGCGCACGCAACCTCAGCGGACGGGCCATCTTGTACGCCGACACGGTAACCGATTCCATGCAACTGGCCATCGATGAGACCGAACGACGCCGCGCCATTCAGCGCGCCTACAATGAAGAGCACGGTATCACGCCGGAATCGATTGTGCGTCCTCTGGATATGTCGCTGGTTGCAGTGGCCGACGCCGACTACGTGGATTTGACCAAAGACGCGGATGGCATTCCCGAGTTCCGTTCCCAGGCAGAGCTCGACACCTACATCGTCAAGCTGGAGAGCGAAATGCGCGAGGCTGCCAAGCGCTTTGAGTTCGAACAAGCAGCTAAGTTGCGCGATCAGGTGAAAGAGCTGCGCAGCAAGGAATTCATGTTTACCTAGACCGGCCCAATCACTGACAAGCAAGAGGGCCGGATGCAATCGCATCCGGCTTTCTGATTCTGGACCGATCTATTGGGTAATGATCATCTGCGGACGCTGCAACGGACAGGTTGAAACCTTGGGATCGCAGGTCGGATCCTGTTGCGGTGCGGGCATGTTCAACACCAAGTTGTTGTTCGCCACCTGAATGATGCTGATGCTGCCGCCTCCAGCATTGGCAGTGTAAACCTTGGTGGACGACGGCTCGGTGGCTACGAAGACGGGATTCTGTCCTACCGCAACCGTGGCCACTACCTGAAAACTGCTGGAACTCACCACGCTGACGTCGTTCGAACCGGAGTTGGCCACGTAGAAGCTTAGCCCGTTGGGCAGCGCAGCAACTGAGACCGGCGCAGTACCAACGGGTGTCGTACCTAGGGTTTTGATGGGTGGATTCACGCCCAGCGCCACGCTGGTCGCATCAAGAGTTGTCACAGAGTTCCCGCCGGTATTGGCGACATAGAGACGATTCAGCACGGTGTCCAGCGTGATCGAAGTCGGCCCAACGCCCAACGGCGCAGAGCCGCCAACCGTGTCGTTTGCGGTATTGATGATGTCCAGAATTCCCGACGTACTGCCGTTTCCCTGAGTCACCAGGAAGACGTAAGCGCCGTCGCTGCTGGCAACCATCGCAATCGGATTCAGATCAATCCCATTCGCAGGTGTGAGTGTCTTGGTCACGCTCTGCGTCGTCGGATCGTAGATGGAGACGCTGTTGTCGCCCTGGTTGGCGACATACACCTTCCCGCCGTTGGGTAACTGCGCAATCGGGCCGGGATTGACTCCCACACAAACGGTCGTTGTGGCCACAAGAGAGGTCGTGCTGATGACGCTCAGTGAACCGGTATTCGGACAAGGCGACGTGGCGCCGGAATTGACCACGTACATCAGAGTCGAGGCGGTCGCAGCAAGATTGACAGGCCGCGACCCCGGATACAAAGAGATGTTAGAGACGATGAGCTGTCCGATCAATGGAAACTCGCTGACGGAGTCGCCATCGCGATTGGCGACGAAGATCGCACCTTGCACCGCGCCTTGGTAGGACTCCACGACGGATCCCGGTCCCATAGTCAACACCTGCACGTTAGTGTCGCCTGAGACGTCAATCTTGGTATTCGAGCCGCTACCCAGCGGGTTGTAGCTCACCACGAACGCAGAGTGCAAAGTCTGCGGCTGACCGCCGTGCGAGACAATCGGATTAGCGACCGGACGATACTGCACGCCACACCCAAGTTCGAGCAACAGCCATAACAGAGTGGTCACGATGACCACCGGCTTACAGAGAAACTTCATCCCTTGTTCCTAGAGGAGATTCTTTCGACCTGGAATTTTGCCAATCTTCGATTGTATAGGTACAGGCTTGCCGCGGTATAGAGATGGACTCGGGGTAGCGAGGCTTTTCGGCGTTTTGAAATGCGATTGGAATCACCGCTACTTGCCAGCCATAAGTCTTACCGTGTTCTGCCCGCCGCTCGTATGTGCCCATGGCGTATCGAACGGTTGGCGGGCTTACCTACCCACTCGAGCACGCACCGCTGATAGGAACCCCAAACACTGCCAATCGTTGTGGCGAGTACATATGCATACACAAAAAAGCCCTGGATCTCTCCAGGGCTTTCAATCACTTAAATCCCGCGCGTTTAGACGCTGAAGGACGAGCCGCAGCCGCAAGTGCTACGTACGTTGGGATTCTCGAACTTGAAGCCGGCGCCTTCCAGGGTTTCTACATAGTCGATGGTCACGCCCTTCAGGTACATCAGTGAGGTGGCGTCCACGAAAACCTTCAGGTCATCGAAGTTGAAGGTCTTGTCCATCATGCCAGCGCCGTTTTCGAACGACATGGAATACTGGAACCCAGAGCAGCCGCCGCCAACCACGCCCACTCGCAACCCAGCAGGAATCGGGTTCTGCTGTGCCATCACTTCCTTCACCTTGGCGACGGCAGTCGGCGTGAAAGTCATCGGCCTGGTATCAACGCTGGGGGTAGTTGTCGTTGGGGTCGTGGTTGTAGTTGCCATCTCTCGTCTCCTGGAACTCTGATTGCGATTATAACAAATCGCAAAGCCGCTCATGGAAGCTTTACCGTGGCGCAAAAATAACCCATATGTGCTTCTGGTGCTTAGATGTCGCCTGGGTTTGCTAGGTTTCATCCAGCCCCGATGACCGGAAAGGGACGGCCCTGTCACCCCGCTCGACACCCCTGATCGGTCTGGAAAAAGACTTGCGGTGCATGCTACTTGTGAGGCATATAATGTGGGGCGTGAGGGCCCCCAAAGACTGGCGGGCATAGCAGGCTGACCCATTCAGTGACGAGGGGCCGGTTCACCAGAACCGAGGTGGCATATGTCCCCGATGATGATGCTGGGCGTGCTCTGGGCGGTGATTACCGCGGCGCTGATCATTGTTCTCATCTATCGCAGCACACTCACATTGCACGAAGATGATCAGCTTTTCCTGGACGAATCCACCGCTAACATACGTGCGGAACAGGAAGCTTTGCTCAAGCGCATGGGCAAAATCACTCCTATCGTCAACATCCTCATGGTGTTGTCTGGGCTGCTGATTCTCGCCATGGCCGGCATGTGGGTGTATGCGCAGATGAATCGGCCCTTCTAGCCGACGCAGCGCAAAACTTCGCCGCATTTCTCGTGTCCCGATTGGGACACTAGGATGCGGCTTAGCTTTTTTCGGCACGCACTTGGAAAGTCCTGATAGACGCCCTGGACCAACCTGCCATCTTCTCTTTCATCCTCTTCTATGGGCACTTTCGGTATATCCGCGCATATCGCCATGCGCTTGCCGCCTCTCGATAAGCCGCTCTCTGTACGGCAGTCGCGAGGTGAAATTATGGTTGAACAGGAGAGACGCGCCAATGCGCTCACGAGCCATACAGGTGGATGTCGACCGAAGACGAAAAATATTGCAGGACGGCGGCACCGAAGAGGTGGAAATCGCTGGCGATTGCGATCACTAGGCTTGCCAATAGCGCAGGGCACGCATTCTCAATTCTTGTCTTCCCGCGCCGGTTCGCTCTGGTAGAATTTTTATATAGATTGCGCGATTACTCGCTGTGTGGGAACATCGGCCTTCCGTAGAATGAGGGCCTGCCTCGTAGGTTGAACAACAGCCGTTCGCAAAGAATCGATTGTCCGCCCGATTTGATCCACCGTCAGAAGCGTGCCGGACTCGATTCATAAAGAAGCGGCTCGGCGCCGCCGGCATCATTACAGTTAAAGCACGTCATCGCGCAAAATCGATTCTGCTTGGCACCCTCGGAGCGCATTCCCCTCGTCTCCGCACTCGGCTGTCCGGCAAAGTTTGAGGTCATTGTGGCTCTACATAAATCAATGAATCCCGTACTTGAGTTTCCTGTGAAGCTGGAAACCGACTTTGATCAGGAGATGGCAGAGTGGCTTGAGGCCTTCGACGAGGTGGTTGACGATCAAGGCCCGAACAAGGGAGCCGACTTGCTCAATGCGCTTGTGCGCCGCGCCCGCGATGCTGGTGTTGATGTACCCGTTCATCTCAACACTCCGTATCTGAACACCATTCCTGCCTCGGAAGAGGTTCCCTATCCGGGTGACCGCAAGCTCGAGCGCCGTATCAAGAGCCTGATTCGCTGGAATGCCATGGCGATGGTGCATCGCCAGAACAAGAAAGATCCGGGTATCGGTGGCCACATTTCGACGTACTCTTCTCTCGCCACGCTCCTGGAAGTTGGCTTCAATCATTTCTTCCGCGCCAGCTACGGCGATGAGCCCGGCGACCTGATTTATTTCCAGGGACACGCGTCGCCCGGCGTCTATGCCCGCGCGTTTCTTGAAGGCCGTCTCAGTGAAGAGCAGGTAAAGAATTTCCGTCACGAGCTCCGCGGGACGCCCGGACTTTCTTCCTACCCACATCCGTGGCTGATGTCTGATTTCTGGCGCTTCCCGACAGTCTCCATGGGCCTCGGTCCGCTGAACGCCCTCTATCAGGCCCGTTTCATGCAATACCTGGAGAATCGCGAGCTGATCAAGAAGACTCCTCGCAAGATTTGGGCCTTCGTAGGTGACGGCGAAACCGACGAGCCGGAGACGTTGGGCTCGTTGAGCCTCGGTTCCCGTGAAAAGCTCGACAACCTGATTTTTGTCGTCAACTGCAACTTGCAGCGGTTGGATGGCCCGGTGCGCGGCAACGGGAAAATCGTCAACGAACTTGAGGCCTACTTCCGGGGTGCAGGCTGGAACGTCATCAAGGTCATGTGGGGTTGCGACTGGGATCCGCTCTTTGCAGCCGACAAGACCGGCTTGCTCTTGAAGCGCATGGAAGAGTGCGTAGACGGCGAGCTTCAGACCTTTAAAGCCAAGGGTGGCGCCTACATTCGCAAGGAATTCTTCGGCAAATATCCGGAGCTGCTCAAGCTGGTCGAGCACATGAGCGACGACGAGCTGCATCGCCTGACGCGCGGCGGACACGATCCGCAGAAGGTCTATAACGCCTACCTGCGCGCGGTGCAGCACACCGGCTCACCGACGGTCATCCTGGCACAAACCGTGAAAGGCTATGGTCTGGGTTCCGCCGAAGCGCGCAACGCCACTCACTCCGAGAAGAAGCTCGCAGACCAGGCGCTGTCGGCGTTTCGTACGCGGTTTGACATTCCGATCCCCGAATCAGCCGCGCGCGATGGTTCGTTGTATCTTCCGGTCGAAGACAGCGAAGAGCTGAAATACATGCGCGAGCGGCGCCGCCAACTCGGTGGTTTCATCCCGACACGTGAGCTGGCGAAGCTTCATTTTGATACCCCTTCGATCGCGGAGTTCTCGGAGTCACTGGCTGGTTCCAAGGGTCGCGCAGTTTCTACCACAATGGGGTACGTCAGCATGTTGCGCCAGTTGCTGAAGGACCCAAAGATCGGCAAGCTGATCGTCCCCATCATTCCAGACGAGGGCCGGACCTTCGGCATGGAATCTATCATCCGCCAAGTCGGCATCTATGCCAGCAAGGGGCAGCTCTACAAGCCACACGATCAGGACATGCTGCTCTACTACCGCGAGGAAAAGAACGGCCAGATCCTAGAAGAAGGCATCACCGAAGCCGGCTCAATGGCATCGTTCACCGCCTCGGGTACTTCTTATTCCAATTACAACGTCATCACCGTCCCGTTCTTCACCTACTACTCGATGTTCGGTTTTCAGCGCATCGGCGACCTGGTTTGGGCGTTCGCCGACGCCCGCGGCAAGGGTTTCCTGGTCGGTGCAACCGCCGGCCGCACCACGCTGCTCGGCGAGGGCCTGCAACACCAGGACGGACACAGCCACGTGCTGGCAAGCACCGTGCCTACCTGCCACGCCTACGATCCGGCATATGTGTACGAGATCGCCGTCATCGTGCAGGACGGCATGCGGCGCATGTACGAGCTTAACCAAGACCGCTTCTACTACATCACCCTCTACAACGAAGATTATCCGATGCCCGAAATGCCGAAGGGCGTGGAAGAAGGCATCCTGCGCGGCATCTACAAGTACCGTGAGTCGGCCAAGGGCAAAGCCGTGGTGCAGTTGTTCGGCAGCGGCCCGATCCTCAACGAAGCTATCAAGGCACAGGAAATTCTGGCGGAGAAGTACAGCGTCGCGGCTGACGTGTGGAGCGTCACGAGCTACAACGAGCTGCGCCGCGACGCATTGTCCACCGAGCGGTGGAACCGTCTGCATCCGGCAGAATCGCCGAAGAAGCCTTACATCCTGAACGCGATTGACGGCGCGGAAGGTCCCATTATCGCCGCCACCGATTACATGAAGATCGTTCCGGACCAGCTCTCGCCGTGGCTGCGCGAGCGGCTGGTTTCGCTCGGCACTGACGGCTTCGGGCGCAGCGACAATCGCCAGTACCTGCGGCGTCACTTCGAGGTGAATGCGGAATCGATCGCCACGGCGGCGTTGTCGATCCTGGCGCGCCACGGCAAGTTCGACGCGAAGAGGGCGCAGCAGGCTTTGCAGGACCTTGGGGTCGCCACCGAAGGACAGGACCCGGCGGTACTATAGTCTCCTCGTCTGCCTTGGTGGGATCACCGGCCCTTCAGGCCGGCGAAACCGTACAAATCCATTAATCTCGAGGAATCCGAACGCCTCAGGCCCGCAGCGCCGATTCATTCTGTGGCCCGGCACCGACAGTGCCGGATCGAGCGAGCGATGTCTCCAATTGACAGTGCCCGAACTACTGCCATACTGTTGCCGAAGTTTCTCCAGCACAAGCAGACCGGCCCCATGGGAGGGAACCATGAACCCTATCACTGCTGCACAACTGAGCACGCTTTTCCCGGACGCAGAAGATGACTATCTTGCGCAAGTCGCCGCAGAACTAAATACCGATTTGCCTCAGTACGGGCTTGATTCCCCTCTCCGATGCGCGCACTTCTGCGCCCAAGTCATGCAGGAAGCCGGGCCGGCCTTGGAAGCAAAGTCGGAGAGTCTCAACTACAGCCCGGCAGCCCTGCAAGCCAATTTCAGCTATTACCGCGATCATCCGGCCGAGGCCACGCAGGATGGGTACAGCAAGGACCCGGCAACCGGCAAGATCGTAAAACCGGCCAATCAGGAGCAAATTGCCGACAAGGTTTACGCCGACAGGATTGGCAACGGAGATATAGCCAGCGGAGACGGGTGGCGCTTTCGCGGCCGTGGCTTCATTCAAGTGACGGGCCGCGCTAATTACGGCGCGCTTGCAATCGAGTATGGGAAAATCTATGGAGTCGACGGCGCGGACTTTGTAACGAATCCCGATCTGCCAATCACGCTCCCTTACAGCGTTCGCTCGGCGGTCTGCTTCTGGGTTCAGCACGGGTTACCTGCGCTTGCCGACCACGGCAGTTCGGGCTTGAACGTCGATGCCATCACAGCCGTCATCAACAAAGGCACAAATTCCTATGCCCAACGCCGCGCAAACTTTCAAAAAGCTTTTCAAGTCTTCCAGCAAGCTTGAAATCTCTCTTGCGGTAGGTCTTGCTTTGCTGCTTTCCTCGGCTTGGTCGTTCGCGCAGTCATCCCAAGGATCCCTCTGCCAACCGGACGAGGGAGTCTTGTTTTCCTGCCAGCTCGAAGGCAATCGCAAAGTCGTCTCTCTCTGCACCGGTCCCGAAGCGGCCCCATTTCAATCCATCACCTACCGCTATGGAACCGCCTCCAGGAACGAACTCACTTACTCGGCTACAGCTGACAACCACAATCGCTTTGTCGGCACGGTCAGTCCCGTTGGACCGAACGCGTCAATTCGCCAGGTTTGGTTCGAGACAAAGGGTGTCAAGTACATCGCCACAACGTGCGTTGGCGGCGACTGCCCCCACCGCGGCGGACTCATCGTCTTCCGTGGCACTCAACTTCTGATGAGTCGCGCGTGCACGGACGACAGCAGCCAGCCCTGGTTCTCTAGCAAAGTAGTCCGCTTCGGCTCCGATTTGGAGAGCAGTCACACCAACACTGACTTGATCCAGCTTCAGGACTATGACAACAACGTCAACGTGCTGTATCCATGGAAGCAGCTGCAGTGATGGCGGACAAAGCGAAGCACAGCGCCGAGTCACAGATTCAGGGTTGCCTGCCAGACCTCTCCACTACGACAGTCACCTCGGGCAAGGTCACCTCAGCGTCCGGGTCCGAATATTCTCCTCAATCATCGCTATCAGACTCGAGGTCACAGGTGTTGGAATGCCATATTTCGCGCCGCCTCGCACGATAGGTCCGGCGATGCCGTCGAGCTCCAGCTTGCGTCCTGCGGCCAGGTCTTTCGCCATCGAGGCCCGCATGGTGGGCGGAAAGTTTGCAAAGACATCTGCACCCTTCGCAATGTCAATTTGCGCGCCCTCGTCCGCCGCCACCGCGGCAGCCTCGCGTATAGCGGATTCCAATTTTCCTTTCCATTCGCGATCCGACAGGATTTCGCCGTTGTTCTTGCCCGATGCCGAAGTTACCAGCGCAAAGGGCTCGAGAAAGCAGAGCTTGGTCCAGAGCAGTGTAGCTTCGCTAGCGACAAACTCGCACTTCCAGCCCAGGCCGCGCAGTCGTTCGACAACATCTTTGAGCACCGGCCCAACGCTGGCGGCGATATTCAGGCGCACAGACGAGCGATAAATGAAACGACCAGGAGCGCTGCGCTCGGCCTCGACGGCGATGGTACCAGGCACAACTGAATCCGGTGGGAAACGCGAGCGCAAAATCGCAACATGATCGACTCCATTGAGTAATGGAACGACGATGCCGGGCGCTCTTTCAACCGATATCAGCGCATCATCGAGCTGGTATGTCTTGGTGGCAATCCAGAGCGCATCGACTTGCTCCGTCAGGCGCGTCGTGGTCTTCACGGATGCAGTGATTGTTCCGTTGGGATGCTCCAGCAACAAAGTATGTGGATGGTCGGCAAATTTCTCGGCACGAACGATGAGCGTGACATCTTCGCCGACCGAGCTCAGGGCCGAGGCCATGAGGCCGCCAATTGCGCCCGCTCCCAGGATTGCGTGTTTCATAGTTGACGGACAGTGTAACTTCAATCCTGGTGCTATCGCTCACAGCGCCGAGCGATCCGGCTGAGGTTGTGTGGCGCACGATGCGCTTAGCCGTTGTATATTCTTTACCATCTCTCCCCTCTTACGGAGGTTGTCCGCACGATGAAGGTTGTCCTCGCGCTATTCATCCTTGGCATATGTACTCTCACTCTCTTCGCTCAGAGCAACAGCAACGCCAGCCTCGATGCCCGCCGCGCGCAACTCCGCGAAGCCATTCAGGCCGAGTGGGAGTACACCCTGCGCACGCATCCGGAGTTTGCCACGGCCATTGGCGACAACCGCTACAACGACCGCCTCGATGATTACTCGCAGCAGGCTGTTGAGAAGGAGCTCGCCCACGCCAAGCAGCAGTTGAAGTTGTTTGAGGCGATCGACACCAAGGGTTTTCCCGAAGACGAGGCGCTAAACCAGCAGCTCATGGTGCGCCGCCTGCGCATCGATATTGAAGGTGCACCCTTCAACGAGTGGCAGATGTCAGAGACCCAATTCGGCGGTGTGCACCTGGAACTCGCCTCAATGCCGCGAAACATGCCGTTCAACACCGTGAAAGATTACCAGAACTATCTCTCGCGGCTGGGTCAGATTCCGCAGGCTCTCGATCAGGTTACCGCCAACCTGAAGCTGGGCATGAACAACAAGCTGATGCCGCCCAGGTTCCTGCTGGAGAAGGTTGCCGTGCAGGCGCAGAACGTGGCCAACGCGACCGAAGAGAAGGGCCCATTCACCGAGCCGCTGAAGATGTTCCCTGCGAGCATTTCATCGGCAGAGCAACAACGCCTTCGCGACGAAGTGCTGAAGGTCGTAAAGACCGAAGTCAACCCAGCATTCGCGAAGTTCGCCGAATTTGTGAAGACCGACTACGCTCCCAAAGGCCGCATGGAGATGGGCGTGTGGTCTCTGCCCAATGGCAATGCCTATTACCAGTACGCGGTGAAGCTGCTGACCACCACCGGATACACGCCTGAGCAAATTCACCAGATGGGCCTTAAGCAAGTGGCAGAGCTCGACGCCCAGATGCTCGCCATCGCCAAGCAGCAAGGCTATCCCGACGTCAAGAGCTTCAACGAGCACATCCGGCAGGATCCCAAGCTGCACGGCGTCTCCGGGCAACAGATCCTCGATCTTTACCAGCATTACACCGACCAGATGTACACCAAGCTGCCGCAACTCTTCGGAGTTCTGCCCAAGACCAAGCTGGTGGTCGTGCCCATGGAAGCGTTTCGCGCGCCGGATTCGGTTCCCGCCGACTACTCCATCGGAACCCCTGACGGCTCTCGCCCGGGCCGCATCAACGTCAACGAATACGATCCCACGCATCGCCTGCTATTGAATGTCGAAGCCATCGCTTACCACGAAGGCGTGCCCGGACATCACCTCGAATTCTCGATTTCCGCAGCGCTCACCGGCATTCCGGAATTCCGCAAGTTCAACTACCTCCCCGCGTATTCCGAAGGGTGGGCGCTATATTCCGAGCGGTTGGGCAAGGATGTTGGGTTTTACCAGGACCCTTACAGCGAATATGGTCGTCTCGGCAATGAGATGTGGCGCAGCGTCCGTCTTGTCGTCGACACAGGCGTGCATTACAAGCACTGGACACGGGAGCAGATGGTGCAGTTCTTCCGCCAGCACACTGCCATGGACGAGCCCAACATCCAAACTGAAGTGGACCGCTATATCGCGTGGCCCGGACAGGCGCTCAGCTACAAGATGGGGCAGATGGAAATCCTCGCCTTGCGCGAGCAGGCCGAGAAAGGACTCGGCGCGAAGTACGACATCAAAACCTTTCACGATGAGTTACTGAGTGCTGGCCCATTGCCGCTCGATGTCCTACATCAGCGCATGACGAATTGGATCGCCGCGCAGAGAGCACCGGCAGGAACATCATCCGACGAACCTTAGGGGCGACCTAGATTTCCGTGATTCCAAACGCATCGGGTGGCGGATACCTGCTGCGATTGCCGACAGCATGCCGTTCTGTTCGGTGACCCGATCGCCCTTCTCCAACTTGTCAGCCACATCGAGCGACATGGTGAAACGTACCGTCCGTCTCGCGCGGCGCCAGAGTCCCGGCCCTTCATCCCACGGACTGCTGTCAGGGCACGACTTTATGGGGCCGCTGAAAAAGACTCCTTGTGCAATGAAAATGAGTCAGGGCACGACTTTAGTCGTGCCCTAAGAGGTTGAGATACAATCTGGGCTTTAGCCCCTCTGATAACGGGAAGGTCGAAATGAACTAGAGTTCCGCGGGCTCTGTCTGCCCCCCGCCTCCTCTCCGTTGTGCGTCGTCCGGCTTCCTTGTCGTATGTTATCTGCAGTCTTCGGAGGCCCCTTGCCCCGCTCTTTCCTGATCCTCTTGATTCTCGTCGCCAACACACTCCAAGCCCAAACCGCCCCTCTCCGGCTGGCCGTCGTCGGACTCGTCCATGGCCACGTTGACGGCTTTTTTCAACACAACCTGCACCGCAGTGACATCGCGATCGTTGCCATCTACGATCCCAGCCAATCCCTCTTTAACCAGTACTCAAAGAAATTCGGACTCGACCCCAGGCTCTACTACTCCAACCTCGATGACCTGCTGCAGAAAGCGCATCCGCAAGCGGTCCTGGTTTACACCTCTACCTACGACCACCGTGCCGTCGTCGAAACCTGCGCCCGCCACGGCGTACACGTCATGATGGAAAAGCCTCTTGCAGTGAGTTACGACGACGCACTCACCATCGCCCAGGTCGCGCAGCGCGGCCACATCCATGTCCTGGTCAATTACGAGACCACCTGGTATCGCAGCAATCACGCGGCTTACGAATTAGTGCAGGATGGCACCCTTGGCGATATTCGCAAAATCGTCGTGCACGACGGCCATCGTGGCCCCAAGGAGATCGGCGTCCAGCCCGAGTTCCTCTCCTGGCTCACCGATCCCCAGCTGAACGGTGCGGGCGCGCTCTTCGACTTCGGCTGCTACGGGGCCGATCTCTCCACTTGGCTGATGAATGGCCAGGCTCCTGAATCGGTCACAGCGGTGACCAACACCATCAAGCCCGACATTTATCCCAAGGTCGACGACGAAGCGGTAATCGTGTTGAAGTATCCGAAGGCAGTTGCAATCATTCAGGCCTCGTGGAATTGGCCCTTCGATCGCAAAGATATGGAAGTATACGGCCAGAAAGGGTATGTCATCACCGTCTCACCGGGGTCCTCAGCAGGCGCCGCATCTGCACCTGCTGGAGTGAGAGGCGATGTGCGCGTGCGTCGCCCAAATGAGCGGGAGGAGCAGCTCAACGCCAAAGACGTGCCCGCGCCCTACAATGATCCTCTCATCGAGTTTCGTGCCGTCATTCTCGACGGCGCACAACCCGACGGCATGAGCTCGCTTGCGACCAACCTCATCGTCACCGAAATTCTCGACGCCGCGCGCACCTCGGCCGAAACCGGCAAGACGAGACCGCTTCCCTTGAAGAAATGAAGAGGTTCGGTTGACATACGAAGGGCGTGCATCAGAAGCCGCGCAAGAAATGCTCTGGTAGAGATTTCACGTCAGGGCACGACTTCAGTCGTGCCGCAAGGTGGTGAAAATATTTCGGGGCGTCAGCCTCTGAAACGAGTTTTCGAAATCTAAAATGGGCCAACTGAGGTTCTCATGATAGCGATCGTTGCTCTGCTGCGCGGCGTGAATTTAGGCGGCCACAAAAAAATCGGCATGGAAGAGCTGCGCAACATCTGCTGCTCGCTGGATCTGACCAATCCCAAAACTTACATTCAAAGCGGTAACGTGGTCTTCGGCTGTTCGAAATCCGCCGTTCCGGGTCTCGCCGCCCGCATCGAATCCGCTATCGAAAAGCGGCTCGGCTTTCACTCTGCGGTGGTTCTCCGCACCACCAACGATCTCCGCCAGATCCTTGCCCGTAATCCTTTCGCCAAGCGCCCAGATATCGAACCATCGAAATTGATTGTCTGGTTCTTGGCCAATCCCTTCGATGCCGCCACCCGCGACCGCATTCTCTCCATCCGCGTGGGCCCGGAAGAAATTCAACCTGCAGAACGCGAGCTTTATATCTACTTCCCCGAAGGCCAGGGCCGCTCCAAGCTGCCCGCCGTCCTCGATCGCGCGCTGAACATACCCGCAACTGCGCGCAACTGGAATACCGTCCTCAAACTGCTCGAGATGTCGAAAGAACTCGAAGCTGCAAAGTAGACGCCGGCCATGCCGACTTTCTCGGGGCCAGATTCATGCGATTAATTCACCGCTAGGCATCGGCACATGCCTGGCCCAACAATCATTGCCAGGAAAATGATCCGCCAGGGCAAGGCCTCTCAGGCCATCGAAGAACTCGTTAACGACTGCTTTGTAGCAGGGCATGACTTCAGAGCCTGCCCTGAGCGAATCCGAAGGGTGTCGTAAGAGGTTGAAAAGAGGATTAGGGTTTTTAATAAGTGCGTGAGAACTCGGTTCTCCACAATTCTGCGCAACGGACGCACTAGATTTTGCGACAAAATGAGCCGCAAAGTCGGGGCCCCCGCCGAGTTCGCGCTGGGTGGGCGGAGAAGCGGCGGCCTTGGTGTTGGAGCTGGGCGCAAGCCCCGGGACAAACGGGAAAAATTGCGGATCCGCGTAGCGCCGACGGGGTTCTCACGCCCTCACCCTAGCCCCTGCGGCAATTTCCAGTGCTACGAACCACTTTTCCAGCGCCGTGATAGTTGTGCCGGAGAGAGCACGGCTAATAGAACCGGGCTTTAGCCCCCGACACAGATATCAAAACTATTTCTTCTGTTGCTGCTTATTTTTGCTCACTGGCGTCACCGCCTGGGGAGCCTGGCACTTCTCTTCCAACACCCTAACTTGTGTCGCCTTAAACGTCTGCGTCGCGTCGCTCTTCTTGGCACTCACGCCCGGCAAGGGCTCCCACGTGCCTGTCAGCTTCACTTTCGCGCCTGCATCTTGCTTCAACTCCTCGCCGCCCACGACATCGACGCCCATCCGATGCTGCATGCTGGTCAGGGTGTAATGATCGTCCGCATCGGGTCCCGCCAAGCAACCGATCAACGTGGTTCCTTTCGTTGACTCCGGCGGCTTGGCTGCTTCCTGTGCAACTCCGCCCACTCCTATGAATCCGGCGCAGGCCGCCACCATCATCCACCGCTTCATGGAAAGACAGCCCATGACTCGACGATACGGCAGCCGGATGCCTCGTTCAAGCGGCCCTCTTTGAGTGCCCCAGAGCCTGCCCTGAGCTGGTCAAAGGATTCGCCTCTTTTCCGCTCTCCAGCTCCACGATGAGAGAACCGGCGGCCACGCTTTTCCGTCTGCCGTCGTGAATGCGACCACCAGATCAGCACGGTTCCCCTCGCGACCGCGCCATCAGCCCGATAAACCCACATCGGACAGGATTGTCATCGCCGGGCCCATGCTTCTGCCGCCGCGGCTGTCGCAATCGCAGCCACCGTGACCCTGCATCTCAGCAGAGAAAAAGCCGCCCCATCGGGCGGCATGCGTTGCGCGTATCGTGTGCCTTTCTAATTAAATTCTTCGCGCTAGACTGGGTGCCTCCCGCCTTTTCGCTCACGACAGCGAGGGAAAACTGGCTACCGGCGACTGGCTACTGGCCACCTCCGCATAAACTCTTCCACGCTGCGGAGGTACACGTCAGCGAAGTCAACGACGTCGCGCCGCTCTTCGATCCTCTCGACCGCATCCTCCAGTGACCAACCCTGTGCCCGGAGCACCGCCAGCGCCATCATCGGCGCCCGGTGGACTCCCGCAGCACAATGAATGAAAACTTTAGCTTCGGGCTCTTCGAGCGCTTCCAGTGCGAAATCCACGCCTTGGCGAAATAACTCGACCGGTTTCGGTCTAAAGTCGTCGTCTGTCGGATTCCACAGTACCCTCACTCCGTACGGCTCGGCCAGCGGCGTATCGTCAAACTCAATTTGCATGTCGATGATGTGCGTTATTCCTTCTCGCACCACCTCGATCATGTTGCCTTCGTGCCAGATCCCCCCGCCGACCGCGATGCGATCGGTCACCCAGGTCAAGTCCATGCCTGATTTGTGCTCCCGCAGAGCGCGTCAGCAGCCCTACTTGCCATTCTACAGGCAGGATTTTGCGCGATTCGGCAAACCCTAGATTGCTCGACGCATTCCTCGTAACCAACTTGGATCTGGTTGCTTTTTCGAAGGACTCTTGCGTGTCACTGTTGACATCTGAAGAAAGAACTCTCTCATCCACACCCGATCTTTAATTTCTGGAGGTTACGCCCATTTGACGCGGAGTCTGGTATGCGACAATCGGTCTTTTGGTTCTGGAGGTTTATATGCGTCAAGTCATCTCGACAGACCGAGGTCCGAAGGCCATTGGCCCATACTCCCAGGCGGTAAGAGCAAACGGATTAGTCTTTCTCTCCGGACAGATTCCACTCGATCCGAATACCCAGCAACTCATCAGTGGTGACATCGCGGCACAGACCGAGCGAGCGTTGCAGAACATCTCGGGCATTCTGGAAGCCGCCGGGTCATCGATCGGCCAAGTCATCAAGACGACAGTGTTCTTGAAAGACATGAATGACTTCGCCGCGATGAACGAGGTTTACGGCCGCTACTTTACTGCCCATCCTCCGGCACGCTCCACTGTCGAAGTTGCGCGCCTTCCCAAAGACGTTTTGGTCGAGATTGAAGTCATCGCTCTGGCGAGCTGAAGTTAGCAGTGCGGAATTGCTAACAACATAGAATTTCACTCCACCCGGCGCTGACGGCCGGACTGCAAAGCCGCCGCTCGCGGCTCTTCCATTCGTACAACCCCGGGGCCGTTCCATCAGGCAACAACGCCGCTGGGTATTTCTGCGCCTCTTGCTTGACTGCCTGGTCTAACTCCGCTAGGCCAGGATCGAGTCGATCTAAGATGGCTAGCAGGCTCCTGGAGGCGCTGACTGGCCCAGGCATCCAGCCCCAGGCCTTCTAATTCCCCGCGTCCTGCGCTGGTTCAGAACTTCTTTTTCGCTAGGTACCTTGGCCCATTGCCAAAGCTTGTAATTGATTCCTCACCGAAGTTCGCTATCCAACCATCTTGTGGCGATGCCGCAGGAGCTGCCGTAGATCACTCTCGGCCGGCGAAGGAATCCAGATCAGCAGAAAACGATCCTGCAACAGCAGATCAAGAATATGCCGTGCATACCGCGAGTCCGTCTTCTGCTTGCGTAGCATCGCCGTCTGAATCTCCGCTGCATCTCCAACCCACAGTTCCTGTCCCAGTTGGGCCAGCATTCGCTCGAACCAGTGCGCATTGCCGGTGGCTTCCATGCCTACCCGCACTGGCTCCTGTAGCTCGGCATGAAATTTCTTCACTTCATCGTTTCTGTGTTCCAGCCGGCGTTCAATGAATTCGGTCCGAGGCGCCACCTTTCAAAAAAAACGGGGAGCCCGCAGGCTCCCCGGTCCTCACCCGTCAGTGAATCAGAAGTTCAGCTTGAGACCGAACTGGATATTGCGGCGTTCCAGAGGCGGAGTGGGCGTAATGACGTTGCCACCGGGCTCGCCTTTGATGGTCTGGATGGCGGTTACACCCGTGCCAGACTCGATATCAAGGTTGCCGGCATTAATGTACATGTTGCTGTGATTGAAGGCATTGTAGAATTCGCTGCGGAACTGCAGGTTGAAGCGCTCTGTCAGCTTGAACGTCTTGGCAATCGCGAAGTTCACGTTCCAGAAACCCGGCCCGACATAGGCATTGCGATGGCCCTGCGGCAGGCCGCTGTTGCTGTACACGCAGCCCGTGTGATACAGGCCGGAGCAGACCGGAACCGACAAAGCGTCGCCTACATTGATTGGAAGACCGGTAGTCGGATCGATCGCCAGAGGCAGATAGTTGAACAGGTTCGGTCCAACCGCAACCGGGGCCGTCAGCGGACGCTGCGAGACCGGCTGTGATGGAATCCAGAACGGTTCGCTATAGCCCAAACCCGTATTGCTGATCTCCGTCCCATCGTAAATCGAGAAGGGATAACCCGAGTGTACATTGATGATGGGGGAGAAGCTCCACCCGCCAAAGGTCTGCCGCTCCCAGGCCCTGGACATATTCGCGCCCCAAGGAATGTTCCAGGTGCCACTCACCACAAAGCGGTTGCGGATATCGTAGTCGGCGTTCCCCTTGTTCAGGGCGGGATTGTAGGGATCGAGGTAGCCCAACCCATACACACCGGGGGTTCCGTCGGAAAACGAGGACGAGAGGTTGTCGATGGCATGTGACCAAGTGTAGTTGGCCGTGATGTACAAGCCTTTGTTAAACAGGTTGTTGCTCTGCAGCTTGATATTCACGCCGTCGTAATAGTTGAAGCCGTGCGCTCCGCGATAGTTGAGGTTGCTGTACTGGTAGTTGATGCGGTTCGCGGTACGGGTATCTCCCAAGAACGCCGAACCATATCCGGCGGCGTTCAGGTTGGAGATGTCGTACTCATGAATGCCGCGCGATCCAACATATTCAATCGAAGCGACGGTATTCTTGCCCAGCTGGCGATCGATGGCGGCCGACCAGAACTGGACGTAAGCGGTGGGAATATTCTGCTGCACCGCGCGCAAGCTTGCGTTCGGGAAACACGACGTGCCCGGCACCACGAGCGGATTACCGCCGCAGGTGCTTCCGTTACCAGACAGCGGCCCGAAATTCGAAACGTTGATGGGAAGAGAAGCCACGTCGATGCCGTTGGTGACGCTGATCACGGCGTAGTTCGGCGGGTTCTGGATCACGTTGTAGGTGACGTTGCCGAAGTTCCGCTCGTAACCGATGCCATACCCAGCGCGCAGTGAAGTGCTGCCGTCACCGAAGATATCCCAGGCAAAGCCCACACGTGGGGCAAAGTTCGTCCACTGTGGAGCCCACAATCCAGACGTGGGTCCCTGTCCTGCCAGTAGCACCTGGCCATCGCGTACTTGCTGAAAGATATTCGCGCCCGGACCGAGGTAGAAGTTGGAATCCAATTTCGGATTGGAATTGTGCTGGACTCCGTAATAGTCCCAGCGAATGCCGAGATTCAGAGTCAGCCGTTGCGTCACCTTCCAGGAATCCTGCAAGTAGGCGCCCCCGTCATTGAAAATGTTGTTGCGACTGAAGTACGGCTGAGTCACAGGCAGGTTCAGCAGACACTGAGGAGTAACGACGTACTGTCCGGTCTCGGCGCGCGAACAGGGGAACAAACCCTGCGGATAGACTGCACCTTGGAACTGGAACAGTTGTCCGGTCGCCAGCGCCACCGCAGCGTCGGAGATAGCCGCGCTGCCAGTAAGCGACTCGACGGCATTCTCGTACGCGCCGAAGGTGCGATTGTCACGGGTCTGAATAAAAGCGCCGCCGAACTTGAACTGGTGCTTACCGTACGTCCAGGAGAGGTCGTCAAAAATCTGGTAGACATTCTGCGGACCGCCAAAGGGAATGGCGTTACCGGGAGTGGTTTGCGAATAGCCAGGGAAGACCAAGGGGCCGTTGGTGCCCGGCAACGGCGGAATGGCGAAATTCGAGGTGTACAGTGTCGGGCTGACCGGCTGCGAGCCCAAAGGCTGCAACAGGTTCAGGCGGTTGTACATCAGCTTGAGCGAGTTCACGATGTTGGGTGAAAACACATGCGTGTAGTTGATGATCACGCTCTGGTTGAAGATGTTCTGTCCAGTGTCGTAGCCCAGATAAGGGCTGGCGTTGATCGTACCGGGGAAATCATCTTCGTGAAATGCGGCGTAACGGCCGTAGATCGTATCGTTTGGGCCGATATTCCAGTCCATGCGGGCGACGGTGGACCAGGTGTTCTGCGGGTTGCCAGCGCCAGAATCCGCAGGCGCTTTGTAAGAGACGTACTGGCCAAAGGGAGAGCTGGCACTCAACCCAGGAATAATGCACTGTGGGGTGTTTACTGGATCTTGAGGGCAAGCCGTACCCCAGGGAACCGAGCTCAGTACCTGCAGGCTGGGCACGGTTTTGTTTCCGTAGGCAGCGAAAAACGCCTGCGTTGCTGGATCGATGCCGGGCTGCGTGAGGAATGCAGGATCAAGGATGCTCTGGGTAATGGTGGCCTGGCTGCGCACACGCGTCCATTCCGTGCTGCTGAAGAAGAACAGCTTGTTCTTAATCACCGGGCCGCCAACGGAGTAGACGAACTGGTTGCGCGTGAAGTGGTCTCTGGGCAGCCCATTGGCGCTGTTGTTATAGGTGTTGGTGGCCAAGTCGGAGACACGGTTAAATTCATACAGCGAACCGTGGAAATTGTTGGTTCCAGACTTGGTGGTCACGTTGACTACGCCGCCGCCGGTGCGCCCGTACTCCGCGGTAAAGTTCGAGGTCGAGATACGAAATTCCTGCACCGAATCCAATGGAACACTCTGTCCGACCGATGCAGTGAAGAGGTCAACGTTGTCGCCGCCATCGAGCAAGATACTAGTATCCGCAGAGCGCTGACCGTTGATAGCCACGCCGGCACCACGACCACTCTGCATGTCTTCATTTACATTTCCGGCTGTCGCGACCAAGTCGTATGGATTGCGGGTCAGAGTTGGAAGATCCGTGATCTGCTGCGCCGTAACTACTTGCGAGAGGGTCTGGTTCTCGGTATTCACGGCGGCCGTTTCCGCCGATCCTGTAACTTCGACGGTTGTTGATGCACCGGTCACTGCGAGTTGCGCTGAAATATCTACTCTGGCGCCCACATCGAGGATGACTTGGCGACTGTACTTCTGAAATCCGGCCTGCTCTACAGTGATTGTGTAGGTGTCCGGCTTAAGGCTGGGGATTGCATAAGCACCTGATCCACCCGTCGTGGTTGAACGGGTAAATCCGGTGTTACTCGAGGTAACAGTCACGGTGGCGCCGGGCACTACGGCGCCGCTCTTGTCGGTAATGGTGCCGCTGATAGTTCCAGTCTCCGCCTGACCGAACAACCAAACGGAGCTCAACAACATGACGCCCAAAATCGCGCCCAATTTTCTCAGTCCAGCATGCATAGTGTTGCCTCTCCACGAACTCAATACATTGCGGAGGGTTAGTCCCTCCACTTCGCTGACTTGCCACATCGCACGCCAATGCCCAAAAAGTGGCATACGTAGTTTCAATGCCATGGAGATATTCGAGAGGGTTTGGCTACAGGTTTGCGGAGTTGGCTGAATTAAAGATTATTGAAACTCATATGAGGTAGTGGCGCTACCGCAATGTGGGAGTAGCGCTTCTCTCAGCACGGTCAGTTGTAGGGTAGTCCTTCGCAAACTGTTAGCCAATTACGGTTGCAGCAACATCAGGCGAACGCCGGAATCCAGATAGACCGAGCCTGATTTCGATTCGAGTATCGTGCCGGGATTATCCATGGAATACGAAGCGAGAACGACGCCGGGCAGGTACGACTTGCCGGGCTGCAAGTCGTTTTCGGCAACGTTGGCGCGTGCGGCGGGGGCTCGCGCTCCCAGCCCGCGGCTCAAGGCCTCACCTTCGGTGGTTTTGTTGTTCAGCTCCGCCGAGCCGTTACCGGCGTGCAAACGGTCGCTTCCCGAGAAGGGATTACCGGCGGTAAGCGAGTCGACGCTGTTTTGCTGTGTGTGCGGAGCGACGGTGACCAAGGCAACCTGGAGGGGGATCTCAGCGCCGTTCTTCGACACGATTTTGGTGAAGAGCAAACCGAGTTTCGACGGACCTTCCTTGTCGGCCTTTGCCTTGATTTCGGTAATGCTTCCCACCAACTTGCTTCCTTTAGGCAGTTCGGTGCCGTTGCGCATCTTCGCGGGAGCAGTGAGGTGCGCAGTGATGGCATCTCCCACCTTTACGCGGTTCACGTGTACCAGCTTGTCGAATTCCGCAAAGATGCGATTGTCGAATTGTGCTTGGGCCGCTGCGGTGGTTTGTGCCGAAGCGGACGGTGAGGATGGTTGCGGTGCCGCTGTTTGGCCGCTTGCCATTGCGGCAAAGAGAAGCGTGATCAACAGAGAGGAAAACAACCTAGCAAGCACGTCCTTTAGGGAATTCATCAGTACAGCTCCACGAATCAGTTGTCGGTTGTCAGTTATTAGCTGTCAGCCACCAGCTCTCAGCCTCCAATAGCGGCGACCAGGACAATAATAACTCCGCCTTCATGTCGTTGGAGATCGAAAAAGCCCGGAGCTGAAGCCCCGCTCTTTTTTGAGACCCTATTTCACCGGCCCTTCGACTACCCTCAGGGCAGGCTCCGAGAGGCCGGGAGCTATTAGCAAAGGGGATATGCCTGCATTTTGCTTGCGCGCTGGCGGTTTGCTGGGCTAGACTGGCGCCCGTCCATTCATCGCTGGCATCTTGCTTCTCACATTCGATTAGGAGAGACCCCAATGAAACTTAGAACCCTCGCATCATCGCTTGTAGTGTGCCTGTTTGCTCTAGCCCTGTATGCGGCCGAAAACCCGAACATGGGGACGTGGAAGCTGAATGAAGCCAAGTCGAAGATCCCAGCCGGCGCCGGTAAGAACACCACGGTGGTTTATTCCGCGGCGGCCAATGACATGATCAAGGTCACCACGGACGGCGTGGATGCCTCGGGAAAACCGTCCCATTCGGAGTGGACGGGCAAGTTTGACGGCAAGCCGTATCCCGTCACGGGAACCGACAGCTCTGACTCGCGCTCGTACACAGCCAAGGGCGAACGGACGCTGGACCTGGTCGTTATGAAGGGTGGGAAAACCGTGGCCACCGGCAAAATAGAGGTCGCCAAAGGCGGCAAGACGCGAACGGTTGACATCGATGGAACCAGCGCCGACGGCAAGAAGTACAAAGCGAAATACGAGTACGACAAGCAGTAGCTGATCCCACAATGTAGGATATCTGATTGCCCCGTTTTACCTCGGCGCTAAAGCCGTTCTTTTGGGTAGGATTGTGCCTGCACCGCTCAACCACCCCAACGCGCGCAAAACCGGCGGGCGTCGGGCCCCCGTGAAGCGTTCCTCGGCCAAGCAAAAATTTGGTAGGAACGGGGCAATTTCTATGCTTCCGAGGAGAAATGCCTGGCAACCGGACGCATTCGTTTGCTGGTTGATTTGGAAGTCCATGACGGTAAGTTCGGGGAATTTGAGGCAATCGCGAAAGAGATGGTTAGCGTCAGTGAGTAGGAAACGGGAACGCTGAACTATAAGTTTTATCTGAGCGCTGACCGCAAGCAATGGCGACCGGTGGAGGGTTACAGCGATCAGGCCGCGGTCACTGCGCATTTCAAGGGCCGCGCAGTGCAGTAACTCGAGCCGCAACTCATCCAGGTCTGCAGCCCGAAACCTATGGAATTCTCCGGCGATCCAGGCACCGAGGTGGCTGCAATGGCGACCGCTTTGTTCATTCTCTGGAAAGGGTTCGACCGGTGAGGCTTGGTGGCTGAGGGCTCCTCGTGCGACCATAGCGGGCATGGCCAGCGAATATCTACTCAAGACGGAGCCTTCGGAATACTCGTTCCAGGATTTGCAGCGCGATAAGACGACGATCTGGGATGGTGTTACCAATCCTGTGGCAGTGAGGCATCTGCGCGAGATGCAGCCCGGAGCGAGGCTGATTATCTACGAGACCGGCGACCATAAGACAGCCGTAGGAACGGCTTCGGTGGTTTCGGTCGATGCTAAAGATCCCAGCAAGCCGCTGGTGAAGATTCAGGTCGGCAAGCCGCTGGCCAGGTCTGTGTCGCTAGCAGAAATCAAGGCAAATAAGCTGTTCGCCGACTCCCCGCTGGTGAGGGTGGGGCGTCTTTCGGTGGTGCCGCTAACGGCGGCGCAGTATAAGACGCTGGTAGGGGAGTAGGCAGGCTCAGTCGTAGACTTCTCGCCGGTGCGCGACTGGTGTCGCGCTAAGAAGTTTCGTAGCGTTGCCGATGATGTAAACAACTGCCAGTCTCCAACTCGACTACGCCAGAGGTCACCTTAGCCTCTTGCAGGTTGAGGGTCTTGGATCGTGGCTGAGAGATTCGATTTTACGGACTAGGCGCGAAAGCACTTGATTCGGCAAGCGTCGAGTTCCTTCCGAGCGGAAGGCTTTTTCTCAACCGCATAACCATGCACGAAGGCGCCGTGCTTGATCAGGTCGGCCTTACTCTTTGCCAGAGGAATTCACCTTTCTTTTCGCCTCGACTCTGAGATTAGGCTTACGGCCTTTAGCATCGGTCACAAACTGTGCGCCGGTGATGGTGTCAGATCTTGCAGGAGGCGGTCAGTCAGCAGGATGGCACTTTGCTGATCGGTACAGATGTCGCCTTAATACTCCCTGTCGATGGGCTTGACCGGTTCCGGGGCTTCGCCTTCGTCGGGGGCGATGGGAAATTCGGCGCGCGATTCTTCCGCCGGCTCGCCTTCCTTCTTTTTCAGGCGGACGACGGTGATTTTTGCGAAGCCTTCTTCGAACTTGGGCGGGCGAAGTTTGTTTGCCATGCGTAGCATGACGTCCTCGGGAACGTTGCGCTCGCGGCGGCGATTGCGTTCGATACAGACTTCGGGCGGAACATCAAAGAAAACGGCATGCGATTCGTATCCAAAATCGTGGGCCAGCTTGATCCAACTGCGTCGCTCGTGCGGAGAAAGGTTGGTGGCGTCGACGTAATTCCACGGACGGCGCGCGAGCAGACGCGCGCGTAGCATAGAGCGGAGAGTGGAGAACACCAGATCCTGATAGCGCTGCTCAGTAACGTCGTCGAACAAAAGAATACGAACCATGTCGCTGGAAAGCGGCAAGATGTTGTGACGTTTGAACCAAGTGCTCTTGCCGGAGCCGGGCAGGCCGATGGACAGCACAACGGCGCCTTTGGACCTGCGAGCTTCGTGGGGCGCGGGCGGACGCATCAGGGCGGTAGCTGGTTCGGTTATTTCGGGGGCAGCATCAGCGGGAGAGGCATCGGCTTCGGCGGCCTCGCCGGTGGGACCGCCGGGACCGGGCAGTGACGGCGCCTGGGAAGGCGGTGGAGCTGTCTGTGGCACTTGTGGGCGGCCACCGCGACCGCGGCGTCCACGACGCCGGCTGCGATCACGACGGGAACCTTGCGGTGGCTCCTCCCCACCACCAGTCTGAGCAGCAGGCTGCTCCTTGCGGTCTGGCGACTCAGCAGTCGCGGCAGGCTCGTAGCCTTCGATGCGGTTGCCGATGTCATCGGGAATGGGATCGGGAAATCGAGGTTGAAGAGGCGTCGGTTGGTCCTGCCCCTGTTTTTCCTGCTGCTGTTTGCGCCGCTTCGCACGGTCGCGCATCCATCTGCGCATGTTGCACTTGTAACACGCTTTGAGGGGTGGCGGCAAACGCAACGGCGAGTTTTCGGAGGCAAAAAACCGCACCAATGTGACTGACGGCATACCCTTCTTGTGACCTGCAGCATTTGCCGCTACTACCCTCGAATGCTACCCTTTTTCTTCCGGCCGGTAGCCGGAAGGGCAATCCTAATCACTCTGTATCTGGGGTTATTTTTCTGCGGTAGGAGACCATACCTGGAGAGGTGTTATGGCGATCAAAGTAGGTATCAACGGATTCGGCCGTATCGGCCGCAACGTACTTCGTAGTGCTCTGAATGACAAGGAATTGGACATCGTAGCCGTTAATGATTTGACCAATCCTAAAACTCTTGCCCATTTGCTGAAGTACGACTCGATTCTTGGCAACCTGCAGAACGACATTCAGGCAGGCGAAGACTGCATCATTCTCGACGGCAAGTCGATTCGCGTGTTCTCCGAGAAGGAACCGGCGAAGTTGGACTGGAGCTCGCTGGGCGTACAGGTCGTGATCGAGTCAACCGGTCGCTTCACCAAAGCGGAGCAGGCCAAGGAGCATTTGAAGGGGACGGTAAAGAAGGTCATCATCTCGGCGCCGGCGACGGGTGAAGATATCACCATCGTGCTGGGCGTGAATGAAGATAAGTACGATCCGAAGAAGGACAACATCATCTCAAACGCATCGTGCACGACGAACTGCCTGGCGCCCGTGGCCAAGGTTGTGAACGATAAATTCAAAATCGTCAGTGGCTTCATGACGACCATTCACTCCTACACCAACGACCAGGTGACGCTCGACTTCCCGCACAAGGACCTGCGCCGCGCGCGTGCCGCTGCCTTGTCGATGATTCCGACTTCGACTGGCGCCGCGAAAGCGATCTATCTGGCGATTCCGGAACTGAAGGGCAAACTCGACGGCTTCGCCATGCGCGTACCAACGCCAAACGTGTCGGTGGTGGACCTGGTGGTGCAGGTGGAAAAGCCCACTTCAGTCGAGGAAGTGAATGGAGCTCTGAAGTCTGCTTCGCAAGCGGGCCGGCTGAAGGGCTACCTTGGCTATACCGAGGAAGAGCTGGTCTCCAGCGACTTCAAGGGCGATCGACATTCTTCGATTGTCGATTCGAGGTTGACGCGCGTCATCAATGGCAACATGGTGAAGGTCATCGCGTGGTACGACAACGAGTGGGGATACTCTTGCCGGGTGCGCGATCTGATTCACTACATTGCCGGCAAGGGGCTGTAACTGTTGTCAGTGATCAGTTGTCGGAAGAACCCCACCCCGCCGAAACAGGGCGGGATGGGTACTGAACCCACTTATTCCCAAGGAGAGAATATGTGGGCCACCCAGCAATACTTTGGTTTCGAGTTTCAGATTTCCAGTTGAAATCCCACCCCCAAAAGAAGGCGGGATGGGGCACCCGATAAACTGTTTCAGTAGCTGAGAAATCTCCGCGAACGTTCGGCACGCTATGTGCGTGCGGGGGTGTTATGTCGAAGCTTTCCATTAAAGATCTGGATTTAGCCGGAAAACGGGTGTTCATGCGGGTGGACTTCAACGTTCCGCTAGATGACGGGCGGGTGATGGACGACACGCGAATCCGCGAGACGCTGCCGACGATTGAGTACGCATTGCGTCACGGCGCGCGGCTTATCCTGGCGTCGCATCTGGGGCGTCCCAAGGGCAAACCGGTTCCAAAGATGAGTCTGAAGCCGGTAGCCGAGCGACTGCGGATTCTGCTCGACGAAGTGCTTCGACGCGGCGAGAACGTGGGGTTTTCGCCGGACTGCATCGGCCCGCAAGCGGAAGAGATGTCGAGCAAGCTGGAGCAAGGCCAGACGCTTTTGCTCGAGAACCTGCGCTTTCATGCGGAGGAGGAAGCCAACGATCCGGCTTTCGCCAAGCAACTCGCCAAGCTCGGCGATTACTACGTAAACGACGCGTTCGGATCGGCCCATCGAGCCCACGCCTCGACCGAAGGTATTACGCACTACATCACCAAGAACGCGGCCGGGCTGCTCATGGAAAAGGAGTTGGAGTACCTGGGCAAGGCGCTCACTCATCCGCAGAAACCGTTTGTGGCAATTCTCGGAGGGGCCAAGGTCAGCGACAAGATCGGAGTGATTCAGCATCTGATGACGAAAGTCGATGCGCTCATCATTGGCGGCGGAATGGCCTACACGTTCCTCAAAGCGCAGGGCCACGAGATCGGCAAGTCGCTGCTGGAGTCCGACAAACTCGATCTCGCCAAACAAATACTGGCAGATGCTAAAGCAAAACACGTGAAAGTCCTGTTGCCTGTCGATCATGTCGTGGCTGACAAGGTCGCGCCGGATGCTCATATCAAGCACATTGGAGAAGGACAGGCCATACCCACCGACATGATGGCGCTCGACATCGGGCCGAAGACAATCGAGCTATTTCAAAGCGAAATCGGCACGGCGCGCTCGATCGTATGGAACGGACCGATGGGCGTGTTCGAAGTGGATGCGTTCGCCAGGGGCACCAAGAAAATCGCCGAAGCTGTAGCTGACAACGGCGCGGCTACCTCGATTATTGGCGGCGGCGACAGCGTGGCCGCAGTGAAGGCGGCGGGAGTTGCCGACAAGGTTTCACATATCTCGACCGGCGGAGGGGCTTCGCTGGAATTTCTTGAGGGAAAAAAGCTGCCAGGGGTAGACGCGCTGACCAATAAGTAGTACTACTTCGGGCCCCGCCCCAAGCGCCACGGGAGCGAGAAACACACGGTTCATCCATCTTCCTGAACGAACATGGCGAGCGAAATCGATAACCTTCGGCTCCATATAACAACGGAGCGCGTGCTTGCCATTAGGGGACCGGGCGACATCACGAAAGAAACCTGCGATGCGATCGTCAATGCCGCCAACTCTTCGCTGATGGGTGGAGGCGGCGTCGATGGCGCGATTCACCGCGCTGGTGGACCGGAAATCCTGGAAGCGTGCGAAGCGATCGTAGCGCGACAGGGACGGCTGCCTGCCGGCCAGGCGGTTGCCACTCTCGGCGGGAAGCTGGCGGCCAGATACGTCATACATACTGTTGGCCCGGTGTGGAGCGGGGGCGATTGCAACGAACCAGAAGCATTGGCGAGCTGCCATAGCGAATCCATTCGTATCGCCGACCAGCTTGAACTACAGAGTGTGGCGTTTCCCGCTATTTCGACCGGAGCTTACGGTTATCCTGTAAATCTAGCTGCAAAGGTTGCCATCAGCAGCGCTGCCGAGACGCTACAGAAGGCGGCACATGTGCGCGAAGTACGATTCGTGTTGTTCGACCGCTATGCGTTGGAACATTTTCTTAATGCTGCAAAGACGTATGCTGCAAGTAAATCCTTAAGGCTGGACTAATCTCATGCCTCGTAAAAAACTCATTGTTGCCAATTGGAAGATGTACAAGACGCCCGAACAAACCTCAGCATTCTTTCAGGAGTTTTTGCCGCTGGTCGTCGATCACACACGCGACGAAATTGTCGTTTGCACCCCCTACATCGATCTGCAGACTGCGGTAGCAGCCGCTAAGGGATCGAATCTGTTTGTGGGCGCACAGAACATGCACTGGGAAAAGGAAGGCGCGTTTACCGGGGAAATCTCGGCGCCGATGCTGAATGCAATCGGCGTTACCCATGTGATTCTCGGTCACTCGGAGAGGCGAGAGTACTTCAACGAGACAGACGATACCGTTAACCGCAAGCTCGAGTTGGCGTTGGAGAGCGGGTTGACGCCGATCGTCTGCGTGGGCGAAGTGCTGGAAGAGCGCGAGGCCGGGCTTACGGAGGATGTGTTGCGCCGACAATTGATGCGCGCCTTCAACGGCATATCGGCGAAAAAGGCAGCCCGGATGACGATCGCCTACGAGCCGGTGTGGGCCATCGGGACCGGCAAAACCGCAACGCCTGAGATGGCGGTGGACGCCCATAGCCTGATTCGTCATGAAGCTGCAAAAGCGTTCGGCGATGAGTTTGCCGCGGGGCTACGGATTCTCTACGGCGGCAGTGTGAAGCCCGACAACTGTCCCGGGCTGCTGTGCGAAGAGGAAATCGACGGAGCGCTGGTGGGCGGAGCGAGTTTGGATCCTAAGAACTTCGCGAGGATTGTGAAGTACTAGAGGTCGCTCCCTAAGTGGATGGCGACTGGTGACGGAAACACCAGTTCCTTCGACTTCGCGCTGGGGGACGCGGGTCGGAAGTATAGGAGTTCGAACGGCACAGCCGAGGTCGACACATCGCGAGCGCTACGGTCCGGCCACCTGTTCGCGGGTCATCTCGGCCATCACTTTCGTAGGCAGCCTAAGCGCGTCCTCCTCAGTCACGCGGGCAAACAGGTCGAGTGAACGTGCAATCAGGCCAGTCCATCCCGTCTGGTGACTGGCGCCCAGTCCCGCTCCGTTGTCACCGTGGAAGTACTCATAGAACAGGATGTAATCCCGCCAATGAGGATCTTCCTGGAACTTCTTCGTGCCACCGTAAACTGGCCGGCGGCCGTTTTCATCACGAAGGAAGATCTTTGCCAAACGGTCGGCGATTTCTTTGGCAACTTCAAACAGCGTCAAGTACTTGCCTGAACCGGTCGGGCACTCGACTTTGTAATCGGGCCCGTAAAACGGAACCATTTGCATCAAACCGCGAATGATCAGTCCGTTCACTGGCATCCAGATGGGCCCGCGCCAGTTGGAATTACCGCCGAACATCCCGGTGTTCGACTCGGCGGGAAGATACTCAACTTTGTATTCCTGCCCGGCAAGGTGGAACACAAAGGGATGGTCCTTGTGATATTTCGAGAGGGAACGGATACCGTACGGACTGAAGAACTCGTTCTCGTCGAGCAGGTACGCCAGGATGCGGCGAAGCTTGTCCTTCACCGCGATGGCAGCTAGCCTGCGGCCCATGTAGCCTCCGCTGGAGATGTCGGAGGCAGCAGCGAGTTTGTCGACCACTTCAGGGTGCCGCTTTTTGAACAACTCGAGCAATTCGATCATGCGGGGGTGCTGGGCCACGGCACCGGCCTCAAAAACGGTGGCTACGCATAAAGGCAGCAGTCCGACCATCGAGCGGATTTTGAGCCGGGTGGCATCGCCGTTGGGAAAGTGGAGAAGATCGTAGAAGAACCCGTCGGCCTCGTCCCACATCTCGTCATGATGCACGCCGATGCGGTCCATGGCGTAGGTAATCCACACCCAATGCTCGAGGAAACGATAGGCAATATCCTCGTACATTTCGTCATACTCGGTCAGAATCAGCGCGATTTGCAGCATGCAGAGGCAGTAGAAAGCCATCCAAGCTGTTCCGTCCGCCTGATCGAGATGTCCCCCGGTGGGAAGCGGTGAGCTGCGATCGAAGACGCCGATATTGTCCAGCCCCAGGAACCCGCCCGCGAAGACATTGCGACCCTCAGGATCTTTGCGGTTGACCCACCAGTTGAAGTTGAGCATGAGGCCCTGGAACGAGCGCTCCAGGAATCTCAGGTCAGCCCGACCCAACTCTCTCTCGATGTTATAGAGAAACAAAACCGCCCAGGCATGCACGGGCGGATTGACATCGCTGAAATTCCATTCGTAAGCGGGAATCTGGCCATTGGGATGGGCATACAGATTGCGCAACATCAGGAGGAGCTGTTCTTTGGCGAAATCGAAATCGACCAGTGAAAGCGCGATGGTGTGGAATGCCAAATCCCATGCCGCATACCAGGGATACTCCCACTTGTCGGGCATGGAGATCACGTCGCGGTTGAGCATGTGGAACCACTCCAGATTGCGCGCTCTGCCTTTGCCCGAGCCCATGAGCGGATGGGAGTCATGCTCGGTCAGCCAACGATCAAGGTCGAAATAGTAGAACTGTTTGCTCCACAACATGCCGGCCAGGGCCTGGCGATGTACGCGGCGTTCATCCTCGTTAAAACTCTTGGGCGTGATGCGCTGGTAAAACTCGTCAGCTTCGACAAGACGTTCGGAAAAAACCGAATCGAAGGTTTGGAACGCGTTGGCATTTGCTTGCGGGCTGAGCCTCAAGCGAACCACCCTGCTGCCGCCTGCAGGGACATCCAGCACATAATGCGCAGCTGCTTTGGTTCCCGTCTTCGCCGGATTTACTGCCGCTGTTTTCCCAGCGATCAGGTATTCGTGGAAGGCGTCTTTCACGTGCGCCGACGCATTCTCTCGGCCCCACAAGCGCTTGCCGTTCGTCTCGTTTTCGGTGAAGAGCAGTTCAAGCACGCCCTCGCATTGCAGCGTGTATCCCCCGAGTTTTGGATGAGAGGCGAAAATCCTGTCGCCATTCACCGCGCCCAACATCGGCTTGGTTTCGCCGTCGCCCCAGGACCAAGTGTTTCTGTACCACAATGTGGGAAGCACGTGGATCTGGGCGGTCTCGGGTGCGCGGTTATGTATCGTGATCTTGATCAGCAAGTCTTCGGGAGCGGCCTTCGCGTATTCGACGAAGACGTCAAAGTAGCGGTCGTCATCGAAGATGCCGGTATCGATCAGCTCGTATTCCATCTCCTCACGGGAGCGGCGGCGATTGGTCTCCACCAGATCGCGGTAGGGATATTCGCGCTGCGGATACTTGTACAGGTATTTCATGTAGGAATGCGTCGGCGTGCTGTCAACGTAGAAGTAATATTCCTTAACGTCTTCGCCGTGGTTACCTTCGCTGTTGGTGAGGCCGAACATGCGCTCTTTCAGGATAGGGTCGCGACCGTTCCAAAGCGCGATGGCGAAACAGAGCTGCTGTTTGTCGTCGGAGATTCCCGCGAGTCCGTCCTCGCCCCAATGGTAAGCACGGGAACGCGACTGGTCGTGCGAGAAGTAGGCCCAGGCGTTGCCGTCGTGGCTGTAGTCTTCGCGCACGGTGCCCCACTGGCGTTCGCTCAGGTATGGGCCCCATTTCTTCCAAGGAACTCCTTTTTCACGGGCTTCGTTGAGGCGCTTCTGTTCAGTAACTTCGGTGTAATGGAAAGGCGTTCCCATCTGCGGCGCGTTCATACAAAACTCCTTCGGATTTATGACTAGTGAGGAATGCAGGATTGCTTGAGATGAGAGATGAAACCACCGCCGCCCTGGCTACGGTATCGGCTATGGCTATAACGATACACCAAACTTGGCAGCGCGGCGGGAGCGCCTGCTTGTCGCGCGTCCGCCAAACTACACACTCCTGCAGTGTTCGTTGGGAGAGAGGAGCGCGACGTCCTTTGGAATGGGGAGCATTTGCTATACTTAAAGGGCCTCTACGTAATGCCCGCGAGACCGTGTCACGTTTCTTTAGTCACTTGTGCGGAAGTGGTGAAATTGGCAGACACACCATCTTGAGGGGGTGGCGCCGAAAGGCATGGGGGTTCAAGTCCCCCCTTCCGCACCATCGTTCATCCCGCGGCGGGCAGTGTAACGAAGGTAAAAGTTCAGAAAGCGGGATGACAGCGGCCGGTTTTAGCCGCTCCTGCAACGAGAGTTGAGAATTTCATGTTAGTAGCGCTAGTTACCACTATTCACGTTTTGGTTTGTGCCTTCCTGATCATTGTCGTGCTGCTGCAGCACGGACAGAGCGCCGATATCGCTGCGGCCTTCGGAGGCGCGGGTAGTCAGACAGCCTTCGGAGCACGCACCGCGGGGAC
>DASRAA010000302.1:0-3782 GCA_035638375.1 Binatia bacterium | reverse complement strand
GATCGTGAAGGAGCTCTCGCTGCCTCCGGTGAAGATCCACTGCTCTGTGCTGGCGGAAGATGCCATCCGTGCTGCCATCGGCGACTGGAAGAAGAAGCAGGGGCAGGAAAAGTCCGCCCCTGTTGTTCAGCACGCGAACGTCGTGCAACAGGCGTAGATTGAAATCGGAGAGCGCCGCGCCACGGGGCGCGGCGAATCACGACATGACGACGGTGAAAATCGACAATCCCGCACAGGCTACGGCGACGGCCACTCCTGTCAAGGGCATCCAGATCACGGGCACGGCGCTGGCTCGCATCCGCTCCGCGATGGCAAAGGAGAACATATCTCCCGCCGAAGGCGGGCTGCGGCTAGGAGTGCAGGGTGGCGGCTGCTCTGGTCTGAGCTACAACATCCGCTTCGACACGCAGCCGCGCGAGCGCGATCGCGTGTTTCAGTTTGAGGACGTTCGCGTGTTCGTCGATCCCAAGTCTTTCATCTACCTGCACGGCATGATTCTGGATTATGAAGAAACCCTGATGCATCAGGGCTTCGTATTTCAGAATCCGAACGCCAAAAAGTCCTGCGGCTGCGGCAGCTCATTCTCATAATCCGCACTTGCCCAGAGATCCCGTTGAATTTTGGCAAGTCGCGCGGCGCTTGAGCGCCGCGTAGTTCTGAGCATGAAATATGGCTACGACCCGAAATTCCGAAAAGTCCGGCGTAATCATCGACGCCACAGCGCGACCGGCAACGAATACCTGTTATTCCTGTGGAGCCATGCGCGCGGCGCACTACTGCCAGGAGTGCGGGAAAGTGCAACCTCCTGCGCCGGTGGATTACTTCACGTTTTTTGCTCTGCCCCAGAAGCTAAACCTTGATACCGCGCTGCTGGAGCGCGACTTCTACGCCCTGAGCCGCAAGCTCCACCCCGACATCAACGCCAAAGCCAACCGCCAGGAGCAGGAGTGGAGCCTGGAAAAGACCTCGCAACTCAATGACGCGTACCGCACGCTGAAAGACCCTATTTCGCGTACGGAATATCTGCTGCGCCTGCATGGCGTGCAGCTTGAGGAACAGTCGAAGGCAGCAACCGAAGAGGCGCGCAAATCAGGGGCAATGAAGAAACCGGTCGTCCCGCCTGATCTGCTGGAAGAGGTCTTCGAGCTCAACATGCAACTCGAAGAGCTGCGAATGGAAAAGAAGATGGGCGAAGACGATCCCGACCTTGCGCGCGAGCTGCACAATACGAAGCAACACTTGGAAGAGAAGCAGGCTGCCATGCTCGGTGATCTTAAAAGCGAGTGGGATCGATGGGATGCGCTATTCGATCGTGCTGTCAGCGAAACAGTGCCTGATACAGACCGCAAGGCCGCTCTCGACGCTCTGCTCGCCGTGCTGAATCGCCGCTCCTACATTCGCAACCTGTTGCGAGAAATCGACGAGGTCCTGGAAAGCTGATCATGGCAAGCGACCGCATCATCGGCATCGATCTCGGCACCACCAACTCACTGGTCGCCTATATGGAGAACGATCACCCGGCTGTTATCCCTGGTGAAGACGGCTCGAACCTCGTGCCGTCTGTCGTCGCTCTAGACGAGCGCGATCAGATCATGGTCGGCAATCCTGCACGGAAGTACCTTATCGAGACGCCTGAGCGTGCTGTGTACAGCGTGAAGCGCCTTATGGGCCGCGGCGTGGAAGACATTCAGGGTGAGCTCAAGCTCTTTCCCTTTCGCCTCGCCGATGACCTAGCGCCCGGCGAAGTGCTGCGCATCAAGCTGGGAAACAAGACCTACACACCGCCCGAGATTTCGGCGTTCATCCTGCGCCAGCTTAAACGAAACGCGGAGCGTTATTTCGGAGCGCCGGTTACGAAGGCCGTCATCACGGTTCCTGCGTACTTCAACGATGCGCAGCGCCAGGCGACAAAAGATGCTGGCCGCATTGCCGGTCTGGACGTCCTGCGCCTGGTGAACGAGCCGACCGCGGCTTCTCTCGCGTATGGTCTCGACAAGAAAGACACTGCGACGATTGCGGTTTACGACCTCGGGGGCGGGACCTTCGACATTTCGATTCTCAAGCTGCATGAAGGCATCTTCGAAGTCATTGCCACCAACGGCGACACACATCTTGGCGGTGACGACATCGATAACCTGCTGATTACCATCGCCTTGAACGATATTTTGGGTGATCTCGGTATTGACGTTCGCCACAACGGCGAGGCCGTGCAAAGCATTCGCAAGGACATCATCGAAGCCAAGATCGCGCTCTCGTCACAAACGGAAGCCGCGCTTGATTTCGAATTGCCTGACGGAACGCGCTACCAGCGCACCATCACCCGCGCGCAATTCGAACGGCTCATTAAGCCGATTGCCGATCGCACGCTCGCTCCTGTACGGCAGGCCATGAGAGATGCCGGGCTCGAGGCAAAACAGATTGAGGAAGTAGTCCTTGTCGGAGGCTCCACGCGCATTCCGCTGATTCGCCGCTTGGTGGAGGAGCAGTTCCAGCGCATTCCGCACTCCGAGCTGAATCCGGACGAAGTTGTTGCTCTGGGCGCGGCCGTGCAGGCAAACATTCTGGGTGGCGGCTCAGAAGCCACCAAAGAAATGCTGCTGCTCGACGTCACGGCGCTCTCGCTCGGCATCGAATCGCTGGGCGGCGGCGTGGTGAAGATCATTCACCGCAACTCTACCGTTCCCGAGTCGGCTACCGAGCACTTCACCACAGGAGTGGAAGGCCAGACCAGCGTTGCCATTCACGTTGTGCAGGGCGAGCGTGAACTGGCAAAAGATAACCGCTCCCTGGCTCGCTTCGATCTGAAGGGCATTCCACCGATGCCAGCCGGGCTGCCGCGTGTCGAAGTGAAGTTCCTACTCGACGCTAACGGAATCCTGCACGTCTCGGCGCGCGAGGCCCGTAGCGGCAAGGAAGCCGAGATCGAAGTCCAGCCCAGCTACGGCCTCACCGACGAGCAAGTCGAGAACATGATTCTTGAGTCTTTCGACTATGCGGAAGAAGACTTTGCGAAACGTCAGGTCATTGAGGCCCGTAACGAGGCGAACACAATTCTCGCCGCACTGGAAAAAGGTCGCAGCAGTCCCGCGTGGGAGCAGCTCAGCTCGCGCGAACGGGAAGACATCGGCAAGTTGGAGAATGCGCTGAAGGCGGTTATGCCCGGCGATGATTATCATGCGATTCGCACGGCGATTGACGCGCTGAATCAAGCCACGATGCATTTGGCCGAGCTGATGATGGACAGCGCCGTCAGCACCGCACTGAAAGGCAAAAGGATGGACACGGCCGACGTGGGCGAAGGCCCGGCCGCGCCACATCCCATCGCTAAAGCTGAGATTGAGCAATAGAGGACTTATGGCAGACGAAAAAAACCAAGGCAGTGGAGCGGCAACCATCGAGGCCCCCGGAACAAATACCGTTAAGGTCACGTTTCTGCCCGAGAACAAGACATTCGAGTTTGAACACGGCAAGCTTCCTTATCAGGAGCACGGCAAGCCGGAGTCGATTCTCGACGTCGCCATGAACTTCGGCTTTCACCTCGAGCACGCTTGCGGTGGCAACTGCGCCTGCACGACCTGTCACGTTGTGGTGAAGAGGGGCAAGGAACTGCTGAGCGAGATGGAAGACGACGAGGCTGATCGCCTCGACATGGCCGCCGACCTGCAACTCGATTCGCGCTTGGGCTGCCAGAGCGTGATCGAGAAGCCCGGCGAAATCGTGGTTGAAGTGCCCGCATGGAACCGCAACTACGTTTCGGAAGGAGGAGGTCACTAATGGCCGAA
>DASRAA010000301.1:0-5652 GCA_035638375.1 Binatia bacterium | reverse complement strand
CACCGGGGGCAGCATCCACGTACGAAGGGCCCACTTTTCGATTCGCATTAAGCGACCTCGTCAGATTGATCGACCAGCCGAATCTATTTCGGGCCACAGAAGAGGTTGTCACTGGGCTGTAGAAGAGTTGTCAAGAAAGTGTCAAAGGTTGCGGTAGCATGCGCAAACGACGCACAATGTCACGGATATGTGAACGTACGGTTGACTCACCCATTCAATCGGTATACCTGTTGAACATATTCAAGTGTTTTGAAGGTTGGAACCGTGGTAATGGACAAAGTACTTGCAATCGAGGATGACCCTTCCGTACAGCGGGCGCTCCGCCGCACCTTTGAGACGGCCGGATTCGACATCACGGTGGCGTCCGACGGCTCGTCGGCGATGGAGGTCTTCCGCTCGACATCGCCCCGGGTAGTGATTCTCGATCTGCGGTTGCCCGGACGCTCGGGACAGGACATCTGCCGCGAAATTAAGCGCCAATCGCCGACGGTGCCAATTCTCGTCCTCAGCGCCGCCAGCGATATCGTAGACAAAGTGCTACTGCTGGAGCTGGGGGCGGATGACTACGTAACCAAGCCGTTCAGTCCGCGGGAGTTACTGGCGCGAGTGAGGGCGGCTGTGCGGCGACTGAACCAGTCGCCGGAGAAGCGTGAAATCTACAGCTTCGACGACGTGGAAGTGAACTTCACCAAGATGGAGCTCTCCAAAGCGGGCAAACTGGTGCCGATGACGCCGCAGGAGTTCAAGATGCTACGCTTCTTTCTGAATAACGAAGAGCGGGTGGTGTCGCGCGCCGAGCTGCTGAATGAAGTCTGGGGCTACAATAGCTACCCAACGACCCGCACTGTCGACACTCATATTTTGCGCCTGCGCCAGAAACTGGAGCGCGATCCGGGCGAACCCGTGCACTTCCGCACGGTCCACGGCACGGGATACAAGTTTGTGCGCTAACCCCAATTCGAGGTAGCGAGCTAACCCCAATTCGCGGTAGCGAGGAGACTTCCCATCCGGCTACGGACCAAATTCCTGATTGCAATGCTGCTGATTTCAGCGGGGATGACGGCAGTGTCGTTGCTTATCGTGCAGCGCACTGCGGAGCGGCAGGTGCGGCGCAACCTGCGTGTCGATCTTGCCAATTCGGTGGAAACCTTCCGCAATTTCCAAGCCCAAAGCGCGGAATCATTGTTGCGCTCGGCAGAGCTAATGGCGGACCTGCCTTTGCTGAAGGCGCTCATGACCTTGCCGCATCCGCCGACCATTCAGGATGCGTCAAGCGAATTGTTTCGCCTGTCCGGGGGCGACCTTTTTGCGTTGATCGACCAAAGCGATCGTGTCGTTGGCTTCCATACCCGTTCACCCGGGATCACACTACAGGAAGGGCAGCAGCAAAGAGATGCAAACTCCGGCGTCGATGAATCGCGACAATGGTGGTTCGCCGGCGGTCATCTTTATGAAGTGTTCCTGGCGCCGATTTACTTCGGCCCCGAAGCCAACCACAGCAGATTAGGCACCGTCGCGGTGGGATACGAGATTAACCAGAAGGTGGCCCAGGAGCTGGCACGGGCGGCGTCCGGGCAAGTAGCCGTGGTTTGTGCCGGACAGGAAGTCGCCAGCACGATTGATCCTACTGCCATTGCCACGCTGCAGCGCGCCGTGACAGAGCATTCGTCATCCGAAGACCCCTTCGATGTGAAGCTCGGTAACGAGAGCTTCGTGATGACCTCATTGCAACTCAATCAGGGACCGCCGCGGGTGACCATCCTGGTCATGAAGTCCTATGACCAGGCAGCGCAATTCCTCGCTCATTTGCGTCAACTGCTGCTCGGCCTGGGATTGGGCGCGGTCATCGTGGGAAGCTTACTCGTGTACGTCATTGCCCGCACCTTCACGCGTCCGTTGGAAAAGCTGGTCGATGGAGTGCGTGCTCTGGGCAAGGGTGATTATGCGTTTCCGCTTACCGGCCAGCGTGAAGGAGAAATTGGTGAACTGACCCGCACTTTCGAAGGTATGAGGGTGAGCTTGCAGGATGCACAGCAGCGGTTGCTGCACTCCGAGCGACTGGCCACCATCGGCACAATGGCCAGCTCCATTTCACATGACCTGCGGCATCCGCTGACGGCGGTGCTAGCCAATGCCGAGTTTCTTGCCGAGCCCGACCTTTCCGCAAAGCAGCGTGAGGAGCTCTACCTGGAAATTCGTGTTGCCGTTCACCGACTTACCGATTTGATCGATTCGCTGCTCGAGCTCTCGCGACCGGCCGGCGCGCTCAACCTGAACGAGGTTCCTATCGAGCACTCGCTTGGCCGCGCGATGGAGCTGATTCGCGCTCACCCGGAATTCCATGGCGTTTCGGTAAACATCACCTCCAGGGGAGTGCACGAGGCAATCTGCGATACCAAGAAAATGGAACGAGTTTTCTACAATTTGCTGCTGAACTCGTGCCAGGCAGTAAAACCCAAGGGCGGTCACGTATCGATCGTGGTTGAGAATGGGCAGCAGAACGTAGATGTTCGCATAATCGACGACGGCCCCGGCCTCAATGCCTCGATTCGCGATCTGGTCTTTCATCCCTTCGTAAGCTACGGCAAAGAAAATGGCACAGGACTGGGCCTCACGATTGCGCAGAAGATCGTGCAGGACCACTCCGGACAATTGCAGGTCGAGATGTCGTCTCCGGGACGTACCGTGATGCGAGTCACGCTACCTGCCACGGCAGCCTTGCAGCATGAGCGCACGTGATTCTGAAGCGTGTGCGTGTAGGCGGCAGGGCGTTAACCAAGGCTCCATTACCTTGCGGAGGTGAGGGATGAATCCAGCTCCTGGATCAGCACATGCTGGAATATTGCGCACCGCATTAGTGAGTGCTCTTCTGTTCGCTACAGCCAGCGCGCAACAGACCAAGCCGGATGCAACCCCGGCCAGTCTGAACGAGTCGTTGACGGAGCTGCAAGCGGAAGTCCACGAACTGAAAGGTCTTGTGCAGCAACTGAAACAGGAGACCACTGCCAGTCGTGCGGAGATCACCCGCTTGCGCGAAGAATTGGAAAAGGAACGCGCTGCGCCTGGCGCGAATCCTGCCGCTGGTGCAGTCACCCCGCAAGGCGAGCTCTCACCCGTCGATATCCGCATTGGTCAGCTAGAAGAAGAGCAGCAGTTGCTCACCGGAAAAGTGAACGAGCAGTACCAGACCAAAGTGGAGGCCGCTTCGAAATACCGCATTCGCCTGACCGGCATTGCCCTGTTCAATCTGTTCAGCAATCAGGGGACCGTGGACAACATGGATGTGCCCACCCTCGCCTATCCGCAGAGCGGACTGGACTCTTCGGGCTCTTTTGGCGGAACCCTGCGGCAATCGATCTTTGGGTTCGAGGTCTTTGGTCCGCAATTGATGGGCGCACGCACCAGCGGCGCAGTCAATTTCGATGTTGGCGGCGGCTTCCCCTGGCTTAACAACGGCGTGAATTCCGGTCTGGTCAGACTTCGCACCGCCACGATGCGACTGAACTGGAAAGATACTGACCTCGTCATGGGCCAGGAACAACTGTTCTTCCAGCCAAACATGCCGACCTCATTCGCTTCGCTGATTGTGCCGGCGCTTTCTTATTCCGGAAATCTGTGGGCGTGGACGCCACAGATCCACGTGGAACACCGCATTGCCGTTACAGAGAAGTCCACCGTCACTCTGCAGGGCGGCATTTTGGACGCACTGACCGGTGAGCCTCCCGCTATTATCTACACCTGGTACCGACATCCGCAGGCTGGAGAACGTGCCCGGCAACCAGCCTATGCAGCTCGAGTGGGGTACTCGCATCCGTTGTTTGGACGCACCATCACTCTCGGGGCGGCCGGCTATTACAGCCGCGAAAATTGGGGCTACGGCCGCGACGTGAACGGCTGGGCCGGGCTGCTAGATTGGAACCTTCCCCTTAGCGAAAAATTCTTGCTCACAGGCTCGTTCTATCGGGGTCAGGCGATTGGCGGTCTCGGGGGCGGCATTGGCCGAAGCGTAATTTTCAGCGGTCCCCCTACGAACGCCTATTCGGATTTGATTCCGATCAATGCCGTAGGAGGCTGGGCACAACTGAAATATAGCGCCAATTCGAAGCTGGAGTTCAATGCAGCTTTTGGGCAGGACAATTCATTCGCTGCCGACATTCGTGCATTTGACCAACCGCAAAGTTACGGCGATCCGACGCTCACTCGGAACCAGGGCTTTTTTGGCAACGTGATTTATCGTCCGCGCTCGGACCTGCTGTTCTCACTCGAGTACCGCAGGTTGAAAACTTTTACGATTTACGATGACAACGCCACTGCCGGACAAGTCAATCTGGGAATGGGGATATTGTTCTGAGCACTTGGAATTCATCTCGTTTTCGCCCCGCATTCGCTGGTCTTATGCTGTTATCTGCGTTGGCGCCGATCACGGCAGCTCAGGGCGTCACGGTGACCGGACGGGTCTCTACCTACGGCGCCAACAACCCGCCAGGGTTTATTTCTGCGGTAGTGTGGCTCTCCCCCGCATCTCCTGATCCCTCGGCACTAACTCCTGTGCGCACGACTCTGCGGCAGAAGAACAAGGCGTTCGAACCACACCTACTGGCCGTTCCCAAGGGTTCGATCGTCGACTTCCCCAACCTTGATCCCTGGTTCCACAACGTATTCTCGCTGTTTAACGGCAAAAAGTTCGACTTAGGTCTATACGAGGCCGGGACCTCGCGCACAGTGCACTTCGACCGCGAAGGAGTGTCCTACATCTTCTGCAATATTCATCCTGAGATGAGCGCAGTGGTGGTCGTCGTCGCCAGTCCGTACTATGCGGTTGCGACCAAGACGGGCGATTTCTCGATCGCCGCAGTGCCGCCCGGGCGATACGAGCTGCACGTCTGGAGCGAAAATTCACTGCCGGAAACGCTTGCAGGATTGTCGCGGGAGGTGGAAGTCAGCGGCACGACGCTATCGCTGGGAACACTGCGCGTACGCGAAGTCGAGACCGCCCGCGCACAACACAAGAACAAGTACGGACAGGACTACGAGCCGCCTTCTGCCAGCAATCCGGTCTACACGCAGCCGTAGGCCTCTGGTTTGTTCTTTCAATGCTGCTGGTAAGATTGTCTTTCCATTTCGAAAAGTTATCTCAGGGGCTAAGAAATTCCGCTTCGCGCAGTCGTCTAAAACCGCGTTCCTTCCACAATCGCTAGGTCGTTGATGCGGGGGTCGATCTCGGCGCGTCCGCAGGCGTATGGTTGGCCGTCAGGGCCGAATTTGCAACCATACAAGCCGGCCAGCGGAGCTTGGCATTGCCCAAGCTGAAGATCCACCATCCACCAACCGGAACCCAGGGGTTTGCTGAGAAAGTTCTTCTTGCCGTAAATGGCGATGAGGATGCCGCCATCGATTGTCTTGCCATGGGTGCAGCGCAGGGCCATCTGCGAATACGCATACAGAATTCTCGACGACCCATCCCACAGCATGTCGGCGTTCGACACCACTCCCGTCCCGGATAGATCCACCGCCTCAGTCCAGAACGAATTTTTCGAATTGCCGGTATCTATAGCGGTCTTGCTACTACCAATGACTGCCTTCTTGGTGGAATTCGTCGCGCCCTTTCCCGGACTGGGCGACTGATAGCGCGCTTGTAACTCCGGTCCGAGC
>DASRAA010000300.1:0-6206 GCA_035638375.1 Binatia bacterium | reverse complement strand
ACCGTGAAGATCACGCCGGAGAATCCTCCCAGTTGGCTGCGGCCCGGACAGACGGTGAACGTCAATCTAGTAACGAACGAACAAGTTGAGCGGCTTATCGTGCCGTCGACCGCCGTCGTTCGCCAGGGTAACCGCACTGTTGTAATGGTCGTGGAGGATGGACACATCGTCGAAAAATCGGTGGTTACGCGGCCCGCAATGGATCAAGGTGTTCCGATCGCAAGCGGAGTAACCGAGGTGGACGATATCGTCGTTTATCCCGCGGGAGTCATGGCGGGACAGTCAGTTCGAATCAGAAGGCAAAGATGAATGAACGCGATCTCGCTGGTTCCTCTCAAGTGGCGATTTGAAACGCGTCTCGCGCTGCGCCATCTGATGACAGGTGGCGGGCAAACTCTGCTCACCGTTGGCGCCGTAGCCGCAGGAGTTATTGTCATCATTTTCCTCACCGCACTCATCTTCGGCATCCGGGGAAGGCTCACCAAGACGCTCACCGAGGCGATCCCGCACGTGATCATCCGAGTCCGCCAGCCTCAGCCGGTGCCTCTCTCGGAGCTTCAGGACCTGGGCGCGGCGATGAGCAGCAGCCGCATCGAGAAGCAGGCCCCGCAAATGAAGTTCATCGATGACTGGCAGCATGTGGTCGATGTTGTCCGTGCAGTGCCTAACGTTCGAATTGCTCTTCCTGCGGTTCAGGGGCAGGGATTTGCTTCTAAGGGAGGCAATCCTTTCGGTGTAACGATCACCGGCGCAGACCCGGCACAGCAGGATGAGGTCTCTCCGGTGTCGAAGGATCTGATCGCAGGCAGGTATGTCGGATTGGCAAGCGATGAAGTGGTTATCGATTACGAGTTGGCCAAGGACATGTCGGTATCGGTAGGTGACCGGATACGCATTACTTCCAGCGCTGGCAATACAGAAAACCTATCGATCGTCGGAATCTACAGTCGTGGGCAAGGCCGTGGTGGAGCGTACGTGACGCTGAGGACAGGGCAGAGCCTGTTCGCCATGGGAAATTCGGTCAGTGTGATTCTGGTGAAAGTGAATGAGCTCTTCGGATCCGATGAAGTCGCGGACCGCGTTGAGAGCCTTGTACCATATGAGGCTCGCTCGTGGTCGCGCGAGTATCCCAGCTTTGTCTCCTCGCTGAACGTGCAAGCTGCTTCTGCGTATCTGATCTCAGGGTTCAGCCTGATTGCGTCCTCGTTTGCGATCGCATCCGTGCTGATCGTTTCCGTGCTTCAAAAGTCGAAGCAAATTGGAATTTTGAAGAGCATTGGTGCCACGCGGATCCAGATCCTGCGGGTCTTCACGCTGGAAGGGCTTGGCATTGCTTTCGCCGGTGCCATCAGTGGTGCGGTTATTGGCACTCTGATCGTGTACTTGATCAGCTTACCTCTGCAGAAGACCGCGCGGCCGGGGCATGTGCCGGATCAGCTGTTTCCGGTTGCGATTTTGCCCGAGTACATCTTTGGCGCGATGCTCGCCGCGATTATTTCTACGGTGGTAGCCGCGTTGTTTCCTGCACGTCGGGCTGCGCAGATGAATCCTATCGATGTAATGCGCTAAGAGTGCGAGGCCGCGTATGGGAGCAACTACGACCACGGATGACACCAGGCCGATCGTCGTGGCGACCGACGGGCTGAAGAAGACCTACTTCGGCAAGATCGAGACGCCGGTGCTGCATGGCATCGACATGGAGGTTCGCGCCGGAGAGTTTGTCGCTATCATCGGCCAATCGGGCAGCGGAAAATCCACCCTGCTCAACATCTTGGGGGCCCTCGATGTGCCAAGCGAAGGCCGGGTCTTGATTGATGGAGTCGATATTGCAACCCTGAGCGAAGAAGGCTTGGCAGCGTTGCGAAACCGCGTTGTCGGCTTCGTCTTCCAGTTTCACTACCTGCTCGATGAGCTGAGCTGCCTGGAGAATGTCCTGACGCCGATCACGATCAGCAAGGGGGAGGCTAGCGAGGAGGAAATCGCGCGGGTGATCGGACTGCTAAAGCGCGTTGGCCTCGAATCGCAACTCCACAAACATCCGGATACCATGAGCGGCGGGCAGAATCAACGCTGCGCTATCATTCGGGCGCTGGCGAACCAGCCGAAGATAGTGCTGGCCGACGAACCTACCGGGAACCTCGACAGCCGCTCCGGAAACGAGGTCTTCAATATTATGCGCGAGATGAATCGCGAGAATGGAGTCGCGTTCATAATGGTGACCCACGACGATCGGCTGGCGCAGGAAGCCGATCGCATTCTGATGATCGAGGACGGATGGGTGCATGAAGTCGATAAGAGTGAGCATCGCACCAAGCTGCTCAGTAGCCTGGAAAAAGGCTCCGCACAACGACCTGGACCGAATTAATCAACTGGCGGACCGGACCAAATGGTTTGCGTGATTTCATTAACAGGCGCTGGCTCGAATATGCGGGACTGAGGTTCGAAGAGGCGCTGGGCAAGGACCTGTTAGTCAATCCATGCGGTAGATTTTCGCAATAAGGAGTCGCTTACGATGACTGAAAATCCATCTTCTGTGATCGCTGCAACTGTCTTCGACACGAAACCTTATGATCGGGAGGCGCTGCGGCAGGCCTCAGCCAACCATGGTATTCAGTGGCACTTTCTTGAGTTTCGTCTGGCAGAAGATTCGGCCTCTGCGGCGAAGAATGCCCGAGTGGTTTGCGTATTTGTCAATGACCAGTTGAACCGGCCATGTCTGGAAGTGCTGGCAAACCTGGGTGTGGAGCTAGTGGCCCTTCGCTCTACGGGATTCAATAACGTAGATGTCAACGCTGCCAGAGAGTTAAAACTGACCGTTACGCGAGTTCCTGTCTATTCGCCGCATGCCGTAGCTGAACACGCTGTGGCGTTACTGCTCACGTTGAACCGCAAGACCCATCGTGCATTCAACCGCGTGCGGGAGCTGAACTTTTCGCTCAACGGCCTAGTGGGTTTCGACCTCTGCGCCAAGACAGCAGGTATCGTCGGTACAGGAAAGATCGGACGTGTCACTGGGCAGATTCTTCGTGGGTTTGGAATGAGAGTGCTAGCCTACGACGTTTTTCCCAACCATGAATGGGCAAAGCAAGCCGGGGTGGAATACGTCAAAACGCTCTCTGCGTTGCTAGGGACGAGTGACGTGGTTTCGCTGCACACTCCGCTTACCCCTGAGACCAGGTACACCATCCGTGCAGAGACGATCGAGTTGATGAAGCGCGGCAGCATACTCATCAACTCGAGCCGAGGGGGATTGGTGGACACCAGGGCTTTGATTAAAGGGTTAAAGTCCGGGCATCTTGCAGGTGTTGGACTCGATGTGTATGAAGAAGAGGAGGGCATATTCTTCGAGGACCTCTCCGGTGACGTGCTGCACGACGACGACCTGGCGCGGTTACTCACCTTTCCCAACGTGCTGATTACCTCACACCAGGCATTCCTCACACGTGAGGCATTGAGCGAAATCTCCCACACCACTGTGACCAATATCTTGGCCTTAGCTAGCCGACAGTCATTCGTCGACGGTTCAGTTGTGACATAAACACTGGAGTCGGTGTCGTTGTGGATTTTCTCCTGGCAATCCTGCCCATCGGCTTCCTCATCTATGTGATGACCAAGAAAGACCCTTGGGCGTCCTACACAAGCCTTCCTTCTGCCGCTATCTTGGTCTACCTTCTGGTTCTCATTCACTCAAAACTCGACCCTAATCTGGTCAACGCCACGGTTGTGAACGGTGCTCTGACAGCCTTGACGCCGATCTCCATTATCTGGGGGGCTGTCCTGATGTCACAAGCGATGCGACGATCGGGAGCGGAAGGAATCATCGGTGAATGGCTTAAGGAAGTGAGCGCCGATCCGGTTGCCCAATTGATGATCGTCGGATGGGCATTCCCGTTCATGATTGAAGGCGCCAGTGGTTTCGGAACGCCCGCTGCGATTGCCGCGCCTTTGCTGGTCGGCCTTGGTTTCGATGCGGTGCGGGTGGCAATTCTAACGTTGGTGATGAATGCAGTACCAGTCACCTTCGGCGCGGTCGGCACGCCCATGTGGTTTGGCTTCAGCCAGGTGCCGCTGAGCCCATCCGAGATTCTGGCCGTGAGTTGGAAAAGCGCTCTTGTGCACACGGTAGCCGCGCTGTTCGTGCCGATCATCGCCTTGCGCTTCGTGGTGGGATGGGACCAGATTCGCCAGAACCTGCTCTACATTTATCTGAGCATTCTGAGCTGCGTTCTTCCCTCACTAGCTTTGTCCCGCTTCAACTACGAGTTCCCATCGTTGATCGGCGGTGCTGTTGGACTCTGCCTTTCCGTGCTGCTGGCAAAGCGCCAAGTGGGTCTGGCGCACACGCATGCTGGCAAAGAAGCGGACATCGGCCCGCCATCTAAACGCCACGAACGCGTACGGGCTTTCGCGCCCTATCTGATGTTGATCGCAATTCTGATTGTCACGCGGGTGCGCTTCTTGCCCCTTCGCGCATGGCTAAATGCGGAGTCTCCCAAGCTTGTGCTGGACTGGGGATCGCTTGGTACATTCAGCGTGAGTGCAGCTCTCGTTCTCAGACTGGATTCTATCTTTTGCACGACGAGCGGCTGGAGCTATCACGGGCTCTTTGTGCCTAGCCTGATTCCATTTGTCGTCGTCGTGCTTCTTTCGATACCACTGCTGAGAATCGACCTTCCTGCACTAAAAAGAGTCGTGGCGGACACGACGAATCGCTTGAGTGGGCCGAGTATCACTCTGGTGGGGGCATTGATCACGGTCCAATTAATGACGCTGGGGGACGACAGGGCACAAACGATGACCATAGGTTCGACCTTGGCCTCCGCCACGGGCCGGATCTGGCCATTCTTTGCGCCAGTACTGGGGGCGCTGGGCGCATTTTTCGCCGGCTCGGCTACCGTCTCGAACCTGACCTTCGCTGGCATCCAGGACTCGATCGCCCGCACGCTCGGCTTTGATAGAACTTCGATTCTTGCTCTGCAATCCGTAGGCGCCGCTATGGGCAACATGGTTGCCATCAGCAACATCGTCGCAGTGACCTCGATTCTGGATCTGGTCAATCAAGACGGTTTTGTTCTCAAGCGAACGGTTATTCCCCTGATCGTCTACTGTCTGGTCGCCGGTATATCAGGTTTGATTCTCGCCTAATCGACAGATCTTTCCAGCGGATTCCACCTTCACAGATCGCGTGAAGCGGCGGACTTGCCCGCTATGGCAGAGCCACTCTTAACGACAGCCACGTGAATGATGAGGTCTAGAACCTTGCTCGAGTAGCCGCACTCTCGTCAACTCGACCACGGCGAGCAGAATGAGCGCGCCCGATAACTCACGAGGCCGCTTCTAATCGCGTTCGCGCGCTGGTGCTCAACGGGGGCACCTTCACCGGTTTTACCCGCCACACCTGCTCGCAATAATCGCGGATGGAGCGGTCGGATGAGAATTTACCCATGCGCGCCACGTTCAGGATTGCCTTGTGCGTCCACGCCCGCTGGTCGCGCCATAGGACACTGACTCGCTCCTGGCAGTCCGCGTATGCCTGGTAATCGGCCAAGACGAAGAACGGGTCTTCGTACAGCAAGCGGTCCAGCAGCGGGTGGAAGAGATTGCGGTCGCCTCCGGCGAGGGCGCCCGATCCGATGAAGTCCAGAATTTCCTTTAAGGAGGGGTTATTCTTGGGAACTTCCGAAGGGCGGTATCCGCGGAGCTTCAGTTCCCGGATCTGTTCCACAGTCAGCCCGAAAAGGAAGAAATTCTCTGCGCCAACCTCCTCGCGGATTTCCACGTTGGCGCCGTCGAGGGTGCCGATCGTGAGGGCGCCATTGAGTGCAAACTTCATGTTGCCGGTGCCGCTCGCCTCCTTGCCGGCCATTGAGATTTGCTCAGAAAGATCCCCAGCAGGATAGATATGCTGAGCGCTCTTCACGCTGAAGTCCGGAAGAAAGACGACCTTCAGCCGGTTGCGCACCTCTGGATCGCTGTTTAACGCTTCGGCTACGGCGTTAATGAGCTTGATGATGAGCTTGGCCATGAAGTAGCCAGGTGCGGCTTTACCCGCGAAGATGAAGGTGCGCGGAGGGACGTCAGCTTTCGGGTCGCGTTTGAGACGCAAGTAAATACTGAGGATGTAAAGGACGTTGAGGTGCTGGCGCTTGTATTCGTGGATGCGCTTGACCTGGATATCGAAGAGCGATTCGGGGTTCACGTCGATA
>DASRAA010000299.1:0-4606 GCA_035638375.1 Binatia bacterium | reverse complement strand
AACCGGCCAAAAGGGTTGTATATATCGTGCCCACGGCCGCGAGTTGCTCGCCAGAACAGGATCGCTGGCGCGAATCCACACGCGATTCTTACGCGTCCTCCCCAAACTCCGCACACCTCCTGCTCGTACAGCGTGGCGGTCGTTCTCGCGCTACGCCTGTGTGGTCGATGGGCGTGTAGATGCCCAATGGCACAAGGTACCAGTTCGCCGCGTCGGAACAGACGCTCGGGCGAGACACGCGAACTTGCTGCTCCTGCCCTGGCCCCTGCGCGTGCGAGAGTCCGACTTCCGCACGTTGGAAGGCTCTGTGCGTAGGCCAGAGAAGGAGCCCTTCGGCCTCTTTGAGTTTGTCCCTGCCGAGAAACTGGATCTCGACCTTGTGAGCCGATTGATCGTTGCTGCCTGCGACGAGGTCGACAGCGTGGATGTGGTGATGCTGCCCGAAAGTGCAGTGAACGAAAGCGAGATCGATGAACTCGAGGCAGTGTTGGACCGCCACGGAGTGGTTAGCCTCGTGACAGGAGTGCGGCGATCACAGCAACCGGGGCGCCCCCCCGGTAACTGGGTGCACATGGGCGTGAGCCCGAGACTTGAGAAAGGCGTAGCTCTGCGGTCGTCAACCGGAGAACAGTGGTTTCATGTCCGTCAGAATAAGCACCATCGATGGTCGCTGGACGAAAACCAGATTTATCAGTACCACCTTGGGGGTTCCCTTCACCCCAACATTCGTTGGTGGGAAGCGATGGAGGTCCCTCGCCGTGCTGTCCAGTTCGTCGAACTGGGGGACGGCATTACGCTTGTCTTCCTCGTGTGTGAGGATCTCGCCCAGATCGATAATGTCGCGGAGATTGTACGCTCCGTAGGTCCGACGGCCATTTTCACGCCCGTGCTCGATGGGCCACAGCTCGGCAGTCGGTGGGCGGCACGATATGCAAGCGTATTCGCCGATGACCCTGGCTCGGCGGTTATCACGTTGACTTCTTACGGCATGGTGCAGCGCTCCCGGCCTCATGGGAGGGACTCTTCTCCGGTGATTGGATTGTGGAAGGATCCTGTACGCGGTCTTCGCGAGATTCCCTTCGAGCCTGGTGCTCAAGGCGTTCTCCTCACTGTGTGTGGCGACCGAGCAACACGGCGCAGCGCCGATGGCCGCTATCCCGTGGATAATGTGACCGAATACTTCGCCGTGAACATGTATCAGGTTCGGGCTGGTTCCGCCAGATCGCCGTTATCAGATTTCCAGCCGACACCACTTGCCCCGCAGGCACTCGAAAACGATGAGCTGACTATCCTCACAGGTTGGGCGCAGGCGCTAGCGGAGGCGCTGATGTACGATCCTGAGTGTGTTGAAGCATTGCTGGACGATGCACAAGGAAACACTCGATGGCGAGCGAAGCTCGGGATAGCAGAGCCGTCACCGCAGTTGAGCCGAGCGATCTATTTTGTAAGCCAAGCCGTCTGCGGGGCCTCGCAGAATGGCGATCTCAATCTCGATGTCTTGCATATTTCCCTACTGGAAGATCGGTGGACTAAAGACGCGCTCGATAGGCTGGCGCGCCGAGTGTTGCGATCAACACTTGAACAGGTCCGCACTCAATAGCCGGTAAGTCGGAGAGCACCGGTGCATGGTTCGCGAGCCTGGCGCTCGAAGCCTGTAAAGCGTGAATGCCTCCGGTATGCAGACAGAACTCCTGGGTAACTCTCAGTCGTCGATCTGACGCGAAACCTGCGAGTTCGTCTGCAAGCGAATGGTGTTATGTTCGCCTTCCAGTCGTTTCAGTCCACGGCAGTGCATGAAGTAGGTCAGCATTTCTTTCGCGTCATTGACGCGCTGCTCGGCTGACCGGCGGCGCTGTCGCAGCCGCTGGGCTTCCTCGGCTGCAATGCTGGCTCTGCGCTGGTGTGTTCGCAGGTATGCCGCGACGCGATCGATCTTCTTGCCAACTCGGCGACCGCGAGCTCCGCCCCTTAGGCCTTCAAGTGGGCGCTGCGGCCATCTTCTTTGTGTACCAATGCGCGGACGGGATAGCCCGTTTTCAGCAGCTCGCTAACGACAACGCTGCTTGTCTTCCCGGTTGCGCCAGTCACGATGATTTTGGGCTTGACCATGATCATCTCCTCCTAAATGTGGTGGTTCCTTCCTGCAGCAGCGCTCCAAGGGCCATTACTGCAGCGCTCCCGGGTTCAATGCCCTCAGCGGCATCAGCGGTCCGAGGGGGATGTACTCGTGATCCATCAAGTGTTCTTTCGCGAGCGGAAGTGTTTCCATAAGAGCTCGGGCTTCGTCTTCGGTCTTCACGTCGAGCAGGAAGATGACGCCTTTGCCATCGCCGCGCGAATACCACTCACGGATTTTGCCGTCGAGGTAGAGCTTCACCGTTGCCCGAATCTCGTCCGGGATAACAGCCATGATTTGTTGAGGGGTTACACCCCGCTTGGGATTCAGTATGACCAGCACTGCGGTCGTTTTAGGTATAGGGACGCTGGGCACGCTTGAGGCGACCCCGGACACAATTGGATGGGACATTGGAAGTCCTCCTTTCTCGACATAGGATGATACATATCATCCTATGGACTCAGATTTAATTTTTGTATTTCCGTTTCGTCGAGGGCTGCACCCTTAGAATGATTCGCAGCATCTTATACAGCCATGCGTTATCGGCTCGAACACAAAATCGAGACCCATCAGACGATCGTGAAAGACGCCTCGCGGCGCGTCCGCGCGGAGGGCTTGAATGGGGCGGCTGTTGCCGCTGTAATGCGCGACGCTGGCCTAACTCACGGAGGGTTTTACAAACACTTTGCGAGCAAGGACGAGTTGCTCATTCAGTCCCTGAAAGAGGGTTTTCGTGAAATCATCGCTACTCTGGTTCGTGCCGCCGAACAATCACCCCCTGGAGAGGCATGGAAGGCCATTGTGAAGACGTACCTGCGTCCGGAAATGTGCGAATATCCCGAGCAGGGCTGCCCCTTGGCGACGCTTGCGCCGGAATTGGCTCGGGTAGATAGGCACATGAAGCCTCAGATCGTAGCAGAGCTAGTGAACTACAAGAGCCGAATGGTGCCGTTTATGCCTGGCCGCCGCACCATAGACAAAGAACGGGCATTCTTTGCGATCTTTTCAACGATGATAGGGGCAATTGAAATTGCCCGCATCCTGCCGGACCCCGGGATGCGAAAGAAGGTGCTGGGGAACGCGAGAGATTTTCTCTTGCGGGGCTTCTGACGTCCCTCAGTCACTGGCAAGCCTACCATGAACAGATTATGGGGAACTCGGAACTTACAGGCCCTGATCGAATTTGTCCATGCTTGGAGCCATCCGAGAGGGGCATTAGGTCGCGGCAGACCTTCTTAAATGTGGGGCTTTGCGCCGTAGCAGACCTTTAAGCGACAGCCGCTGCGGGGTTCGCACTACACCGGAACCGACGTGTACTCCCGTTACCGTTCAGCTACTGCAATCCCGCCTGGCTCGAGCGATACGACAGGAAATTCTGCTGACATTCAGTGGCTGACTGGAGCACGGCCGCGTAGCCGGGCAAGGCGCGGACAGTTTCCAGCAATGGGTCTTTGCGTATGAAGTCCGGCACGCAATAGCTCTGCTCGACGGCGACTCGCAGGAGTCGAATGCCAAGTTCAGGATGGCCGCATCTTGCCAATCGGGTTCCATTAAAATATTTCTGTTCTGGATCGCGGACTCCCATACTCTGATCGAAGACACGCGTTACGCGAGCATCGTCTGCAGCAAAAGTTTGTCCCTGCGCGCAAGCCAGCATGACTTCACGCACGGCGCTCGGCGCCACATTCCTGTATCGCTCAAACGCCTCCTGCTTTCGTCCTTCCCGCATGAGCAGATCCCCAATCAGCCACCCGGAGGCGGTGGTGCCGGTATCGAACTGCTGGAAGAGCTCCGATGCCCGCTTCCAATTTCCCATTTGCACATAGGGAAAGCCACAACTGCGAAGGAAGAGGTTGGTCGGGTCGAGGCGAATGGCGGCTTCGCATTCCCGAGCTGCCTCTTCCGACAGACCCACGTAACGCAGCACGTATCCCATCGCGAAATGCGCGTCGGAGTCGTTGGGCCATTTCCGTAGCAGAAGCCGCGCCTGCTGCCAGGCAGCCGTGAGTTGGTGCGACTCGGCTTTCATGATCGCCAGCCCGCGCTGCGCCTGAACGAAATCCGGGTCCAGCGCTACGGCGCGCTCGTGATATTCAATCGCACGCTGATACTCCGCATCGTCACCATTCAGGTAATTCACATCGTCGTAATAGCGCACGCCGAGGTGATACCAGCCGGCGGCGTATTGCGGATCGAGTTGCGTGACCTGCTCGAGCATCTGAATTGCCTGCTTACTGAACTTCGCATCATCGCGGGGTATCGCCAGGGCGCGAAGAAAAAGGTCATAGGCCTGCGGATTGCGTGCGGTTGCCGGCGGCCTGCTCGTTGGGACAGAGCCCAACGCGGGAAGCAGGCGCTCCCTCACAGCTTGCGAAAGGCGCTCCTGCATTTCGATCGGAGAGCTGACTTGTACATCAATCGAGTCGCGCCATGTGACCTTTTCTTGATCCACATCGACCAGTTCCAGCGTGATGTGCCAGAGTTCTCCCT
>DASRAA010000298.1:0-4085 GCA_035638375.1 Binatia bacterium | reverse complement strand
TTGTGCTGGCCGGGTACGTAACGGTCGTTTCAGCGATGGCGTTTCTGGGGTACAGCGAACCTGAGCCGTCTTATCCAGGTGTCGCAATTCTGATCGCCGCCGCTGCAATTATGCCGTGGCTTGCAAAGCAGAGCGCAACCTGTCAGCAACTACCGGCAGTGCCGCACTTAGGGCAGATGGCGCTCAATCGGGCCTCTGTGCTTATCTCTCTATGATTGCCCTAGTCGGACTTGCGGTGAATGCGATATGGCACGTTTCTTGGGCCGACCCACTTGCTGCATTGGCGGTTACAACGCTGATCTTATGGGAAGGCAAGGAAGCACTTCGAGGGAAGTCTTGCAACTGCCGTTGACCCCGTAAAGGGACGATTAGTCCGAAAGATGGTGACGATCTTCTGCAGCGGCATAATTTCGATGTCCTTCTCGATGCACGTGTGCTTCCCGCCCGAAAGATGACATTGATATGACACGCCTGGTTCGCGGAACGCTTTTCCATCAAGAAGATCGACCTTGAAAACGCGAGGATGGAACTCCGGGATCTTCGTCAGGTCCATGCCGAATGACCATACCGCTTCCAAAGGCGCGTTGATGACGACTTCCTGCTTGGATCGGAACGGTGGTTGCAATCTTGGCTCCAAATCAATGCGGAGCTTTCGTTCGGAGTCGCCTGGACGAGGCTAACTCAGTCCACGAATAGCAGAGGATTTTCATGCAGCCCAGGCTGCTTTCCTCAGCAGCTCAACATCCTCGAAGATGCCGGGCGCACGATGCAAGCAGTATACTTTCGCATCTGGGCCATCCTGGAGCTACTCGGTCAAGGGATTAATCATTTCGAGGGGAGGGAAGCTATGAGTTTCAAACGGTTCACTGGTTCGATTGTGATCTTTGGATTCGCGCTATTCATGAGTTCAAGGTCGTCCTTCGCCGATGATAAGAGCGATGTGGTAGCGGCGGTGAATCGATTTTTAGACAACCTGGGGAACGACACTTTGGAAAAGGCGTTGGCAGTGTGTGACTCGCCGGTCTCGATTATCGACGAATTTCCTCCGCACGAGTGGCACGGACCGACCGCATGCGCAGATTGGTGGAAGGCGTTGAACACGTACAACGAGAAGAACGAGATTACAGATGGGTCCGCCACGCTAGGCACGCCATGGAACGTTGAGGTGACCGGGGACCGCGCATATTATGTGGCTCCCATGACCTATATCTATAAACAGCACGGGAAGAGTGTTAAAGAATCAGGGACTTTCGCAGTTGCTCTGAAGCGCACTCAGACCGGCTGGCGAATCACGGCCTGGGCGTATTCTAAACAGCAGACCATATAAGCTCGACCACGAAATCTTTGTCCCCGGTGCGGTTGAGATTTTGCGCTTGGTAAGTCCGGATCCCCATGTTGCGGCTAGTACTTCAAGTTGCCGCGAACCTCGTTAGGACGTAGCCGCCCGGCGGGCGGACGCTACGCATGATATCTTCTTCGGAACCATATGCATGTTTCAGTTCTTTCAGGTTCGGCAGTGATTGAGCCCATATTCTTTAACGATGAACCGCTGCCCTGGGCTGTACTCAATTGTACGCGTCGGAGCAAACCATGGTTGACCATGGTTGACACGAGGGTGGAGGTCAGCGGTTTTGTGAGGCCCAGGCGATGGGGGTGAGTTTGGGTAGGTGATGGATGGGAGTTTCGGCGAGATCGGGGAGGACCGCCGCCAAGTATTCGCGCACGGGGATGTCCCTACGTCGGCAGGTTTCGACGACGGAGAGGATGGCGGCGACTTTGGGTCCGGCTTGTTGGCTGCCGATGTGGATCCAGTTTTTGCGACCGATCGCAACGGGGCGCATGGAGTTTTCGGCGAGATTGTTGCTGAGTTCGAGTTCCGGGTATTCCAGGAAGAGCGTGAGTTTGGGCCAAAGCGCCAGCGTGTAGTTCGCGGCTTTGCCCAGAGCGCTAGAGGGCAGTGATGTAGCACGTGCTGCGGTAACTGCGGCCTTGATCTCCTCGAGCAACGCGGGAGCTCTTTTTCTGCGCCGGACGTGGCGCGCGGCGTGGTCCAGATTCGCCATGCGCGCTTCGGCATCGATGGCAAACAGCTCATCGATGAGTCTGACGATGCGCACCGCCTCTACATCTTGAGGATGCAACTTCACCGCTTCCACGAATTTTCGTCTCGCGTGCGACCAACAGCAAGCGTGCACCATCTTCGGCCCGCCCACGGAATCGTAGACGGCATATCCATCGCTTTGCAAAAGACCATCGAAATTCCCTAGGAAATGTTTCGGGCCTTCACGCCCACGTCCCATGCGGAAGTCGAACACCACCGCCCCATGTGGCTGCCCGTATTGCCACAGATAGGCCAGATGGTTGCTGCCATTCCCATCGTGCATCTGTACGCCGACCGGCGTTTCATCGGCCTGCAGGTAACTTCCGCGGAGTAACTCCTGCCGCAGTGCATCGGCGAGAGGCACCAGTAATTCGCCTACGCGCATGACCCAGCCATCCAGGGTCTGGCGGCTCAGTTCCACGCCGCTGTCGCGCTCGAGCATGGCGCTCTGCCGGTACAACGGGCAGTGATCCGCATATTTGCTGACCACGGTGTCGACCACCATGCGATCACTTACCAAACTCTTCTCGATAATACGCGGCGGCAGCGGTGCCGCCAGCACACCACGCTCCTCGCACCTCTTGCAAGCGCGTTTCTCGCGCTTGGTCACCACCACGAAGTACTTCGCCGGCTCGACATCCAACTGCTCGCTCTCTTCGTAGCCGATCACCGTGGTTTCACGGCCGCAACCGCCGCACACGCACTGCTCGGCCGTGCAACTGATCACCCGCTCGACCCGCGGCAATTCCGCCGGCAGTGCCTGGCGGCCCGGATGGTTGCGAACTCTTTTCTCCGCTGGTCGCGCAGGCAACGGTTCGCGTGCACTCTCGGCTTGCACCTCGGCGGTGCTCACTCCCGGCTCCAATTCCAGCAATTCCAACTGCTCGTTGGTCAGTTTCTCACTCCCCGGACCATACATCTCGATGCGCTTCAGCCGCAGCCGCTCTTCCAGTACCTGGATCTTTAGTTCTGCATATTGCAGCGCCAGGAACTTTTTGCTCACTGTGGCAAACAACGACTCGGGCAGTTGGCTCTTCAGTTGTTCGAGAAGTTCGTCGATGGGAGGCTCGGAAGGGTTCCGATTCACGATAACTTACTAAATAACACGATGATTACCACTATGCAATCATATTCTAGCGGCTCAACGTAAAATTCCTGTAACAATATTATGCCGCGGGTTCCTCAGGAACTTCCCGCCGGTACCAGCGCCGCCGTTCCGCCTGTCGCAAATCGATCCCACCCAGTAACAGCGCCAGTTCTTCGTGGCTCAACTGCACTTTGCTCTGATCGCCGCTAACTTCCGGCCAACGAAACGTGCCCTTCTCCAATTTTTTCGCGCACACCCACAGTCCACTGCCATCCCAAAACATCAATTTCACCCGATTGTGTCGCGCGTTGCAAAACAGAAACACATGCCCGCTCAGCGGCTCGCCCTGCAAACGGTCGCGCACCAGCCCGTACAACCCGTTAAAGCCCTTGCGCATGTCTGTTGCACCCACCGCCAGATAAATCCGCGTCGCCAGTCCTAGTCCAAACACGGATCACACCTGCTCCAACACAGCCAGCAAACGCTCCAGCGTCGCCGCATCAAACCACCGCGACACTTCAATCCGCCGCCCGCGCGACACGACTACCACCAATCCGCCGCCCGCCGCGTTTTCTTGCAAACCTGCTAGTTCCACGGCCACCAGTTTGCTGCCGCTCGCCACCCCTGCCCGAACATCCTCATTGCGCATTCTCGCTCGCTTGCTGGCCACCTTATCCCGCTCCTGCCGCCGTCTCTTCCGCCAAAAATCCAGCGTCCCCAAAGCTACTCCATGTTTCAGGCAAAACTCTCGCCGCCCCAAACCACTGGACTCGAATGCTTCGACCAATTGCTCCGCTTCTGTACGGCTGCGCCGATGCTGAACTCTCTCAAGCGTGTGCTGTTCTCTCATTCCCTCACTTCATCACCCTTGCTTCGCTGGCGCTAGGTGCGTTCCTC
>DASRAA010000297.1:0-30247 GCA_035638375.1 Binatia bacterium | reverse complement strand
CGTTCGAAAGGAATTCTGTCTGCGGTTGATGGCGCGCACGTTCCCGGCATGATGCCACTCAATGTGCATGAACTCGGCTGTGACATGTACTCGGCCAGTCCCCACAAATGGTTGCAGGCGCCGAAAGGATCGGGCTTTCTGTACGTCCGCGACGAAGTAATTGACCAGGTATGGAGCACAGTCACAACCGCGGGATGGGATGACAAATCCATCCGCGCCGAGCGCTTCCAGCGCATTGGCTCTTCGAATGTCCCTTCACTCATGGGACTGCGCGCATCGATTCAGATGGCCAACGAGATTGGCATGGACAAAATCGAGAAGCGCCACCGCCAACTCGCCGACTACACGCTCGCGCAGATGATGCAGCGTGGCGCCGAGTCGTGGACTTCTTCTGATCCCACCATGCGCTGCGCGATCGTGACGGTAAACGTTCCGCCTATCCAGCGTATGAAACTCGAAGACTGGATGTGGAAGACGCAAAAGATTCGTATTCGCGGTGGTGAACCTTCCAAGCTGCGCCTCTCCACTCCGTATTACTTGCAGAAGAAAGACATCGATCGCTTCCTCGCCGCCTTTGATCAGTACAAGAAGACGCAAGCGTAACGAGGCCTCGTGTTCGCGGCGTGTAGAATCGAGGCATGGCATTCAAGAGCGCTGGCAACCATCCTTCTAATGTGCACAAGGTCAAGACTCCTCCGCCAGATGACACTCACCAGGAAGCCGCCTATTTAAAAGCATTGGGCGAAAAACAGACGCCGGTTATGATCAAGCTCATGGATGGCGAAATTGTTCGCGGTTGGATTGAATACTACGACCGCCGCATGGTCCGCCTGACGCGCGAAGGAGCGCCCAACCTCTTTATCTTCAAGCACGAAATCGCCTACATCGCCGAAGATGCTCGAAAGGCAGTCAAGCGATGAGTCGCTACCTGCCCGAGTTGGAGCACATTGCCCGCGAGGCTGGTGCGCTGCTGATGAGCTACTTCGATCGCCATATCAAAATCGAGTACAAGGGCGAAGTGGATTTGGTGACCGCCGCCGATCGCGCCTCCGAGAAGCTGATCGTGGAGCGGTTACGGGAGAAGTGGCCGGAGCATGGCATCGTGGGCGAGGAGGGAACGCGCAGCCACACCGGTGCGGAATTCAGGTGGTTTGTAGACCCTCTCGATGGCACTACGAACTTCGCGCACGGTTATCCGGTATTTTGCGTTTCCATAGCCTTAGCACGTCAGGATGACGAACTGGAAGTCGGAGTGCTCTACGATCCCACGCGCGACGAGATGTTCTCGGCCGAGCGCGGTTCTGGAGCGACACTCAACGGCAGGGCCATCGATGTTTCCCAGACCACGCGATTGGCGGAGGCGATTCTGGGCACCGGTTTTCCTAGTCACAAGCGCCACAAGAATCCGAATATCTACTTCTACCACCAGATTACGTTGCGCTCGCACGGGGTACGGCGCGCGGGTTCGGCGGCGCTCGATCTTGCCAACGTTGCGGCCGGGCGCTACGACGGTTTCTGGGAATTCAATCTGAATCCCTGGGACACCGCTGCGGGTGTGCTGATTGTGCAGGAAGCCGGCGGCAAGGTGACGCGCTTCGACGGAACCCCCTTCCGACTCGACAGCAGGGAAGTGCTGGCGTCGAACGGCCTGATCCACGACGAAGTCGTCGAGGAATTCCGCGAGATCTTTGCCGGACGCGACTTGGATCCCCTGCCTTCCCCCGTCGAATACGCCAGAGGCCGCACCTAAATTGCCTAAGTAGGGTTAATCTCCAGGGGAGGTTCTGCATGCCGGTTCAACGTATCGTCGTTTGTCTGGTTCTGCTGGTCTCTGCGCTCAGCATGGCACAGGAAAATACCGTTTACGTTGGTGTGGCCGTTATGCAGAACTACGCCGCCCGCTCCGTTCCCGGCAATTTAGCACAAGCCCGCCTGATCACGGCCATCAATCAGATAAAGCCGGACAAGAAGACGCACCTCAAAGTGCAAGCGGTGGCGCTCAATGCGTCAACCGATGAGGAAGCTGCGCAAGAAGCGGAGCAGAAGAAGTGCCAGTACGTGGTTTACACCCGCCTGACTGAGCTCCGAACCGGTGCTGACCCTTATCAGCGACAGCCTGGGACGATCGAGACAAATCCTAACTCGCAGTGGACCAGCCATAGCGCAGAAGGGCAAGCCCTGGACCCAGAGTACCGCGCCACGGTCAACTATCAGCTGGTTAAAAATGGTGGCGTGGTAAGCGGCGCGCCCTTTTCCACGCAGGGAACCGGGGAAATCGAAACCGTTTCACAGATCATGAACCGCATCGCTTTGCAGGTAGTGGATCAGGTGAAGAAGGGCCCGCAACCTATGCACGAGTAGTGCCCCGACCTCTTTCCGGCTTCTTCTGCGCTAAAATCTCAGCGTGAAGCAATCGATTTTGAACCGCGAAATTTCTCAGTGTCCCGACCAGGTCAAATTGCAGGGACGCATTCTTTTTCTCACCGAAGATCCTCAGCTGATCAAGCGCCAACTGGCAGGTGCCGACCTAGCATGGGACACGCAGCACCCGGAGCGCAATCCTAAACTACGCGACGACATCTCTACCGACGAGATCACCCCGGCGCATATCTGCTTCTTTTTCGACGAAACCTTGGGTGAGTTTCCTTACACAGGATTGAAATGCGGCAACGAAACGCCGATCAAGCGCGGCGACGTAAAGCGTGGCGGATTTGTGGCGTCGGTGAGCGGCAAGCGGCGCGGAAAGGGATCGAGCAGGGAACAGTCTCCTTACGCGGAGATGTCGGCCGGCATCAAGCTGGTGATTGCCGATAACATCGAGCGCATCTACAAACAGAATTGCCAGAACCTGGGTGTTTTGACCTCAACGGACTTCAAGCTCATTGACAAGATCCGTCGCGGTGAGGAAATTCCGCTTAGCCAGTTTACCGAAGGCGAAGATGAGATCACCCGCCAAGTGATCAAGTACGGCGGGTTGTTTCCGTTTAATGTCGCGCGGCTGCAACGGAAGGTATTCTTGCCGCCGATTGACACCAAGCCTCGCCCCATGACCATCGGGGAAAAGATAATTGCCCGCCACATGGTAGAAGCCAGCGGAAAAATCGGTGTGGAAGCGGTAAAGCCTGGCGACACTGGATTCGCGCGCACCGATCTTCGTTTCAGTCACGAATACGTCACGCCCATGGCCGCCATCTTTTATGAGCACTATCTGGGCAAGGACGAGCCGGTTAATGATGCCGCCAGCATTCTCTTCTTCCGCGACCACCTCACCTTCCTCGACGAAGTACTATCGGAAGAAAAGAGGAAGATGGGACTGCTCGACCTGGCAACCCAGTTGAAGCTGAAGCAGGCGGACTTCGCCAAGTCGCGCGGCATCCGCCTGCATGGTGAGTTGGTCGATCGCAAAGGCTCGGAAGGGATTTGCCACTCCATCATTACCGAGACTTATGCCCTACCCGGGCAGTTGAATGTAGGGTCGGACTCGCACACACCGCACGCGGGAGCAGTGGGCTGCCTGGCTTTCGGAATCGGTACCACTGACGTGTTCAACTCCTGGTTCACACGCGACGTTCGGGTGAAAGTGCCGGAATCGGTGCAGGTGGTCATTCGCGGCCAACGTCGTGACAATGTTACGGCGAAAGACTTCATCCTCAAGCTGCTCGCCATGGACTACATTCGCCACGGCAAGGCGCTGGCGAAAGTGATCGAGTATTCGGGCGAGGCGATCGAAGCGCTTGGCGTGGACGAGCGGGCCACCATGACCAACATGGCAGCCGAGATCGGTGGATTCACCGGCATTGTTGTGCCCGATCAGAAGGTTGTGGAGTTTCTGGTGGAGCGGCGCGGCATGAACCGCAAGGAAGCCGAGACCCTGATAGAGGGACTACAAAGCGATCCCAACGCTGACTACGCGCACATCATCGAGCTCAACGCTGCGGACATCTACCCCATGGTAGCGACTCCTGGAGACCCAGGTAATGGAAAGTTCGTGCGCGAGCTGAACACTCCAGTTCCGGTGGAAATCGCCTATGGCGGCACCTGCACAGCCGGCAAGAATGAGGACATGGACATGTACGCGCAGGTGCTACGCGAGGCATTGCAGCACGGAAAGCGGGTGGCGGATTCGTGCAAGTTCTACATCCAGTTCGGCTCGCAACAGACGCGTGAGTATTGCGTTCGCAAAGGCTATCTTGAGGTGTTCGAAAAAGCTGGAGCGCATGTCATCGAGCCCAGTTGCGGGGCTTGTATCAATGCCGGACCTGGGGTCTCAACCAGGCCCGAACAGGTTGTCATCAGCGCCCAGAATCGCAATTTTCCAGGTCGCAGCGGGCCTGGGCTTATGTACCTCGCAAGCCCACTTACGGTGGCAGCCAGCGCCGTCGCGGGTTACATCACGGAGTACCAGCCGTCCACAGTGCGCGAGCACGCCGAAACTTGTGGTTGAATGAGCTGGTGACTGATAGCTGACCGACTCCTCCTGACCGTAATGTTCTGCACGGAGTAGTCCTCCGCGCGGGCATTTTTGCCGGCGGAGGGTGTCTGATGCTGTGCCTCCGGCCACGGACGACGGGCGGTTGGCGCAGCTGCAAGTCTCAACAAAACTGCGGGGTTTTTTGATAATATCGAACTATACCGACCCATAAGCGTCGAGCCACACAATCGTCCGGAGATCTTGCTTTATGACCTACGTAATTGCAGAACCGTGTATCAACACAAAGGACACCGCCTGTGTCGATGCCTGTCCGGTGGATTGCATCCATCCCAAAAAGGACAGCGACAAATTCTCAGCCGAGGAGATGCTGTATATCGACCCGGTTGAATGCATCGATTGCGGCGCATGTGTGCCGGTCTGTCCGGTCTCTGCGATCTTCGCACTGGATGACCTGCCGGAGAAGTGGAAAGAGTACACCGAGCGTAACGCGAAATACTTCGGTCGCTAGCTTTCAGGAAGACTTCTCAACAAGGGGCGCAGAACTTGCGTCCCTTTTGCTTTTCGGCAGGGGGACCGGCCAGCTCTACAGGAGGTTTTGAATTTTTTCGATGAGCACGTCGGGCGGGTCGCCCTTGGTGATAAAAGCGTCGGCTACTTCCAAAGCTTCGCTGGGCAGGGAAAAATAAGCGGACAGGAAAACGATGGGTACCCCGGGACGCCGGCGGCGCATCTCGGTGGCGACTTCTCCCCCATTCAGTTCGGGCATGAAGTAGTCTAGAACGACCACATCTACATCGTTCTGTTCGAACAGCTTCAGTCCCTCGGCACCGTCGCTAGCCGTAAGCACCTTAAACCCGCGGCTCTCCAGCATGATTTTGCGCACACGCAGGCCGATTTTTTCATCATCTACGCAAAGAACCGTTTTTGACCGCGCCAATTCCATCCTCGTCACCGGGTCGGATTCTGTTTCACATTGCAACAGCGAAGGAGCAGTCATAATTTCGACCCGCCCCTAACCCCAAAACAAAGGCGGAATAAAGCAGCCATTCGGAGTAACTGCTTGCTTGAGTTGTACCCCACGTAGGTTTGGTTTGGCCATACATAAAACGTCGTAGTAAAGCTCCGTCGTGTCGTTGACCGCATGAAAATGTGCGTGTTACCGTACTTTGTTACACCATCCAGATTCTCGCCGATCGTGTGCCGAAGGAAACGATTTTGCCAGCCGAAACCCAGTCTTCCCCGGCGATTCGCAAGACAGCCCTGAATGCCACTCATCGCCAGCTTGGGGCGAAGATGGTCGATTTTAGCGGCTGGGACATGCCTGTTGAGTATCCCAAATATGGCGGTTTGGTGAAGGAGCATCTGGCCGTCCGGACCGGAGTAGGAGCCTTTGATGTCAGCCACATGGGCGACATTCGCGTGCATGGATCTGAGGCTTTAGCCGCGGTCCAGCACATCACCATGAACGACGCCTCAAAGCTGGCTACAGGTCAGTGTCAATACTCCGCGATGCTCTATCCCGAAGGAACGTTTGTGGACGACGTCATCGTGCATAAGATGTCAGAGCACGACTATCTCCTGGTGATCAATGCCGGCACACGAGAAAAGGACGTTAACTGGGTTCGAGAGAACACGAAGGCATTTCAGTGCACGGTTGAACATCTGAGCGATAAGTACACCCAAATTGCGATCCAAGGACCCAAAGCGGCCTCAACGCTCCAGAAGTTAACCGGCACCGACGTGTCCGAGGTGAAGTTCTATTGGTTCACTTATGGCAGAGTTTGCGATCTGCCGAATACTCTGATTGCCCGTACGGGATACACCGCAGAAGACGGCTTCGAGATCTATGTCCCCAGTGATGAAACGACCAGCGCGCGTGTCTGGAAGGAAGTGATGCGGGCCGGTGAAGAATTCGGCATTCTGCCATGCGGTCTTGGCGCTCGCAATACGCTGCGGCTGGAGGGCGCTTTGTCGCTTTATGGACATGAGATTTCCGAATCCATCAACGTCTGGGAGGCGCGCCTCGACCGTTTTTTGAAGATGGAGAAGGACGACTTCATCGGGCGACAGGCCTTGCAGGACACAAAAACTTCTGGAATCAAACGCATGCTTGTGGGGCTCGAATCGATCGAGCGCGGCATTCCGCGCGACGGATACAAGGTTAGTGATCTCAGCTCGAACGAGATAGGCTACGTTACCAGCGGCTCGCCTGCACCGTTTCTGAAAAAGAACATCGCTCTGGCCTACGTTCCTCTGGACTTTGCCGGGCTTGATACGGAGGTGACGGTCGAGTGCCGCAATCAATCGGTAAAGTGCAAGGTAGTTCCGACACCGTTTTACAAGCGTCCGAAGAATCCGAAAAAGCAATCGTAGTTCATAATGAGAGTGCATCATTCCAGTCTTTTGCTGGTTCTCCCCAGTTTTGAGGTGGTCTTAAAATGGCTTATCCCGCAGATTTGAAGTACACCAAAGAACACGAGTGGCTGAGGGTGGACGGCAATACCGGCACCATCGGCATCACCGACTACGCGCAGAATTCCCTGGGCGATATCGTGTTTGTCGAGCTGCCGAAAGTAGGTGCGGAAATCACAGCTGGACAGACGTTCGGCTCGGTCGAATCAGTGAAGGCCGTGTCCGATTTATATGCTCCCATCTCAGGCACGGTTACGGAAGTCAACGAGGCCCTGAGTGCTTCGCCGGAAGATGTGAACAAAGATGCTCATGCGGCGTGGATGATCAAGGTTACGTTGAAGGACCTTTCAGAGATAGGCAAGTTGCTCTCCGCGGCTGATTACGAGAAGTTCGCTGCCGAGGAAGGCGGTCACTAGAGCGTTGCGTCTTCCTCTGCTCAGCCACCAGGGTCGCACGGCGCCCTGATGCGTCGCGCGCTGTTAAGTTTCATCTAAGGTCATATCCATGCGCTATCTACCAAAATCCCAAGCTGACCGTGAGGCCATGCTCCGCGACATCGGCGCCACGTCGATGGACGACCTGTTCGCCGCCATTCCTGCCGAATATCGCCTTACGCGTGACCTCGACATTCCGCGCTCGTACGCGGAGAGCGAAATCGTCGAGTTTTTTCGCGACCGCGCCGCCGAGAACGGCCAGGGCTACGCGTCATTCCTTGGCGCCGGTGCGTATTCCCATTACCGGCCGGTGGTGATCGATTCCCTGGTCTCGCGCGGTGAGTTCTTCACCGCCTACACGCCCTATCAGCCGGAGATTTCCCAGGGCACGCTGCAGGCCATCTTCGAGTTCCAGACCATGATCTGCGAGCTCACTGGCATGGACGTAGCCAACGCCTCCATGTACGACGGCTCGACCGGCGCTGCCGAGGGGCTGATGATGGCCGTGCGCGTCACCGGGCGCCATAAATCCGTCATCGCTAGCACGGTGCACCCCGAGTATCGGCAGGTGATCGCTACGTACGCGCGGCATCAGGGTATGCCGCTGGCCACTGTGCCCTATGGCAAGAATGGCCGCGTCGATCTCGAAGCCCTCGACAAAGCCGTGGACAACAAAACCGCCGGCGTGCTGGTCCAATCACCCAACTTCTTTGGCACCATCGAAGACATTGCCGCTATCGCTGATGTCGTCCACAAGAAAGGCGCGTTGCTGGTGGTTTCAATTGCCGAAGCTGTCTCACTGGGCATCGTGAACCCTCCTGCGGAAGCCGACATTGTCAGCATGGAAGCACAGTCGTTCGGCGTGCCTATAGGATTCGGTGGGCCCTACTGTGGTGTTATGGCCACGCGCCAGAAGTTCGTTCGCCAGATGCCTGGGCGCCTCGCCGGTGAAACCGTCGATCGCAACGGCAAGCGCGGTTTCGTTCTGACGCTTGCAACGCGCGAGCAGCACATCCGCCGCGAGAAAGCGACTTCCAACATCTGCACCAACCAGGCACTGGTCGCGCTGATGTGCAATATCTTCATGACCATCTACGGCAAACAGGGGCTGAAAGAGTTAGCCTATCAGAACCTGGCCAAGGCACATTACGCGGCCCAGCAATTCAGGAAGAGCGGTGCAACGCTGCCCTTCGAGAGCGCTCCATTTTTCAACGAATTTGTCATCCGGACTGAAGTCGAGCCCAAGGCGGTCAACGATCGCCTTTTGGAGCAGAAGATCGTCGGTGGCTTCCCGTTGAAGAAGTTCTATCCCGAGTTGAGTAACGCATCGCTCTGGTGCTGCACCGAAACTACCTCGCGCGAGTCGATCGACGCCGCCGCATCCGAACTGGAAGCCGCTGCAAGCAGAGTTGAGGCAGCACAGGAGGTGGCGCGATGAAAAGCAAAATCGAGAAAGCCTCCACGCACATCAGCCAGAACGAAGGCCTGATCTTCGAAAAGTGCTCTCCCGGAAAGAAAGCCTACAAGCTGCCCCCGCTCGATGTCCCCGAGGTCGATCCCGGTGCGCTCCTGGGCGATGCTGCCCGCGAAGATCTCGGCCACATGCCCGAAGTCAGCGAAATCGAGATTATCCGCCACTTCACACGCCTCTCCACTTGGAACTACGCCGTCGATCACGGCATGTATCCCCTGGGCTCGTGCACCATGAAGTACAACGCCCGCGTCAACGAGTACGTGGCGCGCCTGGGCGGATTGGCCGAAGCTCATCCTTATCAGCCCGAGAAGATCTCGCAGGGAGCGCTGCGCATCATAAAGATGCTCAGCGAGCAGCTCATCGAAATCACCGGCATGGACGTCATCACCCTCCAGCCCGCTGCCGGTGCGCATGGCGAGCTTACGGGTATCCTCCTCGTTCGCGCTTATCTCGAATCGCTGGGTAATCCGCGAAAGAAGATTCTCGTGCCCGACTCGGCCCACGGTACCAATCCCGCCACCGCTGCCATGTGCGGTTACGCCGTTGAGAACTTGAAATCCAACGCCGCCGGCATGGTCGACATCGCCTCGCTCGAAGCCCAAGTTAACGACGACGTCGCCGCGCTGATGCTTACCAATCCCAATACACTGGGGGTCTTCGAGCAGGAGATCCACAAAATTGCTGACGTCCTGCACGCCAAAGGCGCCCTGCTCTACATGGACGGAGCCAACATGAACGCGCTGGTGGGGAAGGTTCGTCCCGGCGATTTCGGCGCCGACGTCATGCACCTCAATCTGCACAAGACCTTTTCGACTCCGCACGGCGGCGGCGGTCCCGGCTCCGGTCCTGTGGCTTGTAAGAAGATTCTGGAACCGTTCTTACCAACTCCAATCATCGTGGCTAAGCCCAATGGCACGCTCGGATTCGACTACGACCGCCCGCATTCCATCGGGCGGGTGCGTATGTTCTACGGCAACTTCGGCATGTTTGTGCGTGCGCTGGCCTATCTCATGGCCAACGGGCCCGAAGGTCTTCGCCAAACCACCGAAGACGCAGTGCTAAACGCGAACTATATCCGCAAGCATCTGGAAGGTCTGTACGAACTGCCTTACAGCACGCCGACAATGCACGAAGTCGTCTTTAGCGACAAGCAGCAGACCAAAAAGGGGGTTCGCACCGGAGACATCGCCAAACGTCTCATCGATTACGGCTTTCACCCCTACACCGTGAGCTTCCCGCTCGTGGTGCCGGGCGCGCTGATGATCGAACCTACCGAGAGTGAGTCGAAGGAAGAGCTCGACCAGTTCATCGATGCGATGAAGAGCATTGCGGAAGAGGCCGAGACCTCGCCCGAGGTGGTGACTGGCGCACCTTACCGCACGCGACTCTCGCGCCTTGACGAAACTGCTGCTGCTCGCAAGCCCGTGCTGCGTTGGAAACCACCCACAAGCAGCTAAATTACGGTGCCTGTCCCAAAAAGGGAGGAGAGACGTTTCCCCCTTTCTCTTGAATTAGCTCGACAGACTCAACGGAACAAGCCAGGCTCTGTTCGCGTACCAAACTGTGGAAGCCGACAGAGCACTGGCACGGGCGTATTGTGCCGGAGAAGGAGCACCACCGTGGAAGGAGATCTGATTCCTCTTGTGGCAATTATTATGTCGCTCGGCATTCCGATTGCCGCGATGTATACCTTTTACCGCGTTCGGAAACTGCGTACGGAAGAACGCATAGCTGCACTGGCGCGTGGCGTCAATGTAGCGATGGAGCCAGAGCTTTCGCAGGCCGCCCGCTCACGCCGGTACGGAATCCTCTTCACGGCAGGGGCGCTTGGCTTCATCATCACCTTCGGGATCATAGGGCGGATGGTTGATCCCGATGTATGGATTGCCGCTTCCTTCGGAGCCATCCCATTAGCTTTGGGCTTGGGATACTTCGTCGACGCCTTCCTGGTGCGCCGCGACCTGCATCCTTCCTAGGCGACCGACAAAATTAAAGGCGGACTCTATGATCCGCCTTTAAGTCTCTGATAACGAAAAGCTTACTTGCTCGATATTGCCCTTACGCGTGCATTAAGACGGGCTTTGTAGCGGCTGGCGGTGTTCTTGTGCAGGACGCCCTTCTGCACTCCCTTATCCACTGCCGACGCGGCAGCGCTCAAGGCCGATTTCGCAGCGTCCTTATCCCCCTTCGCAATAGCCTCGCGCATCGAACGTAAGGCGCTGCGCAGACGTGACTTATTGGCGCGATTAGCCGCCGTCTTCTTCTCGGTTTGACGGGCACGCTTCAGCGCGGAAAAATGGTTCGCCATACTATGCAGTATTCCTTCAGATGGAAATCTCGACGTGAGCCGAATGCTTGATTTTACAGGATTTTCTTCGTGCCCTGCAAATTGCCCAGGGAGCTTTGGTGTTTGCGCGCCTTCTCCCTTTTCTTCCTGGCCAACGTCGTGATGTACAAAATCGTGTCGCTAGGCTTCTTTTAATCATGCCAAGCATCTATACAACTGGGTAGCCGGAGGCGTGAATCATCCCCGTTAAGGCCTCGGGAGGCGATGGGTTTGACTCTCTGCTATTTCGGGGGTACGCTAACCAGCAATGAGCGGTATTTTCGCTACGGCGAACAATTCGGACGCTCCTCCTCTTCCGATCCCGAAATTCCTGTGCAGCAAATTTCCCATCCGCTTGTCGATGGAATGTCCAGTCACGCATGATTGCACCCGGCCCCAGGAGGCAAAGTACCGACCCTAGATGAAGACCCAAATCGAGATCAGCCCCAACATCGAAACCCTGTTTGGAACCCGCGACGAAAACCTGCGACAGCTCGAAAACGGCCTCAACGTCACGATCGCCATGCGCTCCGACTCCATCGAAATCGAAGGTGCCGACGCTGACGTTGCGCGCACTCAGCAGGTTTTTGCCGATTATCAGCATCTGTTGCGCCATGGGCACTCGTTTATCAATGGCGACTTGGGAACCATGCTGAAAATGCTGGCATCCGACAGCACTGCCACCCTGCGCAGCTTGGCTGAGGCGGGCAAGCAACGTTCGTTCGGCAAGCGCACTGTCCAGCCCAAGAGCATCAACCAGCGGCGCTATCTCGAAGCCATCGAAAAGAATGACATGGTCTTCGGCATTGGCCCGGCGGGAACCGGCAAAACCTATCTGGCTGTGGCCATGGCAATCTCCGCTCTGGTGTCGAAGCGGGTGAACCGCATCGTGCTGGCTCGGCCCGCTGTCGAAGCTGGTGAGCGGCTTGGCTTCCTGCCTGGAACCTTGCAGGAAAAGGTCGATCCCTACCTGCGCCCTCTCTACGATGCACTGTACGACATGCTGGATCCCGACAAGGTGGATCGCTATCTCGAGAAGAACGTGATCGAGATTGCGCCCATCGCTTTCATGCGTGGCCGCACGCTCAACGACGCGTTCGTCATCCTCGATGAAGCCCAGAACACCACCTCCGAGCAGATGAAGATGTTCGTCACGCGTCTGGGTTTCAACTCTAAGGCAGTAATTACCGGCGACATCACCCAAATCGACCTACCCAACGCCAGCCGCAGCGGTCTGCTCGAGGCCATGGATGTGTTGAAAGATGTCGAGGGCATTCGCTTCTGCCGCTTCGACGAAGGCGATGTGGTGCGTCACCACCTGGTGCAGCGGATCGTCCGGGCCTATGAAGACTATAAGGGGCGCAATGAGCAGCTGTCGTTCGATTTGAAGGCCGGCAACAGCTTCCTGCTGGCACGTACGACCAATGGCAATACGGTTGTGGCCGACCGCGAAGCGTCTCTCGCTGAAGTTCCGCCGGTCAGCGAATTCAACCCGGGGAATCGCGTTTCCGAATAAGTCCTTGCTACCATACTCTGGGAGGGCTATAAGCCCTCCCATTCGTTCATTGAGCGAAGTGAGACAGACAAGAACACAATCGAAAGCCACCAGCGCTGAGAGTTTGAGCCGCTTTGCCACCCGCATGCAGCGCGCCCTGGGGATTAAAGGTGATGTAAACATCTGCATTACCTCGAACCGAGAGATACAGTCGCTGAACTGGCGCTTCCGCAGAAAGAACAGACCGACGGACGTTCTGACCTTTCCGTCTGCTGTCCCGTATGTTGCAGGGGACATCGCAATTTCGCTGGAAATTGCTGCCGCTAATGCCGACCAGCTTGGCCACTCGATGGATACGGAAGTAAAGATCCTCATCTTGCACGGAATGTTGCACCTTGCTGGCTACGATCATGAGATCGACGACGGCGAGATGGAGGCGAAGGAAGCTGCGTTGCGGATGCAGTTGAAGCTGCCGGTTGGACTTATCCAGCGTAGCCAAGAATCTGCAGGCGGAACTCGTAAAAACCGGGAGCGGCGATCATGAGCATTCCGCTCTTCCTTTTGCTGTTGTTGCTCTTGGCGTTGCTGACCCTGGTGTCGTATGTCGATCGCCTGTACCACGAGATGGGCAAGTTCCTGTCCCGTGAGTTTCAGGAAAACATAGAGGCCTATGAGCGGATGGTCGAGCCGCGCCTTGGCTTCACTTCCGAGCGTGCATCGCTCTCCATGGCGGTTTTAGCGCAGATTTGCGTGGCTTCGATTGGCATACTGATCGGCTATCTTCTGTTCACCGAAAACCGCTGGGTAGGGCTTGACCTGGTACAGGCGGCAGTAAGCCTGATCTTCATCATTGTCATTTTCAATCGCCTGCTGCCACACATCTTTTTCGTGCGCACCAAAGGGGAGTGGCTGGCGAAGTTCATCTACGTTCTTCGTGTGCTGATCTACCTAGCCATGCCGGTCACGACCATTCTTGGCTTCGCTCTGTCCGTCGCATCGCTCACGCGGGAACATGCCCCGGAGGAGGCGGAACATCCTTCGGAAGCTGTCGATGCTTTGATTGAGGCCGGTCGGGAAGAAGGAATTCTTGAGGAGAGCGACCGTGATTTGATTCAATCGGTGGTCGAGTTCGGAGACAAGACGGTGCGCGAGGTCATGACGCCGCGACCCGAAATTATCGCCGTTCCAGTCAATATGACCATTGCTGCCTTTACAGAGATGATCAATCAATCGCCCTATTCGCGTATTCCGGTCTACGACGGCAGCATCGATCACATCGTCGGCATCATGTACTCCAAAGACCTGTTGCAGATACCGGACGCCGAAGCCGCCACGACCACAGTCGCAGACCTCATGAAGAAGGACGTCTATTTCGTCCCGGAAACCAAAATGAGCAGCGACCTGTTGCGCGAGATGCAGCAACAGAACATTCGTCTCGCCGTCATCGTTGACGAATATGGCAGCGTCGCCGGACTGGTTACCATTGAAGACCTTGTCGAAGAGATCGTAGGCGAAATCCGCGACGAGCATGAAAAGCCGGATGTCGTCAAAGAAAGCGACACATCCTATATCTTCAACGGCAACACCGATCTCGACCTGCTCAACAAGTTGTTGGGTGGAGTCCACTCCGACGACCATGAGGCAACGACGATTGCCGGTCTGGTCAGCGAACTGGCTGGCCACATTCCTGCTGCCGGCGAAGTCTTCGAGGAAGATGGCTTGCGCTTTGAGGTTCTGGAAGCCACCGATCGCCGTGTCGAGCGGGTCCGCGTCAGTCTGCACCCGGTTGAGACCCCCAAGCAGGTAAGCGCCTGATGGCCTTTCGCTCAGGCTTTGTCTCTATCATCGGCCGTCCCAATGCCGGCAAATCCACCCTGCTGAATGCGCTCGTGGGCGAGAAACTGGCTATTGTCACACGTAAGCCACAGACTACGCGCAACCGCATCCAGGGAATCGTGAATGTCGACAAAAAAGGGAAGCGGGATGCCGCGCAAATCGTCGTGATCGATACTCCGGGAATTCACAAGCCCATCAATTCACTCAATCGGCGGATGATGAAAGAGGTCTACGCTGCCCTGGAAGGCTGCGACCTCCTGCTTCTCATCGTCGATGCTACGGAAAAGTTCGGCGCCGGCGACGAATTCGTCCTGGACGTTGCCAAACGCACCAAACTGCCCTGCTTCCTGCTGCTCAACAAAATCGATGCCTTGCAGAAAGACAAGCTGCTTCCCTTGATCGCCCATTATCGCGAACTGCACGACTTCGCTGAAGTCGTCCCCATTTCCGCCCTCAAGAAAAATGGGCTCGACGTGCTGCTCGATGCCATCCTCAAAGCACTTCCCGACGGCCCACTCTATTTTCCGCCCGACCAGATTACTGATCAGCCAGAGCGCTTTCTGGTTGCTGAATTGATTCGTGAGCAGGTGCTGCAATTCACTTCGCAGGAAGTTCCGCACGCCACCGCCGTTATCATCGACAGCTATGAAGAAAGCCCCAAGCTCGTCAAGATCTTCGCGACAATTTACTGTGAGCGCGAAGGACAGAAAGCCATCCTTATTGGCAAACAGGGGGCCAACCTGAAGCGGATCGGCACCCACGCGCGCCAGCAGATCGAGCGCCTATTAGGCACCAAGGTCTTCCTGGAACTATTCGTGAAAGTGCAGCCCGGCTGGCGCGACTCCCGTGCTTTCGTGGAAGAAATGGACTGGCGCCGCCAGTTGGAAAACCTCTCAGCTTCCCACAAATCCGGGAAGAAGTCATAGGTGAAGCACTGAGCAGGTAGCAGCTAACGCTTAGCCGTTAACAATTGGCACTGGCTCATTGCCAGTTACTTGTTGCTAGCCACTTTCCTTCACCGCAATCCCTAGCGTCTTCATCTTGCGATACATGTGGCTGCGCTCCAGCCCTAGCACTTCCGCCGTGCGGGCAACGTTGCCCTGGTTCTCGTCCAACTTTTTCAGGATATAGTCCCGCTCATACGATGCCCGTGCTTCGTGCAAGCTGGAAAACTCTCCCAAGTTTCGCCGTCCTCCGTCGCGATAGATCAAGCTGGGCAGGTGTTTGCGCTCCAGCTTCGCCAGCGTCGGGTTCATGATCACCATTCGCTCAATCAAGTTGCGCAACTCGCGAACATTTCCCGGCCACGTATAGCGCATCAACGCATCCAGAGCGTCGTCGGTCATCTCCTTCGAACGCCGGTTGTAAGTCTGGGAAAACTCGCGCAAAAAATGCTTCGCCAGCAGCCGAATGTCTTCTTTTCGCTCCCGTAGCGGAGGCACGTAAAACGGAATCACATTCAGTCGATAAAACAAATCCTCGCGAAAATTACCTCTGGAAATCTCATCTTCCAGGTCCTTATTCGTTGCCGCAATCACCCGCGCATCCACTGTGATCGCTTCGTCCTCACCGACGGGAGCGAACCGCCCCTCATCCAGCGTTCGCAGCACCTTCGACTGCGTCTTCAGGCTCATGTCGCCGACTTCGTCCAGGAACAAAGTCCCGCGATCGGCTTTCTGAAACTTTCCTTCCTTGTCTGACGCCGCACCCGGAAACGATCCCGCTCGATGCCCGAACAATTCGCTTTCGATGAGGTCTTCCGGGATTGCCGCACAATTGACTTCCACGAACATCTCGTCCTTGCGCAGACTTTGCGTATGAATCGCGCGCGCCGCCAACTCCTTGCCCGTGCCGGATTCGCCGTAGATCAACACACGTCCATTCGTCGGCGCCATCAGCGAAATCTGCTGGCGTAGCGCCTTCATGGGAATGCTGTCGCCCACGATGATGCTTCGGGCCTGAAACTGTTTCTTGTATTCGAGGTTCTCACTCCGCAGGTGCTTGGTGTCGATCGCGTTCTTCAACACGATCAGGGTGCGATCGATCGATAGCGGTTTTTCCAGGAAGTCGAACGCGCCTCGCTTGGTCGCGCGCACCGCGGTCTCGATGTTGCCATGGCCGGAGATCATGATGATCTCCGGTGGGTCCTCCATGGCAACGATGCGCTCCAGCGCCTCCAGGCCGTCAATTCCTGGTAGCCAAATGTCCAACAGAACCACGTCTACCGGCTTGCGGCTCAAGGTCGCTAGGCAATCCTCGGCGCTTTCGGCGAGCAGCGTCTTGTATCCTTCGTCTTCCAACACGCCTTGCAGCGAGCGGCGTATCTCCGACTCATCATCCACGATCAGGACGGTATGCATGTTGCACCGGCGTGGCGTCGGCCTCTCCCGAAGACGCTACAGGTAACTCTACGATAAACCGCGTGCCAATGGGAGAATTCTCCTCTACGCGAATCGTGCCACCATGGTCCTCGATGATCCGGCTCACGATCGCCAGTCCCAGCCCGGTGCCGCGCTTCTTCGTCGAGAAGTAAGGCAGGAAAAGCTTCTCTTTTACGGCAGGTGTCACGCCATGACCCGTATCCGCCACGGTGATTTCGACCATGTCGCGCGGTGCTGCCAGCGCAGTCGAGATGACCACCTGTTTCACCATCGCCTGCTGCAACGCCTCGGCGGCGTTATCCACCAGATTGGCGATCGCTCGTTTGATCGCTTCTGGATCGGCCTGCACCAGCGGCAGGTCAGTCGCCAGCAGCTTCTGTAACCGAATCCCGCTGAGCCGTCCGTCAAACATCGACAGCGCGCTGTTGACAATCTGATTGATATCCGAAGCAACTGGTCGCGACGTTGGGAAACGTGCCAGTGTCGAAAACTCGTCGACCAGCATGCGCACCGTCTGTACCGACGATCCGATGGTCTCTGCGCAATTGCGAATGATCTTCAGCGATGGTTCATCGGGAGTCGCGCCCCGTTCCAGATGTCGCCGTATGCGCTCAGCCGAAAGCGCAATCGGCGTGAGCGGATTCTTGATCTCGTGCGCCACCCTGCGTGCTACTTCGCTCCATGCTGTCTGTTTCTGCGCCCGCAGCAGGTCGGTGATGTCTTCGATGACCACCACGTATCCCATCGGTTCTCTGTCGGCCGGCTGGCTTTGGGCCGGGGCATCCAACGAGGCCACTGTCACCGCCACGCTCAGACTCACCCGCGGTGTCACAATTTCCATCTGACTTGCTGTCATGCCCATGCGATCGGACTTACGCAGCAGATGTTCCAGGTCGGCCTTGAATTCTTCCGGAAACAATTCCCCGAGGGTGTGCTCTGCCCCGCCATTGGAAGTGTCCAGCCGCAGCAGGCGCAGCACGGCGCCATTCATATGGACGACACGATGCGCAGCGTCGAGCGACAACACACCGGTGGGAATGCTTTCCAGAATCGTTTCAATATGGCGGTTACGCTGTTCCACTTGCACGTTAACGTCGGCCAGATCGGCACGCGACGCCTCGATGTTTGCCCGGCTTGCTTCCAAATCCGCCGCCATGCGGTTGAACGAGTCCACCAGTTGCCCGATCTCGCTGTCCGCCTGCACGTCCACGCGATAGTCGAGTCGCCCGCGTGAAATCTCCTGCGTCGCCTCCGCCAGCGCCAGTAAAGGCCGCGTGACCATCTTCGACAGGTAGAGCGCCAGCCAAGTCGATGCAAACAGCACCCCCACGGTTAGCAGTAAGAGGTACCCCAGATAGGTGCGCCGCAACCGTCGTCGCTGCTTGCGCAACTCCTCGTACTGCTGCTGCGACTGTTCAATGTCGCGCAGGACGGCTGAATAATTCTGCGGCAACGGCATTGCCACCAGGATTTGTCCGCGTGATCCCACAGCCGCGCGCCCCAGCACGTACGTCTTCCCGAAAATCTCAAAAGGTGAGGGCTTTGACCCCGCCGGTTGATTCAGCGGCAGATGATCGCGCAACAGGGGCCAAGGTTGCGGAGCACGAAAACTGGCTCCGGCGATCCCGTCGTCCAACGCGAAGGCAAATCCTTTTTGAAGGCTCACCTCGCTGCGGCGGAACTCGTCGAGCACCAGCGTGAAATTTCCCGTCTCAAACGATTTCTGCGCCTCCGCAGTGGCAGCAATCCGTTCCGCCTCGACCCGCGCATTATCACCCGCGTAGTCGCTCAGCAGAGACGCCACAACACCTGTCTGGTATTGCACCTCCTCCACCGGGCGGGAAAACCACTTCTCAATCGAGCGGTTCATCAATCCGTAGGAAAACAGGAACAGAAAAATGACCGGCCCCAACGACAACAATAGCGCGCCCATCACCATGCGGCTGCGCAGCCGCGATCCCATCACCCCGCTGCGACGCTCCACATACAGACGCAACAGGGTGCGTAACAGCACGAATGTCAAGGCGACGAATAGGAGGAAAATGAACGCCGACAGCGCAGCAAAAATCAGGGTCTCTTCGCTGGTGTCAGGTTGCAGAAACGAGAGCTTGAAGGTTGCCTGGGCGAAGATGACCGCGAACAGCAAGAAAATCGCGATCGATAACCCTACAATCGCGGGCGTGCTGCTGCGCTTTTTTGCCAAGCGATTTGGAGGGGCGACAGCTGGCATTTCGAACGGAAGCCCGACGAGTTACCAAAAATACTAACCCAGTGACTTTGTTGGAGTTTCAGTTTCTTGGGGCAGCGCTTATTATACCCTTGCTTCGGCCCTTCTTTTCGATTCTTCCCCGGCGCAATTGGTGTAATGGCACCGGGCGCTGCAACATCGAGCCTAGCGGACACGCTTCGCAATTTGAATTTTCCTGTGCGCAGTAATGTTTTCCTAGCTGCACGAATAGGCCGTGCATCTGGTTAAAAATCGGCGCCTGTTGGGTTCGCGGTGGGGAGCTCATGGCTGACGGTGGACGCAGGATCGGCGCACCCCGACATGCACTGCCCGCGATGCACTGTTCTTCTCGCAGCGACGATTCCACTTAGTTCGCGAACCTACTTCGCGCTCTTAGTGGCCGCTTGATGCCTTTCCAGTACTCGCCGGGTAAGCACATCCACCAAGATCGGATGCTGTCCTCGATCGAGCAGAATTGAGTCGGCAGTTTCAGGCTCGGTGCCTTTCAACGCCAGCGGTTTCTCTGGCAATGCCAACAATCACTTCAAGCGGTGTCTCCGCCGGTCACCAGTGTTGCTGCCCTCTCACCCCCGCTACAGCTACCGCTATCTATAATCAGCGGGCGCGAGGAGAGGCGAGAAATGCGACTGTGGAAAGTCGTCGGGGGCCGAGGTGTGGACCGGGCTGGTATCCCGATTGGGGGTGGGAGGTTTTGTCTTCTTGTGGCTCTGACCCTTCTTGTGGCAGTTGCTCCGGTGTTTGGAGGTTCGCCCGAGTTGCAGTTCCTGTGGATCTCGGATATCCACTTCAATCCCGCGGCCGATGCGAAGCTGGTTCGCGAGTTGGAGAGCGTCGATGCGGCCAAGTGGGAGTCAGTGCTCGATCGCACTTCGCCCGGCAGGTTCAGCCAATACAAGTCGGACACGAACTGGTGGCTGCTGAAGTCGGCGCTGGAGCAGTTTCCGAAGAGCGATCCTCATCCCTCGTTCGTGATCGCCACCGGAGACTTGCTGGCGCACGATTTTCCGCGCATGTTTCGCGCTGCAACCCACGATGAAGACCAGCAGCGCTATCGGGAGTTTGTGGTGAAGACGGTGCAGTTTCTCGCGCTGGAATTGCAGCGCAAGTTTCCCAAGACGAAGATATTCATAACTCCCGGCAACAACGATAACGACTGCGGAAACTATAGCATTGAGGCAAACGGAGCGTTCCTCCACGATGTCGAATGGGTGGCGCGGGATTTGGCAGGAGGGAACGAGGATTTCACGAAATCCTGGACTGTGTTGGGGAGTTTCAATGTGCCGCATCCAACCGTGAAGGGTACCCGGCTGCTGTCACTGAACAGCATTTTCTGGTCGCAGAAGTACATTGCGCTCAGCTCGCGCCAGGGATGCGCGCCAGTGCCGACGACTGCGCCGGAGGACTTGATGCGATGGCTGGAGCAGCAGCTGGCGGCCGCGGCGGAGGCGCACGAGAGAGTCTGGCTCATGTTTCACATTCCGCCGGGAATCGACGGCTATGCGACAGCCATGAATCGGGAGAAGCTGGAGGCGGCTAACAGATCACCCAACATCGACAGGTGCGCGCAGTCGATTGTGCCGATGTGGGCCCCACAGTGGACCGAGCAGTTCGATGCGTTGCTCGGAAAGTATCATTCGACAGTGACCGCCGTGCTAGCGGCGCATACGCATTCAGACGACTTTCGGCTGTTTGCCTCGACGGATGGGGAGCGGCCCTTTCTGCTGATGGCGCCTGCGATTTCGCCGGTGTATGAGCAGAACCCGGGGTTTCGAGTGGCCACATACTCCAACGATGGCATACTGACGGACCAGTCGACCTACTATCTGACGAATCTGCCGGAGGCGAGCCGGAGGAAGCCAGGGCGATGGAAACGAGAGTACATTTTCACCAAGCAATGGAAGGTACCGGAGTTGGATGCCTCCAGTCTGTCTCGTCTGTACGACAGTGTAGTAGGAATTGAGGCAGTGCGCGAAAAATGGCTGAATTTGTATGCCGTTTCCGGGCCTGCTTCGCAGGGCGAGAAGCCAGTGGTACGAGCATTGTATTGCGCAGTGGAAGGATTGAGCGTGGAAGACTATCGGCAGTGCTATTGCGGGAAGCAGTAGATTCTCTTCGTTCACCCTATCGCCAACCGAAGGAGATAAGCCACCCCACGGAGGGCTCAGCGGAAGGCCCACGCGAGAGGAAGGCGGAGCGGCGACACCCGGGCGGAAAAGTACCGAAATTGCGTCCGCCAGGAAGAAATTATCAAAAAATTAAACCGACGTTTACCCGCGGCGCCGGTGTCGAGCCTACAGTCGAGGCCAGAATGGCTTGAGTTCTGGCCCAACCAAATCACGAAGATTTGATTCAGGAGGCAAGATGCTGAACGTGGCCCGCCTAGGCGCCAGACTTTTGGCGTTAGCTGCCTTTGCTCCGTTGCTAACACTTAACCTAAATGCCAGTCCGACCTTCTCGGCGGCACAAGTCTTTGCCATGGGAAGCGCGCAACTCGGTACTCCCCGGACTCGATTTTCTACGGAGGGGGTTCGGTATGGGTCGCCTTCCAGAACGGCGCAGATTCGACAGGCGCGTTCGGCGCAAGCACGGTTGTACGCTATTCGCCAACCGCCGTAGTGCAGCAAACATGGACGATTGCAGGAAATGTTGACGGCCTGCGGCTCGATCCCACGGGCATGACATGGGCGCTGCAGAATAACGATGGCAATTCAACCCTGACGTTGCTCAAGGCAGGCAGCAGCACAATGAGCTTGTTAACCTACGGCAACTCATACACGAATGTCGCCAACCGCGGATTCGACGACGCGGTGTTCACAAATGGAAACACGTTCCTGAGCGAAACCAATCCGGCGTCGAACACTGACGCGATCGTGTTAAAGCTGACGTCAGGAGTCAGCAGCCCGTTGCAGGTTTCCGGGATACTGAACTCGCAGTTTACAGGAGTGAATCTGGCGACCGGAAAGACCGCGACCGATACCATTACGGATTCGGATTCGCTGATATTGCGGCCGAACGGAGATCTGGTGCTGACGGGTGAAGCTGACCGGCAACTGGTCTTCATTCATAACGCAGGAGCTGCTAGTCAATCCGTGTCGTTCCTGAACCTGTTTGGGGTTGACGGCAAGGTGGACGACTCAGCCTTTAACGGTAAGGCGAAGCAGGGATACTTTCTCTTCACCGATACCAAAGCCAACACGGTTTACAAGATCAACGTGAGCGGATTATCGCCGAACATGACGTTTGTCGATATAGGGCATGATTTCGGCTGGGTCAATATGAATACCGGGCTGGTGACACCGATCTTTGTGGGGCAAAGCCCGCACGGCTTGGTATTCGTGCCGGCTGCAGTGCCGGAGCCGGGAACGCTAATGCTGGTGGGCGGAGGTATTCTGGCGCTGGCACGCAGGTTCTGGCGGGGCTAGGTCTTTCAGTGTGGTCAATCCCGGGTTAGCGCCCAAAATCAGGGCGCGAACCTGGGGGCACCCAATAGAAAATCTCTTCTATTCCGTTCGCAAAGCATCTACCGGATTGATTGAGGCAGCTCGGCGAGCTGGGATGATGCTGGCGAAAAATGCGCAGGTGGCGAGCGCAAAAATCGCGCCACCCAGCACTAGGGGGTCCCAGCCTTTCACATGGTAGAGCTGATTCGCTATCAGCCGCGAGCAGGCGATGGTAACTGGAATGCCGATGAAGAGACCTATCAGAATCTGAAGAAAGGCCCCACGCAAAACCAGCTTGATGACGTTGCTGCGGTCAGCCCCAAGGGCCATGCGCACCCCGATCTCGCTGGTGCGCCGCTCGACTGCGTAAGCGGTCACGCCGTAGAGTCCCACAGCAGCCAGGATTAGCGCGAGGATGCCGAACAGTCCGGTCAGTTGCGCTACCGCGCGCTGCTGGTCGAGCTCGGCATCCACCTGGTCCTGCATGGTTCGGATGTCGAGGAGAGTCAGGTTGGGATCGACGTCGCTGAGAGTGTGGCGAACCTGCGACTCGAGCCCCTCAATCTTGCCATGGACTTTGAGCACTGCGCCCTCGATGAAGTGGGAGGCATCGTCAAGGCTCTGCATCAGGCGTTCGTCATAGTGAACGCGTTGCGCCAGCGGCAGGAAGAACAGCGGGCGTCTCCAGTGACCGGTCGGATCTGTATAGTTGGCCTCCTTAATGATGCCGACAATTTCAAAGGTCGAGCTGTACTGGGGGAGATCGAGGCCGAAGTGCGCGCCCAGCGGTTCCTCGCCGGGCTTGAAGAACTTGCGAACAAAGGCCTCATCGACGACCGCGACATTTTGTGTCGAAATAGTATCGGACTCGCTGATGCCTCTACCGCGAATGATTGGCTGGCCCAACGTCTCGAAGTAACTCGGGGTGACGTGATCCCATGACGATCCTGTATCCTCGCTCATGCCGGCGGGCATCCCATGACCCTGGCGAATGACGATTTCGCCCCAGTTGTCCTGCAAGGGTGCGTAGAGCGCCAGGGCCGCGCTCTCAACGCCCGCAATGTGCGACAGACGATCCTGCAGCTCACGATACATGGCATCGAGCCTGCCCTGGGGATATGTCGACCAAGGGGCAGTAAAGCTGAGGACGATGCGGTTATTGACCTCGTACCCGAAGTCCTGGTGCTGCATCTTGAGGAGGCTACGGGTCAGCAATCCGGCTCCGGCGAGCAGAACAACAGACAAAGTTGCCTGCACCACAACAAGGGCTTTCTGGGAGAACGAAGAGCGGTCGCGAGTGCTGCGATTCACGCCACGCAACGCTTCGGCAGGATCGGCATGCGAAGTCAGCCACGCGGGGGCGACCCCGAAGAGCGCTCCGGTGAGAAGCGACACGGCGAATGCGAAGGCGAGGACCGGTATTGACGGAGTTGCATCAATTGGAACGTAGCGAGCGTTATGAAACGTGAGCGCGACGACCGCTTTCACGCCGCCATACGCCACTGCCAGACCCAGGATTCCGCCGAGGATGGACAGCGCGATGCTTTCGGTGAGCGATTGGCGTACCAGCCGGTTGCGTGATGCGCCAAGGGCCATCCGCACCGATGTTTGTGCGCGGCGCGAAGCACCGCGAGCCAGCAGCAGGTTGGCGATGTTAGCGCACGCAATCAAAAGTACGAGTGAACAAACAGCAAGCAGAATCCGTAGGCTGTCGCCGTAGTTCTCCTTCATAATGCCGACGCCAATCCCAGCGGGGACGATCTTGATCACCTGCTTCGGTAGATTGGCCTTTATGCCCGACATCCACTCGGCGGGCATGCCGCTATCATTTACGAGCCACAGGCGGAGATCATTTGTGAGGCGCCCGGGTAACTCGTTGGTGGACGCTCCGGGACGAAGGCGGCCGACGACGCGCAACCACGCCTGGAAATGAGGCAGAAAAGAGTGTTCGCCGTGGAGGAGCGGCTCGGCGTATAGCGGAACAAAGATTTGCGGCGGGTTGCTGCGTAGGGTTTCACCAAAGAATCCGGGAGGCGTAATGCCGACGACGGTGAAGGGATGGCCATTGAGAACCATGATCGAACCGACAATCGATGGGTCGGACCCGTACTGTTGCTGCCAGGCCCGGTAGCTCAACATGGCAACGGGCGGCGCGGAAGGCTGGTCGTCGGCGGGAAGAATCGTGCGTCCGGCAAATGCACCAATACCAAAGGTGGAGAAGTAGTTGCCGCTGACCATCTCTGTGCGTAGGGGCTTGGCGATGCGATCGGTTTCACCGCGGCGGGCGGCTAAGTCTTGTGGGCCGGCTTGAAAGGCGGCAACTTCGGAGAACTCGGGAGTGGAAGCTTTTATGCGCTGGTAGAAGGGATAGGAGAACATGCCCCAGTTGCCCTGGGGACTGCCTTCGACGCAGCAGTCCTGGCCGTCGCCGATGCGGTAGAGACTGGACGGATCGACTACCGGCAGCGACTTGAGCATGACGGTGTGGATAAGAGAGAAGATGGCGGTGGTGGCTCCGATGCCCAGAGCGAGCGTCAACAAGGCGGTGAGTGTGAAGATGGGCGAGCGTCGCATTTGGCGGAGAGCGTAGGCGATATCTTGACCCAGAGTTTGCATGGTCCAACCCCCTCCGCAGATACGAGAGTTGGACGTGGGAAGTTCGGAAAGCGATTGAGTTCAATCGACCCAGGATGAATTTTGGCTTACAGAGAATATGGCAAGAATTTGGAAAATGCTTAAAGAAGCTCGGTTGATGGTACGGCTACAAAATCAGTTTGGTAGGTAAGATACCTTAGTTGCAGATCAATTTTGCGTCACATCGCCAGATTCCAACTCCCTTTGTGCTAGTCTGAGCGACAACGCGACGCTCCAGCGAATCATCAAGATTATTGGAACTTTGGTTTCCTGGGGGAGAAAGACCTACAGATGGTTGCGACTTTGTGCCAGAAGAACCCGAACCGTTCCTTTCGAGTTACTTTACTCGGCACCGGCCTGATTTGCGGTCTTTCACTAGGGGCCTCTTGGGGATTTGCGCAGGTGGATAGGCCGTCCTCCGGCACAACTTCTGCCAATGCAAGCGAGCAAGTACCTAGTGTTCTGGCACCTGGAAGCATCAGCGGAGCAGTAACGGATGTGACCGGGACACCCGTTCCCGGGGCCGAAGTCAAGCTGACCCGCCAGCCGACTACGGCGATCCAAGCGACTAAGACCGCGCAGGATGGCCACTTTTCCTTTACCGATGTCGCTCCGGGAAACTTCGAACTCAGCATTGAGCTTCCAGGCTTTAAGACGAAAGCAGTGAGCGGGACACTGCCCACGACTGAAGGCTACTTGGTTCCGGCGGTCACACTCGAGTTGGCGCCGGTGGTCACTGATGTGAGTGTTCATCTGACCACCGAACAGATAGCGACCGAACAGATCAGGGACCAGGAGCAGCAACGAATCCTGGCGGTAATCCCGAACTTTTACACGAGCTACGTCCAGGACGCCGCTCCTATGACCACCAAGCAGAAGTTCGCGTTGGCATGGAGGCAGGTGATTGATCCGACATCGTTTGTGATCGCCGGGTTGATTGCGGGCGGTGAGCAGGCAGACAACGCTTTTCCAGAGTACGGACAAGGCGCGGCAGGTTATGGGCGACGCTTCGGTGCGGCTTATGGCGACTTCTTTATTGGCACCTATGTCAGCAGCGCTATTTTGCCTTCGATTCTGAAACAGGACCCCCGATATTTTTACAAGGGCACTGGCACAGTGAAGTCGCGGATTCTGTACGCCATCTCGCGATCGGTGATCACGAAGGGCGATAACGGCCGGTGGCAGCCGGATTACTCGGGGATCGGGGGCGCCCTGGTCAGCGGAGCGATCTCGAATCTCTATTATCCCGAAGGAAGCCAACACGGTTTCGATACGGTGCTGACGAATACACTTATCGGGATTGGGACATCGGCAGGCGTAAACATCTTGCAGGAATTTGTGTTTCCTAAATTGACGCCGAAGTTACCGAAGAACGTTCCCGGGCTGAGCAAGCACGATCCTCCTAAATCGTAAGCGTAACCGCTTCAGGGCGCCCGATCGGCAGAGTGGGTTACTTAGCGGCGGGCTTGAGAGCGCGACCATGCTGCGTTCGTCAGTGACGATGATTCGGTTGAACTTCTTCGGTTCGTCCGCGTTGCTGGCCAGGACACTCAGCTGCTTGGGTTGGGTTTCATAGCTTCGAGTGTAGCGGAATGATGTGGTCGCTCACTTGACTGTGAGTCTCGGTTGGCCTTGCAGGTTCACGGGGATTCCGCGATAATAGTTTTGCCCTCAGCAGCGAGGGTCCAACCTGTGCCGACTGGCTTGGGTTTGGGGTGTGGAGTGAGAAATCACTGGCACGCCCGTCTCGCCTAGGAAAATGCTGTGCCGGAAACGGCTTCCTGAGACTAAGTTCAGACAGAGCACGCAGAGCTAAAAGGCACGACTAAAGTGGTGCCCTGAGGCGAAGCTTTTCCGGTCCGAGTTGTGCCCGGAGCCAAATTGCAGGAAAGGAAACACACCCTGTGTTAATGATTCGTCTGTCGCGCCGTGGAGCGCGTAAGCAACCGTATTATCGTGTCGTCGTGATCGAAAAGGATCGCGCCCGCGATGGCCGCTCGGTGGAAGTGGTGGGCACGTATAACCCGCGCACCAATCCCGCCAGCGTTGAGCTGAAGCGTGAGCGCATTGATTACTGGACCCGCAAGGGCGCCCAGTTGTCGGACCGGGTGAAGAAGCTGCTGGAAAAGGCGCCAGCAACTGCGCCGACACCGGAAGCGAGCAGCGCGGCGTAGCTGCGTATCGGCGACAAGGAGATCGTATCGATGGCGACGAACGCGGACATTCCCGCGCTCATGGCGCATTTGGCGAAGGCGCTGGTGGAGAAAGCCGACGAGGTGGAGGCGGAAGCCTTCAACGAAGGCGACCATATCGTGGTAGAGCTGGTGGTGGCTGAAGATGAAGTCGGCAAGATCATCGGGCGGCAGGGGCGCATGGCGCGCAGCCTGCGGACGATCATGAATGCGGCGGCGCTGAAGACGCGCAAGCGCTACCAGTTGGAGATTGTGGAATAGACGCGTATGTCACCATTGCGCGGGTCCTGGGGCCGCAGGGGCGGCGCGGCGAAGTCGCCGCGGAATTGCATACCAGCTTTCCCGAGCGCTTTGCCGAACGCGAAGAGTTCTTGGGACTTGCGACCGACGGTAGCCGGCGTGAGTTGCAGCTTGAGGAACATTGGTTTCACAAGGGAAAGGTGATTCTGAAGTTCGTCGGAGTGGAGAGCATCAGCGACGCCGAGCAGCTAGCCGGGATGGAGTTGCAGATTCCGGCGGAGCAGCGGACGGAGTTGGAAAGCGGCGCGGCATATGTAAGCGACCTGGTCGGATGCACGGTAGTAGATCGTGGATCGCTGATCGGCACAGTTGCGGACGTGCAGTTTGGAGCGGGAGAGGCTCCGCTGTTAGTGGTTCGCCGAAAGAACGGCGAGCCCGACGGAAAAGAGCTTTTGGTGCCGTACGCCGACGAGTTCTTGCGGGAGCTAGACCTGGCGGCGCGGCGGATTGAGATGGAGTTACCGGAAGGTCTGCTGGAGCTGCAGTCTCCGCTGAGTGAAGAGGAGAAAGAGCGTCAGAAAGTGGAGGCGGAGGAAGTCCGCGGAGCAGACGAACGCCACAGACGGCACAAGTAGAATTTCCCCGTCGCTCGGCGCCTTGGGGTGGCCGGAATGAAGTTCGAAATTCTGACGATTTTTCCGCACTTTTTTCGCGGGCCGCTGGATTACGGCATTGTGCGCAGGGCGCGCGAGGCAGGGCTCATTGAGATTGTGATACATGATCTGCGGGCATTCACGCACGATCGCCATCGCACCGTGGATGACCGTCCTTTTGGCGGCGGCGGGGGGATGGTTCTGAAGCCGGAACCGATCTTCGAGTGCCTGGAAGCGATGAAGATTTCGTCGCGCGAGGAAAGGTTGCGCGAAGATGCGCGGGAGACCGTGATTCTGCTTTCGCCGCAAGGACGGATGTTCACGCAGAGCGTGGCGCGGGAGTTGGCGAACCGTGCCCGCGCGGTGCTGATTTGTGGGCGGTACGAGGGCGTGGATGAGCGCGTGAGCGAGCACCTGGCCGATCGTGAGATTTCGATTGGCGATTTCGTGCTGAGTGGCGGAGAACTCGGCGCGGCGATTATTGTGGATACGGTGGCGCGGCTGGTGCCCGGAGCGCTAGGCAATGCGGCGTCAGCGCAGCAGGAGTCGTTCACCACGCATGCCGCCGAGCCACCGGTCGGAAACGAGAGCGAGCCGCCGTCGTCAACCTGCGGGTCGGGCGGATTGCTTGATTATCCACATTACACGCGTCCGGCGGAGTTTCGTGGGATGACCGTTCCCGAAGTCTTGTTGAACGGGAACCACGACGAGATCCGGCGCTGGAGAAGACACAAGGCGCTGGAGAAGACTTTGGCAAACCGCCCGGACTTGTTAAGAGAGGCGGAGTTGAGTAAGGAAGACCGGAAGATTTTGGAAGAGATTGAAGTATCCCACGCCATCGCCAATAGAGGGCGATAAGGGCGTGGCACCCCGCACCAGCTTAGGTCGAGACGATGATGAACGTGATCCTAAAGCGGTTTGAAAATCCGGACGAGACCCGGGTCTTCGAGAAGGGGAAGTTCGAGATTGTCGAGATTGGCGGGATGACAATTGGTCGCGCCACCTATGAGCCTGGCTGGAAGTGGTCAGAGCACGTGGGCAGGGCAACGGGCACGAAGAGCTGTCAGGTGGAACACGTGGGCATGGTGGTTTCTGGCTGTGCCACTGCCGCCATGGATGACGGTCGAGTGATTGAGATGAAGGCGGGAGACGTGTTTTATATTCCGCCGGGCCACGATAGTTGGGTAGTGGGTAGTGAGCCCTACGTATCGCTGCACTTTATGGGAGCGGGCGATTATGCCCGCAAACACGAGTAGAACTGTCAGTTGTTGGACACGAAGAAGAGATGAGGGTCCCACCCTATCCCTAACAGAGGGCGATAAGGGTGGGGCGCCCAGATTGGAAGGAAGAAGAAGGATATGTCGAATTCACCGATTATTGACCGTATGCTAGCTAAGGCCCGCCGTACCGACTTGCCGGAGTTCAAGGCGGGCGACACCGTTCGCGTGCACGTGAAGATCAAAGAAGGCGATAAGGAGCGCCTGCAGGTGTTTGAGGGGCTGGTCATTTCGAAGTCAAGTGGCGCGCAAGCCAGCTTCGTGGTGCGCAAGATGAGCTTCGGGCACGGCGTGGAGCGCATTTTTCCGCTGAACTCGAAGGTGATCGACAAGATTGAAGTGGTCCGGTCGGCGCATGTGCGTCGCGCCAAGCTGTATTATCTGCGCGGACTGCGCGGCAAGGCGGCGCGTTTGCGGGAAGTGGATGTGAGAGCGAAGAAGGCGTAGTCAGTTATCGTTCCTCAGGGGGCAGTCGTCAGTTCGTAGTTGTATGAGGCGCAGCTTGCTGGCTACCAGAAGCCCTTTTGCCAAACGTGGACAAGGATGGGTGCCCACATCGTAAGCCATACGCCTATCGGCTCGCTGTGCGGGTCACGGTAGGCTTTTCTTTGACTCAGTCTTACCTTTTGTTCTTTGGACGGACGAACTTCAAAGCCGTATGCGTTGGCGAGTAGCTGACGACTTTGACATCGTAAAGCCCGGCCTCGCGGCCTGCCTGAAGAACCTGCATCTCGGTGATTTCCTTACGGCCTTTAGGGTAGACGACCCAGAGT
>DASRAA010000296.1:0-11458 GCA_035638375.1 Binatia bacterium | reverse complement strand
ACGGACCGCTTACCACAATCGGAGAAGAGCGGGAAACAAATCCGTTTCTAGCTGGGTAGTTCGCCTGTCGTTTAAGATATCGCTATAGCTTTTTACCGATTGCGCATGCCCTTCACGCTTTCTCACGCCGCCGCTTCGCTGCCGTTTCGCCGGTTCAAACCAATCTGGCCTGCACTGGTGATCGGAACTTTCGCGCCTGACCTGCAATATTTCGTTTTTCTTTCAGACAAGGATCGGAGCGGTCACCACTTCCCTGATGTGCTGCTGTTTACGCTGCCCCTTGCCCTTCTGGTGCTGTGGTTGTTCGAGTGGGTGGTGAAGGGGCCGGCCATTGAACTCTTGCCCAGCGGCTGGCAACGGAGGCTCCAGAACAAGACGGCGCCTCTGTCGTTCTGGCGCTGGCGGCAGTTCGGGAGGATCGTGTTCTGGGTCGCATTGGGCGCTCTGACGCATCTCGCCTGGGACCAATGCACGCATCCGTATACACGCACCGCAGCGTATTGGCCGCTGCTCAAAACCCACTTCACCCTGCCTTTCTGGCACCCCATGCCATTGGCAGGGCTCCTGCAAGACGCCAGCACCATCCTAGGCGCCCTGGCTTTGTGCGTCTGGTGCGCGGCCTGGTATAGCCGGACGCCCCCAGCATCCGAGACGACCGCTGCGGAGCTTCCGCCCCTAACCAAGCTTTCCGTCGTCTCGGGCATCCTATTTCTGGCGCTGGCTGCGGGCTACGCCCTGGCCTGGTTCACGCTGTCTAATCTCGGTCGGGTGGGCCGCTCGACCGCCCTAGCCATTACGTTTATGGCCATGACCCAAGTGTTCTGCGTGGAGATGCTGATCTACGGGGCGGCCGTGACGTTGCGGAATCGCCAGCACCATGTCACTGTCCGCCAAATCAACCCAGCCGTTAAATCGTGCCGATAGAACCCCCTGCCCGCTGAGCTAACTGACACGGATTTTTGGAAACTTCTATTTTGCGGAAACAAAAATCTTGCTGCACCCTCGCTCTACGGATAGAACGCGCCAGAGAATTTGCTGCCCCTACCCGTTTCCCACAACCCTAGGGGTCGATACAGTATAAGCGGGAATCTGCCTGAGTACCTGGCGGAATGCGTAAGAAAACCTTACAAAACTGACCTCTAATCGCCCTGCATGTTGTGTCTGGCTACCGTAGCTGTGGGCACAGATTTAGGTTCAACTGCGATTACATTCAGCAGCGCGTTTGCGAGCCCTAGCAATCACTTCTGCGAGCCCTTCTCCGGCGTCCGAGTCAACTGGGTCGGATCGGTGTGCGAAGGCGTCAATCGACCCGTGTGTCGTAGGCACGATTGTCATATTCGAGGTCACCTTCCCATCCAAGGAGCTGAACGTTGGATTCGCGTGAAGTATGACGACGAAAAACCTCGCACAGAAGTCTGGGGTATTGCTGACAACCACACTGCCCTGATTGTTCCCGGCACATCGTCGTCCATCATTGCTGCATTATCGAAACCCAAGAAGATGATGGTTGAGTTCGGTTGTGATGCATCTGACCCCGGCGACACAACTGAGTTCGACCTTCAGGGGTTACCGGACACACTTGCTAAGCTGAAGTCAGGTCTGCACTGCCTAAAGGCACTCGACTTCGGTCGGGTGCTTTTTTTGTCCCTAACGTTCCACCTTTTTACTATTGTGGACTGGGCATCGTCGCGGTACTCTCGCTTGGGAAATTCACCGATGCCCACTTCTCATCGTGGATGGTTTGACTGGATTACCGTGGCAGCGATTATTGCTGGCCCAGTGCTTGCATTGTTCGCACAGCGCGTTCTCCACGTTCTGCGAGAGAAGAAGAAGAACAAGCTGCGCACTGGCTTGTATCACACGCTTATGCGCACTCGAAACAACATCTACTCGCCAGAGCATCTTCAGGCGCTAAATTCAATTGACTTCGTATTTAAGGACAGCCAGAAGATTCGGAATGCGTGGAAGGCCGTGCTCGATCAGGCTTCGACTCCCTTTGACGTGCACGACAACGGTGCTGTCGTCGCTTGGAATTATCGCCTATTGACGCTCAGGGTTGACCTATATCAGATCATTGGACAAGAGTTGGGTTTCGATCACAGCGCCGACTACATTAAGCGTGGCATCTACAGCCCTCGACTGCTGACCGACGTTGATGAAGAATGGCACAAGGTAAGGCGAGGTCTTGCTCAGGCGGTCGACGGAGATTCGCTCTCCGTTTCAGTTGTAGAAGCGGACGCACCGTACGGTCCGAATCGTCACTAGCCGCCAATTACATCATCGCCCATACCAAACCTGATTTTTCAGCCCCGTCGCGGGGGTTAGTGCCAGCGAGAGCGATGTTTAGGGTAACGGACAAACCGTAGCACCCCGAAATCGCCTAATTGATGCGCATTCGGCATACATTGAACACGCTTCGGTGATTGTCATCACAGATTCGACGGTCTATGTTCCGGCGTTGCCCTCGGGTTGCGTCAAGCTGATCGACTGGGGCGAGTGCACGTTCGAAAAGGACCCAAGCGGCCTTGGCGCGCGGACAATGCTTGCAAGGACACGCTTGGCCAGCCTGCCCTGAAATTGCAAGCCTCCCAATGGAACGCTCGTCATTGTCGGCCATGTGGATTCGAGCGAAAACGAAGTCGAACACGCTAGCCGCCCTACGCGCAGTCAATCTCGAGCACTACCTCGTGACCCACGGGTCCAACAAACTCGACAGAGCCCACGTGCCGGTGCATCAAGGCGAAAGTCCAAGGCAAGGCGACGGACTTTTACTTCGTGCCAGAAGGAAATTTGTGCACCGCCCAGGGTGATCTTGGGACGGCGGTGATGGTGAAAGTGAAAGGACAATCGCGGCGAATGCCCGAGCAGAAGAAAGCTACGCCGTAACGCGAGCTATTTGGGCTGAACTGCAGCTGCTTCCTTCAGTTGGATGACTCCCGCGCTTACGGAGACCTTTTGACCCTGCTCCAGGTAGTGGGCCATTATGCCGGGCTGTGACCAGTTCAGGTCCCACCCGTCGTCGATAGCGACGACGACATAGTCTCCCGGAATGACGTTGATAAGACTGAAGCTGCCGTCGAGATCGCTCTGGTCGCGGCGCAGCCACTCGCTGTTGGCTTCGATGTCTTTGGGGACCAGCATGACCATGGCGCCCGCAACTCCCTTCCCTGCCCGCTTGGCGAAACCTTCCACGCGCCCGCTTCCGGTGACAAGCGTGACCGTGCCTTCAATCGACGAACCCGCGGGAAGCTCAAGCGTGTGACCACGGCTTGGCGTGCCGCCCATGACGATATGGGTAACCGCATAGTCGGCGTTGGGGCTGGCAGCCAAGAGAGTGTATTTTCCCGGCGGAACATGCACGAACTTCGACTCGCCGTTGTCATTTACGCGCGACACGACCGCAATCGTCTTGTCGCCTCGCTGCAAAGCCAGCGACACCTGCGACGGAAGACGCGGTTCGCCGGCGATCTGCACCTTGAACTTCAGGCTGCCCACCGGCTCGCCCGACGATGGCGTGAGTTCCTGCCCATCCTCCGTCAGATCGACATCCGCCAGCGCACCTTCCCGTGCTCCTCCGCTGCCATTCGGAACAAACACAGTGTACTTTCCTGCGGGAATTCCCGACAGTTCGACATAATTCGACCCGAGCATCCGCATCGCACTTTCATTTCCTCCGTCGGGAGTGCTGCGTCCACTCTGCATAATTTCCCCAGTCACGTTCTCCATCGAGTCGAATGTCTTGCGTAGAAACTGCGGCATATCGCCCCCGCGACCTTGATCCTCGGGCATGCGGATGCGAATGCGTAGGGCCTGCACCGGGGAAAGGCGAATATCCGCAGTCAGCCGTTCGCCGCCCCGCAAAGGAATGGGTGTGGCATCGCTTGAATCGGTAGTGTCGCCGTAGAAGGTGGTCGGATAAGTAACGTCGAACGAAGCCGGCACCTCCGTCGTGGTGGTAGTCCCATCTCCATTTTGGCTGGTCTGTGGACGCAAGGCATACCACGCCCGCGCATTGACCGAGACGAAATAGTTCCCCGCCGCAAGATCGTCGAACTCGTACATGCCGCGATCGTCGGTCCTCGTTTGATGTCGCACCAGCGTGACGCCACGGCTCTGGTCTTGCTGGAAGAGCGAAACATTGGCATTGCGTACAGGGTCTCCTGCCTCATCGATTACCCGCCCGCTTAGCACCGCTTGCGGGGCCAGGCGAAATACGAGGTGCTCGGAGTCGGCGTCGCCGCCAGTCACGATCGCCGTTGAATAGCGCTCGTGCTGGTTGTAAGAAGACTCGATGAAACCGTGGCGTGCGGCCGACAGGGAGAACTTCCCCGCCGGCAATCCCGTGAACGCAAACGCCCCGTCGGCTCCGGTCACCACCGTCGCCTTCTGGTTGCGATCCTGCGCGCTGGCGATGGTCACGTGCACTTGCGCCAACACCGCGCCCGACGCTGAATTCACCGCCTTCCCTGCAATGTGATAGCCGCCCTGGGCGAGTGCAGGCACAACCAGAGTCGTGGGAAGGATAAGGATTACGATCGCCGTCTGGAAAAGCTGCTGAAGGCGTGCGGCTTTGCGGCGGCCACGCGCACTAAAGTCCTGGCTGAGATTCGAGTTTGAGCCCTGATCGGCACCCTTCGCGAGGCTCAGGGCAGGCTTGAAGTCGGGCCCTGATACAAGACCATCGCCAGATGGACACTTTAGCAGTCTGTTCAGCCAGAAGAAAGGATTGCGTCGTTGTCGCACGTCATTCGTCCCTGATTACGCGCACCGTCACCTGCGCCTTCTGGCCCGGCAGTACCGTCACCACCTGTCCTTGCGAGTCGTAGGCCTTCAAAGCCACGGGATTGCGATACTCCAAATCCTTTGGCGAAGTAAACGCCAGCACTCGATACTCACCTGGGGGAAGCTGGCTCCATCGTGTTTGCCCATTCATTACGTTCATTTGACCCGAATCGGGCAAAAGGTGGCTTCCGTCCAGCGGTATGCAATACACTGACAGTCCTCCCTGCATCATTGAGTCTGTCCTGCCGCTGCCTCCCGCGATCACAGAAGGATTCGTAACGATCCCCATCACCACGTTGCCAGGGGACCTCGGGACGCTCCCCATCACGTTTCCTGGAGAACCGGCGCTGGTCACCTCCGTGCCCTCGATCACTGCCTCCAATTCGCCCGTGTCGTAGCGCAATGTAACTTCAATCGGAGGAACACTCGCTCCATATGGCACCACTAGCGGCTCCCGCAGCAGATCCTTTCCGTCCGATGCCACCGTCGCAGCATAACCTCCGAACGCACGTACTGCTACCCAATAGCGCCCCGGCTCGACCGCATTCAACATCAAAGGATTGCCTTGCGAGTAATAGGCCCGACCCCTCCCGCCATCAACGTCCTCGGCAGACAGCAAAGATACTTGCGCGGGGACTCTACTCGACGTCGCCGCGACCTGCTTGGCTGTGGAATCAGCACCCGACAGATCCTTCCCTATGGTGATCTCGATCGACGGATTGGTCGCAATCGCCAGCGGCAATCCCACTGCCGCCCTGTTTGCGACAGTGATACTCGTCGATCCGGTTGCTGCATGCGGGCCATAGCCCGTCGCCTCAATCGTGTACGTTCCATTCGGCAGCATGCCCGTAATCATCTGTTGGGCGCGATTGAATCCCAGCTCAAATCCTGGACCTCGGTGGCCTTGCGCGTACACAGAAACTCTCATTCCTGGAGGCATACCCTCCTCAATGCCGACCACCGGAACTCTGACATCGTAGTATCTCTGGCGCTCCAGAGTAATGTTCGCCAGGAACGTTTCGCCCGCGCGCAGGTGAATCGTCTCGGCGCTGCCGAAGTCCCGCGCCGCGGGAAAGAATCGCGGCGGAAAACCCCACGGCGGCTCGTTGCTACCGCTCTCCGGTTGTCCCTGTTCCATGTTCTCTAGCGTGAAGACCTTGTACTCGCCCGCCACCAAGTCCGCAAAGCGAAACTCGCCGTCCACTCGCGTGCGATCGCGAGAAGCCGGCAGCCATTGAGCCACTCCATCACGAATCTCGCGATGATACAGTTGCACATCCACGTGGTCTCCCGGCTCGTCGCTTGGAAACTTCACCCTTCCGCTAATGATTCCTTCCGGCACCAGCCACAGCGTGACATCGTCTTGCCCAGCATGGATAAGATTGCTGCCGCGGGAACGAAACCCCGGTTTTCTCACGTCCAAAACAATCTGCACTTTCGCCCCAGCCGCTGTGACCGGGGCCGTCAAATTCAACTCGAATCGCCCGTGGTCGTCGGTGAACGTGGCGTATTGCTCATCGAGCGAATACACCATGGCCCGGCCGAGTGGCTCGCGCGTGACGCTGCTCAATACCATGCCGCTCACCAAGGTGCTGGATGCATCAACCGCCTGCTGATTTTGGCAGTGCAAAGGAAGAGCAAGCAGACTGACCAACAAAGCACTTCCGCAGAAAGAAGTACGTGCGCAGCTCTGCGTGAAACAGGTTGCGACAACCCTTAGAAGCGATCGCAAATTGCACCTGCGAGATTCAAAGATGAACTGAAAAGACTTATTATGAACGCCGCCGAAGCCACTGTACACACTCACGATGCCTTGCCCAGAAAATCTCGAGATTGACGGCTTGCGTCACAAGCGCTCACCGGCTCGTGTTCTCACGGAGTTGGTAGTCGGCTATTCGCTCATCTTACTCGCCATCTGGACTCCCGGCGCGATACAACGTGCGTTCATGTTCGCCGCCGCCTGCTGGATAATTGCAACGTCGCTTCCCGGCAGCAGCACGGTTTACGGATTACGCATCTCCCGCTTGCAACAGGGCTGGCGAATCATTGCCGCTGCGGTCGTTTTGGCTGGAGGAGCCGCTGTGCTCGCAGCCTACATCGGTACACTGCAAATACCATTCCGCTATCGGCAGAATCCAGGTAACACCACCGGCTACATCATCTGGTCGTTTGTGCAGCAGTTCATCCTGCAAGACTTCGTCCTGCTTCGTTTGCGCCGACTTCTCCCGAGCGCGCGTGCTGCGGTCTTGGCTGCTGCAATTCTGTTTTCCATGGCACACCTGCCCAATCCGCTGCTCACGGCGGCGGCTTTCTTCTGGGGAATCGCTTCCTGCGCGCTCTTTCTGCGCTACGGCGACCTGTACTCGCTCGGCGCCGCACACGCAATCTTCGGCCTATGTCTGACCATCACTATTCCCGATGCGGTAGATCACCAAATGCGGGTAGGCCTAGGGTATCTCCGATATCAGCCCCCGGCCACCACGCACTCGGCGCGGCCACCATAGCCATGTTGATTGGTGGACCTGAGCGGGATCGAACCGCTGGCCTCCTCGTTGCGAATTATGAACCGCATGAGGATGGACCAACAGCGAAGAAGTGCAAATGACATGGAGACTTAGTGTTCATGCTGGTCTGAGCCACCTATGCCTTCGGGCTCGTGGTGCCCTTCGACACGCTGCGATAGCGTCCGACACGGGTGGAGTGAATCCCCAAAATGAGACAGCTGACAAGGGCGCACTTGGCAGGAAAGGGAAATTGCGAGTGGCAAAGAGACGGCATTTAGCAATTCGGTGCCGCCGGCGTGTTAAGAAAACTCCGCGTCCCGTGTCGTACAATGTCGCCTGAAAGCGCTTCTGCGCCGCAAGCGTCAACGATAGACCGGGGACTCATGGGATCAGAAAATCACACCGCCTTTTTCAGCTACAGCCGCGAAGACGGGGCGTTTGCTAAGAAACTCGCCTCTGATCTCAAAGCATCAGGCGCGCAAATCTGGATGGACCAGCTCGACATCGAGCCAGGTACTCACTGGGATGATGCCGTTTCTCACGCCCTTGAAAACTCGCTCCGCGTGTTAGTCATCCTCTCGCCTGCCTCGGCTACGTCGGAAAATGTCAGCGATGAAGTCGGCTTCGCCCTCAGCAAGCAGAAACACATCATTCCCGTGCTCTACCGTGATTGCGACGTTCCTTTCCGCCTCGCTCGCCTCCAGTACATCGATTTCCGCACCGATTACGCTGGCGGCGTGCAGGAGCTGACACGCCTCCTCGCGCTTCAGCCTGCCGCACTTGTTGCCGTCGCGCCCGAACCGCCTCGCCCGGCCGCCGAAGTTGCGCCGTCCGCCCAGCACCCGCCGGCTCCCGTTTCTTCCCTGGCGTCCGCCGGCAGTGGCGCCAAGAAAGCTGTCCTGATGGGCATACTGGTACTGCTTGCAGCGGCGATAATTGCTTACTTCGCTTTCCGACCCAGCGGTCTGGATGTTGCCATCTTGGCCCCCAGCGGCTTCAGTGCCCCGCGCTTCACCATCGACGGCAAGAACTACCCAATCGAAGGGCAGACCATCCATGTGAAGCTCGCTCGCGGCGACCACCAATTCCAGTTTCCCAAGACCGGTTGCGGCGGTACCTTCAATGTTGCCCCCGGCAAAACGACCTTTGTCCCAACAGCCCGGGGCCCCAACGACTGCTCCCTCCAGCCCACAGCAACTGAGTGATGGCACATTGTTATCGCCCTGAGCTGCAAATCCATCCGGCATCCCGATGTGTTCCGATGCGAATGCGCCGGGCGAATGACCAGAACTGCGCTCTGGGCACACCGGCCCCTTACCCTTTTCATATTCTGGGGAGGTCGCGACATAGACATACTGAACCCGAGCTGCCTCGCCCGTTTCTCGTTTGGGGATACCCCTGGACCCCACTACTCTTCGGTTTTCGGCTCTTGCACTCTCTATCAATCTATAGCTGGTGCGATCGGTGCGGTTATCCGTCGGATTGACGATTATCCTATCGGGTATTCCTTTCTTCATATTACTGGCGCAGCAGCAACGCCAGTGGCTGGCTCTACAAAATGGGTGCGCGTTTCTTTTGTTGTGCGGGACACCGCACTCCCAAGACCTCGGGGAATGGTGACGTTCAGGTCGCGTCTTCGCAATGCGAGCAACGGAACACGCGGCCCTTGCCGCGAACCCTAATCGGGAGAGGCTTTCCGCCACATCGGTAGCAAGCTGGCTTGCCGTCTTTGAGACATTTGGGATGCGCCGCGACATAGTCGGCAGCCGTCGGATATTTGCTCCATCTGCGTTTGTAGATGGCTTGGTTGAGCGCGAGAACTCCGCCGAGGGCGGCAGCCGAGATGGCGAGGCCGACGTAAAGATGCCAGTCCGCGAGGGTGGTCAGCAGCGGATGCGACACGGACTCTTTTCTCCTTCGGCAGCCAAGGTGCTGAAAGTAAGGGCTTCGACCGCGTCTGAAGAAGACTTGTCCCGCGTGGCTAGAAGGTGAGATTGTGCATCAGCCATCCAAATCAATCCGAACGGTAAGGAGTTCTGTTCCAAAAAGCCGCACTGCCCTTGCATTCGCGGTGCTGCTCGGCAGCTGACTCGCCAGCCAGCGTTGGCGCCCACGTGGATCATCGTCCCTAAGCAGATGAGCAGTACCCGTGTGCCAACGAGTCCTCAGCCCGTCGCGCAATCTCAATCGCACGCGGGGATCGCTTTCCATATTGCGCACGTATCCAGCCTTCATGCCATGTTCTGCCACTAGCCAGAACTGATTTCCGATGTGTCCATCGCCTACTGGCGTGCGGCGGCGCTTTCCGCTCTTGCGCCCCGTAGTTTCAAGCAACGCATATCCCGGCAGCGGCAAGCCCAGCGCCAACGCAAGCTTGATTGGCGGGTTGAATAAGTATTTCTGAAGCGCGTGGATAATCGGGTATTTCATTTTGCTCGTGTCTGTACCCGGAAACACATTGCATGTGCGGAAGCCTAACACGCGGCCAACAAAAAGGCCCGCAGAAGGTGAAATTGCGGGGCCAAATGGCTGCTAAATTGTACTAACGGCGCGCGGAACGCCTCAGTCCTTTCAATTCCGCTTCTAGCTGGTCGCGCAGATACGCTAGTGCGAATTCTATATCGATAGCCTTGTTCCGAAAATCGGTGTAGAACATATCGACACCTTCCTTTAACTGTCCCATTTTAATTTTCCGAAACCCCAACGAGCACTTTGGTCGCGGTCCATACAGTCTCTTAAATCTGCTTCTGACGGTACCTCCTCCGGAAGTTTGCCGCCATTCTTCTGACCTATGCACTCGAATTCCGTTGTGTCTGCAACTGTGATCATCGCGAGAGTAAAGCCGGTTACGACACCCATCTTGAAGCTTGGGGTCAAAGCGTTCCACGAGGGGTCGCACAATAAACACCGCAGCACGCTGTGGTTGGAAGGCGCCCATGGCTAGCATGCACTCGCGTCAGAAGGAACAAGAAGCCCACCCTCGACCAATGCGCGTGCGGAGGGTGGGCCTGCAATATCTGCGACGGAGGGGCTCCGGGTGCCTCAGTGATGCAGGAAATTGGGGTTGATGGTAGTCGTTAGCCGGTGATAGTCTCCAAGATCGGCTTCACGTCACCTGTGAGGATCGGAATCAGGTCTATATCCGGGGCATCGCGGAGAGGAACTTTCCCGTCCGCTGCCCACTGGACGCCCGTCCACGGAGTTCCGGGCTGCCAGATGCCTGCGCCGAAATAAATGCCAAAGAACGGAATGGTGTTCTGGATTGTGTTGCAGTCCACCAGTTTCATGGTCTGCCACCCGACTTCGAGATCGGGCATCTTGGGGTTCGTACCGGGGGGTAAATTGATAAACGATTTGTCGCCGCTCAGCGACAAGATACTGCCTTCGTAAACGTCAGCCTTCTTTATTAGTTGTCCAGTGTATTTTGCGGCGAGAGGGGCCTGCGGGTTCACATACATGGGCTCGGCCATCACGATGTAGTGTCCCGCTGGAGTTGTAGGAGTGACGGTCATTTGATAGGCAACAACGCTGCCTCCGTACCACGTACCTGCAATGGTGCAGTCATTGCCCATTCCGGGTTGAGCGACACAAGTTAGAGCCGTAAGGATCAGAAGAAACAAAAGATGACGACACATAGTATCTCCTCATGCATTTGGAAGTAGCATTTTGGTGCTCGCTCTAGCGACAGTCTAGTGCCGTTGCGATGCTCCGTTCCCACGAGGAAAAAAAAAGGGCATCGAATTCCCAAATCGAAACCACGATTGAGTGGGTAGAGTTCATTCGTCTCGTACCCAAAAACACCGCGAGTCGCCTCTGGCCAGAGTTAGGCGCTTCGCGGTTGAGCGGAGAATCACGCAGTGCTGGGGAGATCGGGTGCCTCTTTCGGCTTCGGCCTGTAGGGTGGTCATGGTGGATGAGAGACTGGCGCAAACTGATGTTGCCAAGAGCGGCAGCTATCAATTGAATCGCAACGTTATGGAACGCGATTGTGACAAAGGCCGCTTGTAAATCATCTGGGCAACCGCACGCCGCTGGGCAGCGGGAACGAATTGCGAGTAGACACCCATTGTGGTCGAGATTCGCGAGTGTCGCATTTGTGCCTGTAAGGCCTTCGGATCGGCGCCGGCCTCAACAAAGCCAGGTCGCATACGAACGTCTCAATACCTGGCAAT
>DASRAA010000295.1:0-66138 GCA_035638375.1 Binatia bacterium | reverse complement strand
CTATTCTACGTCCCGCCAGTTGGGGCCGACGCCTAAATCGACCTTCAGGGGCACCTTGAGTTTGTGGACCTTTTCCATTTCCCCGATAACGAGCGGCTTGATCGTATCGAGTTCGCCCTTGGGAGCTTCGAAAACCAGCTCGTCATGGACCTGCAAGAGCATGCGTGAGCGCAGGTTGCGGCGGCGAATTTCGTCGTCGATGCGGATCATCGCCAGCTTAATGAGGTCGGCCGCGGTGCCTTGCAGCGGCGTATTCACGGCCGTGCGCTCGGCGAAGCCGCGCAGGTTCCAGTTCTTGCTGAGCATGTCCGGCAGTGGACGGATGCGACCAAAAAGCGTCGCGACCCTCAGCGCGGCACGCGCCTGCTCGAGCGTGCGGTCGATGAAGCGGCGCACTCCGGCGTACTTCTCGAAGTAGGCTTCGATGAAGCGCTTAGCCTCTTTCTGGTCGATGCCGATCTGCTGCGACAGGCCAAAAGCCGATAGGCCGTAAACGATGCCGAAGTTGACGGCCTTGGCGCGGCGGCGGTGCTCAGCGTTGATTTCGCCGGCGGGCACGCCAAAGACCTGCTGCGCGGTGAGAGAGTGGATATCGTCGCCACGACGATAGGCCTCAACCAGCAACGGGTCTTCGGAGAAGTGCGCGAGCAGGCGCAGCTCGATTTGCGAGTAGTCGGCCTTAACCAGTACGCTGTCTGGCTCGGCGACAAAGGCGGCGCGAATTTCGCGGCCGAGCTCGGTACGGATCGGGATGTTCTGCAGGTTGGGATTGATGGACGAGAGGCGTCCGGTGGCCGAACCTGCCATGTTGAAGGTGGTGTGCACCCGCCCGGTGCGTGGATTAACCATGGCAGGGAGGGCGTCGACATAGGTCGATTTCAGCTTGGTGAGCTGACGGTACTCCAGAACCAGGCGGGGGACGTCATGCTCGGCGGCAAGGCCTTCCAGGACATCGACGGCGGTAGAGATGGTCTTGCCTTTGCCGTACTTTACAGGTTTGGGCAAGTTCAGCTTGTTAAAGAGCACGTCGCCAAGCTGGCGCGGCGAGTTGATGTTGAACTCGGTACCGCATTTTTCCCAGATTTGGTGCGAGATTAAATTTGCGTCGTGCTCGAGGGTCTTCGACATTTCGCCGAGCACGACGGTATCGATGCGAATGCCGGCGTCTTCCATCCGCGCGAGAACGGGCGACATCGGGAGATCGATTTCGTCGTAAACGTTGCGTAGATTCTTGCCGGCAACTTCATCGCGGAGCTTGGCCGCGAGGCGCTGGGTGAGGTCGGCAGCTTCGCCCAGCGAGTCGGACATTTTCAAATTGAAAACGCGAAAGGCCACGTCGGCCAGGGCGTAGCGCGAGTAGGTCGGATCGAGCAGGTAAGCGTAAAGGAGCGTGTCGTCCTGCACGCCGGCAGACGCGATGCCGTACTGATCGAGTACGTGCTGCGCAGCCTTGGAATCGTGGATGGTTTTGGGGACATTTGGATCGGCGAGAGCTTGCTTGAGGGCCTGCGCGGCGCTGGAGGTGTCGAGCGCCAGGGAAAGCGCGGATCCAGGCTTGGCAGAAATCGCGACACGAAGATGTAAAGGCGGCGGCGCTGCCGATTCAGTGGCTGCGCTGAGCCGGAGCTGCGGCTCGGGCTCGGGTTCTTCGGTGCCTTCTGGTTCGGTAGCGACGGACTCGTCCACGAGTCGGCCGGAGCGTTCGAGAGCGACGGCAAGGACTTTGTCGGCCGACTTGCGAACTTCTTTGAGCAGCGCGGTGATCTCGTCGGGCGATTTTGCTTCGCGATAATCCGTCTCGCCGAGCTCGATGGATTCGATAAGGAAGTCCTTCACCAGCGTGGTGAACTCCAGCTCGGTGAAGAGAACGCGCGCGGCTGCGGGATCGGGCTCCCGCGCCTGCATCTTTTCCGGCTCAAAATCCACGGCGACGTCAGAGTCGATGGTGACGAGCTTCTTGCTGAGCAGGACCATATCGCGATTGGTCTGCAGTGATTCGCGATAGGTCTTGCGTTCGATTTCCGCAGCTCGCTTGATGGCGTTCTCAACCGAGCCGAAGCGTTGAATGAGGTCGACGGAACCCTTGTCGCCAATGCCGGGCGCGCCGGGAATGTTGTCGATGGAGTCGCCGCGAAGCGCCATGACATCGATAACACGCGTGGGTGGAACGCCAAGGATTTCTTCGACCTTGGCGGGATCGCAGATAAGGTTGTTCTTGGGAGGGTTAAGGATCCAGATGCGGTCATTGACCAGCTGCATCATGTCCTTGTCGCTGGAGACGACGAAGACCGAGTAGCCCTGGTCGGCGGCCTTCTTTGCGAGCGTACCGATAACGTCGTCAGCTTCAAAGCCGGGCATCTCAAGTATGGGAATGCGATAGGCATCGAGCGCGCGGCGGATGTAGGGAATCTGCTGCGCGAGATCGGGCGGCATCGCAACGCGATTGGCCTTGTAGCCGGCATACTCAACCTCAACGTAGGTCTGGGTTTTCGTGTCGAACTTCTTAAAGCTCGGCATGGCCGCGGCCTGCTGGTCGCGGAAGGTAGGCGCGGCGACGTCGAAGACGGTGGCCAGATACTGCGGATGGAAGTCGTCGCGCAACTTGCGCAGCATATTCACAAACACGTAGGTCGCACTGGTGGGAATCCCAGTCTTCGTCGACATCGGGCGCTGCGCCGCCATGGCGTGGTAGGCGCGGAAGATGAACGACATGGCGTCAACGAGGAAAATGGGGCCCTTGGTGCCTTGCGGCTTACGGGAGGAGTCAGCGGGCCTTGCTGCAGCGTCTACGGGCCTGGCGGTAGCAGAGACGGAGGGTGATTTCGGAGTTTTCTTCGTCGAGGGCAAGAGGAGATTCTATCAAGAGAAGAGTTTCGAGTTCCGGGTTTTCAAGGCCGGAGTGTACGCAAAAAGTGCCACGGGCTCGCGGTGTGAAGGCGGATCGGTTGGCATTCACAAAAGTTAGGTACGCACCGCGCGGCCAATACACAGTTCTGCAAGCACCAGCCAGTTCGCTACGCTGCGCGCGCTTCCAGCACAACGTGTTTAAGGTCAATTTTGCTGGGACCGTCCCCTTCACGTATGTGGCGCCGAAGGCGCTCGCCCGCGCTTACCACCGTCCGACGCCCTTCTGGACTGACAACGGCGACAGCAAAATGACGCGAATCAACAGGCAGCCCGCCATTCACGCCTGGCGCCAACCCTGCAGGCGATTGGCGCACAGATTTGTTTGCCGACGATTGCGTACCCGGGAAGACGCGTCTTGATACCATCACCCTGACCGATTCTTCTTCTCGAGGCACGCTCTCATGCAATACCGCACCTTCGGACGCACGGGCTGGAACGTTGGCGACATTGGCTATGGATTGTGGGGAATGTCGGGCTGGACCGGCTCGGACGACCGGCAATCCGCAGCCTCACTGCAACAAGCGGCCGATGCCGGTTGCAACTTTTTCGACTCCGCCTGGGCTTACGGATCGGGCAAGAGCGATCAACTGCTTGGGCAGCTCATCCGAGATGATTTGGGAAAGCGGCTGTATGCTGCCTCGAAGATCCCGCCGAAGAACTTCCGGTGGCCGGCGTTGCCATCCTACAAGTACGCTGACGTCTTCTCTCCCGACCACGTCTTTCGCTTCGCCAACCTGATTCGCAAGAATCTCGGCGCCGACACCATCGACCTGCTGCAATTTCACGTGTGGGATGACTGCTGGACTGACGATCCTGATTTTCGCAAGACGGTCGAGCAACTCAAGCGCGACAACGCCATTCGCGCCTTCGGTCTCAGCCTCAATCGCTGGGAGCCCTGGAATGGGATCAAGGTTATTCGGACTGGACTCGTTGATGCTGTGCAGGTGATCTACAACATCTTCGACCAAGCCCCGGAAGACGAGCTCTTTCCGCTGTGTCGCGAAATGAACATCGGCACCATAGCCCGCGTGCCGCTCGACGAAGGAAGTCTTGGCGGGAAGATGACGACAGAGACCAGGTTCCCAGAAGGCGATTGGCGCGGGCGCTATTTCTCACCCGAGAACCTCGCGCCGACCATCGAGCGCGTCGAGCGCCTCAAGCACATCCTGCCTGATAGCATGACTCTTCCCGAACTGGCGATACGATTCGTGCTGTCGAATCCCACCGTGAGCACGACGATCGTCGGCATGCGCAAACCCGAACACGTTGCCGCCAATGTGAGCTACAGCGACAAGGGCCCGCTGCCCGCAGATTTGATTGCACAGCTGCGGCACCACCGCTGGGACCGCAGGCCCGCCGAGTGGTCGGACTGATCTTAGGTGTCCCAAAATTGCCCTGCCCGCCGCGGGAGGGGTCACAATTGCCCGCTGCTTTTGGCAATTGTGAATTTCGTGGCTGTCCCAGCAATCCCTGTATTCGCCTCTGAAAGACCGCCGCCCATCACTCCACCAGCTAACCCTCTACCCATCGCTGAGTCAAAATGTCGCTCACCTCCATCGGGTTAGGTGACCGCATCTGCCGTCCGTTCCGATGCAGAAAATCTCAGCACGTAAAGGAGTTGCGCATGTACGAACGTCGCTCTCTGCTTCTCGCCGTCTCTCTCGTATTGCTCACTGGCATTTGCTACGCTCAGTCCGCTCTACTCGACCTGCCGCGCAAAAGCCAGAATGCCGAAGTCAGCCAGACCATCGGCATTACTAACGTGACCGTGAAGTACAGCCGTCCACTGGTCAATGATCGCAAGGTCTGGGGAGGTCTGGTGCCCTATGGCGAAGTTTGGCGCACCGGCGCGAACGAGAATACCACCATCACCTTTTCCACTCCGGTCAACATCGAAGGTAAGCCACTGGAGCAGGGCACTTACGGCCTGTTCATGATTCCCACGGAGAACGATTGGACCGTCATCTTCTCCAAGACCAATACTGCCTGGGGAGCTTTCACCTACAAACAGGACGAAGACGTTCTGCGCGTCACTGTGAAGCCCACGGCGTCGGACTTCCACAACGCGCTGGTGTACGACTTCGATCAACTTACCCCAGACTCCGCGCTCGTTACGCTCCGTTGGGACAAGCTCGGGGTGCCATTCAAGGTTTCGGTGAACGTTCCGCAGACCGTCGAGGCGAGCCTGCAGAAGCAGTTTCGCGGCCTGGTTCAGTATACCTGGCAGAGCTATGACGATGCCGCAAACTACTTCCTTGATGCCAAGGTTAACCTGCCGCAGGGCCTGAAGTACGCCGACCAGTCGATCCAGCAGGAAGAGCGTTACGACAACCTCATGACCAAATCGAAAATACTGGCAGCGATGGGTAAGGCCGAGGAGGCGCAGAAATACTCGGCCATGGCGTTGGCTAAGGCTGACGCGCCTCAGTCCTACCAATACGCCAGGCAGTTACAGCGCGAACACAAACAAGACGAAGCTTTTGCTATCTATCGCGAGATGGCCAACAAGTACCCGACAAACATGTTCACCTACGCCGGGCTGGCACGCGTCGCGGTTGGATCAGGCAACTATGACGAAGCCCTTAAACAGATGAAGCTCTGCCAAGGGGCCGCCCCTGACAACGCCAAGTCACAAATCCAGACGCTGATTAACCGCCTGGAGAAGAGGGAGAACATCAATCAGTAGAGGTTCCGATCGGGAACGACGAATGCGGGCGACCTACTCGCACGTCGGGTGCCCCAAGTTCGCGGGTGACCCACTCGGCCATCTTTTGGCCGGGTGGGGTTGTTCGTGGGGTTCCCAGTATTGGGCTTGTGTGGGCCTTTTCGCCACAAATCACTAATTGGTGGGTGCCCCACCCTTTTTCGCTTTTCCTTTGGCGAAAATGGGTAGGAATAAGTAGTGTCCCGATCCACAGCAGGCGACCGAGCCCACAATTGGGTGCTCCAGAACTCGTCCTGAACTAGCCCAAGGATTCACGCCCTTCTGTGGAGCGCTAACCTGACTCAGCCATCGATCACGATCCCGTCGGTTCGTTTTTTCCTTCTCTTTATCTTTTGGCGTCTCGCACGGTTTGGGCTGCGCTTCGGCCGGCTCACCCGGCTTCAGCTCCCATTTTTGCTGTCAATTTGTCCGCTGCGTTGCTCTTGCCTTCGATCTTCAACTCCCCCATCAGGTACTGGATACCCTCGTCGATGTTGAACGTTCTATCTTGCGCGCATCGAAAACATCCCCCGGATGAAAAGGGAAATCTTGAGCAACTCACTGGTGCTAAAAGCCTGGTTCACTGTAAATCTGATTTCCGCAAGATGGAATCGTGGCCCTTCATCGACCGATGCTTCAAGGGCCCAGGCTTCTCCTTCGCTAGTGGATCAACGGGGACCATCTTAAGGTTCGCTATCTCGGCATCAAAATACCCGCGCCGCTGAAACTCGTATTTAAATGTAGTCGCCGGCTATCTCATCGTCGTCCGCCATGGTCATGGAAACCAGTTTGTTGCTGATTTCACTGAGCTGCCCGAAACTCAGGGTCGCATTACTGGAGATGACGACTTCCTGCACCACGAATCGATCGGCGGAACTGGACCGCTTGGGCTCAACGTCTGTGCGGGGAGCAGATAGCAGCCGGCGAAAACAACAAGGCTTTGGGGAAGAGATGCACTAAAAACTCCTGCGATGGCTCAATGATAACGCCGGTTCAGCGGATTACTTCGCCGGCGTGTACCAGATCGGCGACGTCCACGCCCTCTGCTGCACGAATGCCGGAACATTCGGGTTGGGCGGCAGATTCAGCTTAGCTGACCAGTAGGTTGACCAGCGTGGCGTGGGTATCTCGAGTACCCGCGCGTAATAAGTGGTATAAGCGTTGGGGTCGAACCAGGGATCAGTCCATTCGCCCAGCAGCTCCACCGCGCCGATATTGTTGGTGTAGGTCGCAGTTTTCAAATCCACGGTGTTGCCCACAGCCGGAACCGTGCCCGTTTTCGGATTGGGCTTGCGATCGCCACTCCACACCGCATCGAAAATCTTCTCCGTGCTCTTGTCGTTCTTAGTGGTGATTTTGATGACCTGGATGCGATCGAGATTGCCGCTCTGCGGGTCCTTCACGGCATGCAGCAAAAAGGTCGGACCACCGGAGCCGGTCGCCGCCCATGGGTATACCATCCGCATAAGCTGTCCGCTTAGTTACTTCTCGGTGCAAAACTACGTTTCTTGGCTAATTTGTGGTGCAGACCGTTCATCAAGTACTGTGAAATCAATATGCCGTCGTGAACTGCAACGGCTGAAAACGGCGAGGGACCCAATTTTGCACTGGAAAGTAGTTAGCACTCTTCACCAAGTCCTTGGGATACTTCCATCCGGCGAACATTCGTATCTGGATCCGTACACCCGATGTTCCGAAAGTCTCCTTCCGTTTGAATGCTGCAAAGATCGATGCCCGCGTGTTCTCCTCGGCCCACACGCCAGTCAGGCCGCCTGATGAGAGCGCGGTCGGAGGTTCTCCCACCACGGACTTCGTAGTTGTGACGACCGCCCGCGGATCGGCGTCCTGGTTGCCATGCGAACCGGCATAGTTGCTAGGTTCCGTCGAGTCGATGCCGGAATGGAAATCGGTTCCGGCTTCGATCCCATATTTGAAAGGATTCACCCCGAGCTTTGCCTGAAGTTCTTGCCCTATGCCATAGGCCTGTCGAATGTAACTGCCGGTTTCGGATTTCGCGACGCCCGAGCCATCGAGGAGGTACTTCCAGATTTCGAAATCAGCGAACTCGTCGTTGGGAGAGAGGGCCGGATCCGTGTCGATTGCCCCTTGGCCTGAATGATCTCGACCAGCGGCTCGTTGGCCATCCGGCGCTCAGCGTACTCTCGTGTAAGCGGCTTACCGGACAAGTCCCTGGTTGCGAACATTAAGCCATTGCTGACGTTGCCATTGTGCGGAACGGCGATTACGTCTAGGCCGAGCTTGCGCTCGCCCTCCAGGTAGCGCCAAAGGTCTTCGGGGTCTACCGACTGGAACGCGGTACATGGCAACGCCGGACCCTTGTCGGCAAAGATGACGCAGCGGTGCAGGTTCTGCGCCTGCGGCATCGAAGTCCACTCAAAGCCGAAGAACGATGTAAACTTACCCGGCTTGTAGTACCGGTCGGGAATGGGCGCGTAGCTCTCCCAGGCAGCCGCCCGTAAGTCGGGATTGTTGAACTCTGGAATCGGCTTGTTCGCCATAGTCGAGCCGAGCAACTTCTGAAAAGCCTGGCCGCTGACCTTTGGGTCCGAGCTGGTCATCGCGGTGTACCATTCGCTTTTCGCGAAAGGGCCGTTGGGATTGATGCTCTCCCGCACTGTGCCTAGGTATTCGGCATGATCGGTGACCGCCAGGAAATCCAGCGGCGCCAGCCGCTTCCACTGCTTGCCGAAGTACTCTACCGGCTCGCCCATCGCATACCGATACGAGTCTTCCGGAGTGGTGCGCGTCCCGAAAGCGAATGCATCCATGGAGTAGCTGGTGTGCAGATGCAGATCGCCAAAGTAGGCATTGCGCAACGGATTCGGCGCGGGCCGGGGGTCCGCAATCGTCCGCCTCGAAGCCGCCTCCGGCAGGCTTGCCTTATTCTCTGAGTTCTTTGAGTTACAACCGGAAAGGAAGAAAACAGCCGAGACAAACCAAACGGTTGGGATTCTGAGTCTCACAGGTCCTCTGGTAGCTTAAATTTTGGGCGTTATGCGAAGTGTACCCCAACGCTGTCGGGAGACTAAACTACAAAGGAGCGGTGCCCAAAGCATGTCCTCAGCTTGTCGAAGGATTCGCCGGGTCCTCCACAATTCTCTGGCAATCGTGGGTAACGCCTACACCGTCTCGCGATCCAACTCTTCGACATCGTTTGAGATCGACGACGACCCGCTCGGACTCGCGACTTCTTCCGGCTCGCCGCCCTCTCCTGGCGCGAGGAACAGATTCTGCGCCAGACCATGCTGTTTGGTGTAGAGCTCGAAGTATCGTCCACCCAACTCGTACAGCGACTCGTGTGTCCCGCGCTCCACAATCTGTCCCGCTTCTACCACAAGGATCTGGTCGGCGCGACGAATGGTCGACAGCCGGTGTGCGATGACGAACGTTGTCCTCCCCTGCATCAGATATCCGAGCCCAGCCTGAATCAACGCTTCGGACTCCGAGTCCAAACTCGATGTTGCCTCATCCAGGATGAGGATTCTCGGATTGGCTAGGATCGCTCGCGCAATCGACACTCTCTGTCGCTGACCGCCGGAAAGCTTCACTCCGCGTTCACCAATCACGGTGTCGTACTTCAGCTCGAATTTCTCCGCGAATTCGTCCACTCGCGCGATCTGGCACGCCTGCAGGATTTCTTCCTCCGTGGCGTCTGGTTTCGAAAACGCCACATTTTCGCGAATCGTTCCGTCAAACAGGAAGGAATCCTGAAGCACCATACCAAGCTGATTACGGTATGAATCGAGTCGGACGGCCGCCAAATCCACTCCATCCACCAAGACTCTGCCTGACTGAGGCTTATGGAACGCCGCGACCAGTCCGATAATGGTCGACTTTCCCGAACCCGACGACCCTACCAGTGCCGTCACCGTTCCCGGTTGCGAGTGGAACGAGATACCATGCAATACTGTCTTCTTCGCTTCGTACGCGAATTCTACGTTCTCGAACTCTACAGCGCCGCGAATCGTGGGCAGCGTCACACTACGTTCCGGGTCTTCGTCCTCCGGAGTCTCGCTAAGCACCTCGCGCGTGCGCTCCAATCCTGCGATGGCCTCCGTGATTTGCGTGCCGATGTTCACTACCTGAAACAGCGGCGCCGCCAGATAGCCCAGGAACATCGTGTAAGTGAAAAATCCACCCAGGGTCAAGGTGCCAGCTAGAATCTGCCGCGTGCCGATGAACATTACGATCGCCCCGACCACTCCCATCAGCGAAGAAGAAGTCAGGCTCATCAGCGAAGTAGCTGTCAGTGTCTTGAAAACGTTCTGGAGCAGCCGTTCCACGCCTGCGCCGAAGACGCGATGCTCGCGCTCCTCGGCGTGATAGCCCTTCACAACTCGCACCCCGCCTAGCGACTCCGTCAGACGGCCGGTAACCTCTGCATTGATCTTGGAACGTTCCTTGAAAATTGGCCGGATAGTTTTGAACGCATTGCGTAACCCCACCCCGAAAACCAGTAGGAAGCTAAAGGCGATCATGGTCATCAACGTGCTGATGCGCATGAGCACCACAAACGCTATGACCGCAGTCAGCAGTCCACCCACGAAATCCACCAGGCCCGTGCCTACCAGGTTGCGCACTCCCTCAACGTCGCTCATGATGCGCGATACCATGGTGCCCGTCTTGTTCGAGTCGTAATAAGAAACCGAGAGTCTCCCGATGTGCTCCTGCACTCGCCGGCGCAACTCCGCGATCATCCTCTGCGCTGCCTTCGAGAGGGTCTGGGTCAGCGTGAAAGACGTCATTCCCTGTACGAGAGTTGCCGTAAGGACAATCCCCACTAGCAAGGGCAGCATTCGCAACTGACGCTTACCGATGATGTTGTCCACCAGGAACTTGGTCGATGCAGGTAACACCAAGCCCGATACCCGGTTGATCACCATCAACACGAATCCCATTGCCAACAGTCCTCGGCGCGGACGAATGAGCAGCCAGATTTCCGGAAGCGCTTTAAACGAGGGCGCCTTCTTCGGAAGCTTCTTAGGTTCGCTGGTGATGGCCATGAAATTACTTGGATTCCCCGACTCTACTCAAAGGTGCGTGCGCCACGATCAACATTCTTTTCGCAATCGCTGACTTATTTGCACTTAGAGCGATGCAATTCGATGCGATACGGCACCCAACCCGTGGCCTTACGAACGAAAAGGCCGCCCGGCAACAGGGCGGCCTTCTCTTCAAGGGAGAATAGTTCCAACGGAGGCTAGACCGTCAAAACTTTCTGGAACAAATACTAGGTTCGCCCTACCCCCCTGTCAAGCAGATTCTCCAACTTAAATTGCTGTATTTTCAACAACTTAACACAAATAAGCCCTGGCTGAGGAAATTGGCCGAAATTGACCGATCTTGCCTCGCAAGAACCATAAACCATTCATTTTCAGCCCCTTACTCTGAGGAAGGGTGGTCGTCGAGGTGGAGCTGCAAGATTTCCACATTCTCCGGCAGATCGAGGACCGAACCCGGCATGTATTTGCTTACCAATACGCGAATTCCACCCAGGAACACGCCAAAGAGTAAACCGATCAACAACAAAATGCCGATTAATCCGAAAATTGCCAGCAGCAGATTCCCGATGTTGTCTTTCTTGCTGATCGAAGTCGCTTCGTTCCACGTGACTTCAGCTTCATAGTTCACTGCATTGAGCAGGTTCTTCGCTTCATCGCTGCTGATTTTGCCGCTCTCCACAACGAGTATCGGTCCAGTCCGGCGCACCGCAAGCGCATTTGACGAACTCGCCGCCTGAAACGCGCGCAGCCGCTCGGTCGCAATCTGTGGTGTTGGATACTGCAGGAGAATCAGCGTGACCGGTCCGTCCGCGGTTGTGTAGCTCTGCGTCAGGATCTCCGGCTCGAAATTGAAGCCGACCACTTCTGCCGATAGCGGCGTCTTGTCTGCCGCTAGTGCCTGTGGTCCGAGGATGTACTTGGCGGAATTTTCCGCGGCGTCTTGCTTCGGCAGGTATTCGGGGAGGTTCGGTAAGTTCGCCGCCGTGCTCTTAGCCTCCGGCAGCATGCCGGCCAGCTCGCGCAGTTCCGCAGCCGACATTCCGGTCACACGATCGAACGCGGCATCCACCACGACGTTGCTGCGGAAGAAAAGGATGCGCTCGTTGGCCGACGCTGCCTTTGTTCCAATCCGCTCCGCCTTCATTTCGGGATCGCGATAGAACGTGAACGCCCCGTATGCTCCGGTGGCATCCTTAAACTCGGCAGCCTTCACCGTCAGCGTCCGCCCATCCGGGCGAGTGTAAGTCGCCGTCTCCCCCGTAGTGAATCCATATTCATTGAGCACCGGGGCACGGGCAGTATCAAACTGCTGTGCTTGGGAAACGGTCGCCGGGTTGCCGGTCTGGATCCATCCTGCGAAGGATTTGGGGAGAATTTTCTGCGCTCCAGCCGACATAGCAGTCGCCGACCAAAGCCCGACAATGAGAATCGATTTATACAGAAACTTCATCGGGAGAGCCCGGACACCAAAGGATTGGCGCATACGCTCACTCATTAGACTACTGTCCCCCGGCCAAAGTTTCCAACCAGGTTAGCTCTGGAACCTCAGGCAATTCCCATCTGAGTCTTTCACGTACATCTCTCGCGTGCCCCATGTCTGGTCTACCGGACCAACCGCAATTTGTACACCTCTGGCTAAGAACTCGACGCGCAACTCGTCGACGCTGTCCACCACCAGGTTCACCACCCCGCCGACAACTCCATCTCCAAAGAACGATGAAAGATGAATCCACACGCCATCGCGCGAAACGCCCATATAGCACGGGTTCGCCTGCGCCGGATCGCCGCGATGCGCGAACTCCAGCCGGAATCCCAACCTGGTGCAGTAGAACTCCTGCGCCGCCGCGGCGTTTGAGACGTGGATAACGGGAACCGCAACCTTGATCACAAATTACCTCCGATCGTCTGGGCATTCTTTCGCCACTCGATGAGGGCCAATCGTCTCAACAGACAGGCTTGTGTATGTCGTGTTTCTCGCCTGACACCGCAGTCCGCTTTTGTGGGACGCAGAAAGTAGCCCCGCGTTCAACGCGAGGTAGGCTTAGTTTAAGAATCCCGTGACGGTTTAACCGGCGGTACAGTTCTTGCTAGGACATCAGTCCGAGCGAATCCCCACCAACCCCTCCAGCCCATCCACCAACTTATTCACCCGCGCAACAACATCGACGCATCCGACGGCCGCAACAACAGCTCTGACGTCCCGCTCAAAACCACGTGGCAACTGGGGCAGTCCTGCTGCATGCTGCAGCAACCGCTTCTCCCCCGGATGCGGCATCTCATTCACCGCGAACAACACGTCAAAGTAGCTCGCCAAAAACGCCGCCACCCGATGATTCGCGCTCACTGAATCATTCCTTTGCAGCGCCAGCTCAATCTGGTGGAGGAACGAAGATTGCGTGTCCCTCAGCAAACGATAGTTTTTCGCGATAACTGCTTGCTTCAGCTCAGCCGGATATGGCTGGCCAGCTCTCCGCTGCAACTCCGCAAACCAACCCTGGCGATCAAACAGAGCCTGGGAGTACAGCACGTTGTACCAGAAGCATGTCGAATATCCGACGGACGCCTCGTGTCGCACCAACACTCGGTCCAGTTGCTCCTCGATCCAACGAATGTGCCGGTACATCACATCGACAGCGCTTCCCGTCGCAACGTCGATCCATTCATCTCCCGGCTCCCAGGTGGCATTGCCGATCTCTGCACCCCGCGAGCCTGCAGCAATCCCCACTCGCTCTTCCAGAGGAATGTCCTCCATAACGTAAACGTAGAGATCAATATCGGAGCTCTCATCAGGAAACGGCGATATCTGCGATCCCGCCAACGCGACAGCTTCCACGGGCGACAAGGAAGAAAACTGCTGGGCGACTCGCTCAGCGAGCGCCCTGTACGGACTTAACTTGGGAATCGGCACAAGCCATACTAACTGAACGCTGGCCGCAGGATACCGCAAGATGAGGGATCGAGTGGACGCGGCTGAACTCTGGGCGGCCTTCCTGATGCCCGAAAACTGAGCCGGATGACTGATGGCTGACGAGCGTTGGCTGAAAGGAAAGAGCAAGCAGCTAGCTGCAATTTGCCAGCCGCTGCTAGCTGCTACTTGCTACCCTTCACCTCCCCGCATCTTTGTCGTACTTCGCCGCCACTTTCACCCCGCTCAATCCGCTGACATACTTGTAAATTCCTTTATTCAGCGACTCGGCAATCTTCTGCCGGTACTCCGGGGTTTCCAGTTTCTTCTCATCGGTGGGGTTCGACACAAACGAAATTTCGGCCAGGATGCTCGGCATATTTGCACCTATAAGGACCACGAACGGAGCCTTCTTTACCCCGCGATTCTTCAGCGTCGGATTCTTCGGCGAGAGTCCCGCATACAACGATGCCTGCACATCGCCGGCTAGTTCGCGCGATTCTTCGATTTTGTCTTTCAGCGTGATTTTCTTGACCAAGTCCTGAAGCTCATAGATCGACTTCTCCGAAACCGCGTTCTCTCTGGCGGCCACTTCCAGCGCATCAGCATTGGTTGTGAAGTTCAGGTAATACGTCTCGACCCCTCGCGCGGACGAATCCTGGCTTGAGTTAGCGTGTACCGAAACGAACAGGTCCGCCTGCTTCTCATTAGCGATTGCCGTGCGCGTCTCCAGCGGAATAAACGTGTCATCATCGCGGGTATAAATCACCTCTGCACCTAACTTAGACTCGAGCAGTTTGCCTAGCCGCAGCGCGACATCCAGCACCAGGTCTTTTTCCTGCAGGCCGTTCGGCCCTATCGTTCCCGTATCGTGGCCACCATGCCCGGCGTCAATGACGATCCGTCCAATCTTCAATCCCAACGCACGAATCAGGCTACGGTCGCCCTCCGAAGTCGGGGTAGCTGCATGCACCGGCCGCATATCCACAGGACTTGTCTTTGCCGGCTTCTTCACTATGGTTACGGCGGGCTTTTCAGGCTTCTTCTCCGGAACCACGGTTACCGCGGTGGGTGCAGTTGTCGGTTTGGTGGTCGCCTTGGCGACCAATTCGTCCGAGCCATTGGATTCAGCCTCGACCTTTGGATTAGCCTTCGCCACTTGAGTCGTAGACGACTTTGACACCTTACTGGCTGGCGTCAGCTCGCCGTTCGCATTCTTGAAAGCCGTGGTGGTAGTCGATGACTCCTTTTGTGCAGCTTTATCATCGTTTGCCGAACCGGTGACAGAGATCGCGTTGTCCTTGAGTTCAGGCTTCAGCGACGCAGCGCTGGCGCTCGCAACCATTCCCGGCGTGGTAGCGGACTGACTGGCAACATTCGGAGATACGGTCGGTTTCCCCTCGTTTCTCGCCTGCTGCACGGAGGCAGTATCAGGGGGAAGATTGTCTTGCACTATCGCTGCCCTCCGCGTGTCCTTGCCATGAATGTCAACGATCAGCCGGTACGGATTGGGCAGCAGAAATGCCGAATATTCCGTCACATCGTCCACTTCCAGAACCACGCGCGTTGCATCCCGCTGATACTGCGCCACCCGTATCTTCTTCAGGAATCCGTCTTGCACATCGAAACTCTTGCCTAGCAGAGTCGAAACCAGCCGAGTATCCGGCAAATCGAAGAAGATGCGGTCAGGATCCGGTACACGCCCAGCTTCGTACTTCACTTGGCTGTCCACATCGATTGCCACCCGTGTGTAATCGGCGGTTGACCAGTAACGGATTCCGGTGACTCGGGCCGCGCCAGTCTTTTTCGCCGCAGTCGTCGCTACAGCCGCCTCGACCGGCACATCGTTCTTTGCCGCCAATTCGCTTCTCTTCCGGGATTTCGAATGGGTCAACTCAGCCAGCGCTTCCTGGGCCTTCACCGCCTGCTGACTGTGCGGATACTTCTTCAGGAACTCTTCAAAGGTTGCCTTGGCTGCCGCCTCATCGGCCAAGTCTTCTTTATAGATTTGCGCAATGGTGAACAGCGCCTCCACCCGGTATTTGCTGCCGGGATACTCCCGCCGCAGGAACTCATACTCCATGATGGCGGCGTGCGAGTCTTTTTCGTCGGGGGCATACTGGCGTCCCATCTCGGCCAAAATCTCCGCCACCGCAACAACGCTTGCGTCAGCCTTCGACGAGAACGGAGCCCGGTAGTAAACCTTGCGGTAGGCATCGGCCACCCTTTGATAGTCCTTGCGCGTCCGCTCGCTTGCTGGTCGCCCGTTGAGCGCCTCCCGCATTCGCTGGGCCGTCTCGTACTGGGTGCGTGCCTCCTGCTTCCGGACCGCCGGAGACCCTGCTGCAAAAGCAGTGCGGCAGATGACCAGCGAAACTATCAGCGCTACGAGGACGAATCCTCGTCGAATGATGACAGAAGGCTGGTGAAACTGCGGAGATATCGCGGATTGGAGAACGAGGCGAGGGTCTGAGCCGTTCATTGGGCGTGGAACCAATCGGACTGTCGTCCGCATCGCTCTTGGATTCAGAACGGAGTGGGCGCCCTCTATAACCCATGTGGAGGAAAGAAGGTGCGCCGCGCGACGACTTGGCCCACTAAGCTCACAGCCAGAGCTATTCATTCCACGCAGGCTTCCGGCTACACCATACCCTCAAACTCCTGGCGGGCAGCAGCGTAGTCGGGGGACTAATCGTCAGAGCAATTTGATTATAGGCTTCGCAAGACCCCTTTTACGCCAGTCAACTGCTCGGGAACCACGAGAGTGAACCGCTATATCTTGTTGCCTACTCGCCTGTTACGAGCCACGAAGGTAAACCTCGCGGAACATTCCAAAACCGCCGATTGCCGCAAGACCTTCGAAGAGTTGAAGGCCAAAGGCGTCGAATTCCTCTCCGAACCCGAAAATCCTTCCCTCGGGCGCTAACCTGGGTCCACCACTTTACTTTTATACTCTCCTTATTCCAAATGGCTACCAAGCTGGAAGAAATCCTCGCCGCGACCCGCGCCCAGGTTGCCCAAACCAAGTCTACGGCCAACCTGGCCGAACTCACGGTTGCGGCCAACCGGCATCAGCCGCGTGGCTTCCGCGAAAACCTGCGTCGCGTCGCCCAATCCGGCCCGGCCATCATTGCCGAGCTCAAAAAGGCCTCTCCTTCGAAAGGGCTAATCCGCCCCGCATTCGATGTGCAGGCGCTTGCCGTAGAGCTCGAATCCGCCGGTGCGGCCTGCCTCTCCGTCCTCACCGACGAGCCATTCTTTCAAGGTTCACTTCGAAACCTGGAACTCGCCTCGCAGATCGTTACTGTCCCATGCCTGCGCAAAGACTTCATGCTGGACGAATTCCAAACTCTCGAAGCCCGCGCCCACCGCGCCGACGCCATCCTCCTCATTGTTGCAGCCCTCTCGCAGGAGCAACTTGCTGCGCTTCACCTCCGCGCCCGCGAACTCCAACTCGACGTCCTCGTCGAGGTCCACGATGCCTTCGAGCTCGATCGCGCCCTGGCCGCCGGATGCGACCTCATCGGCGTCAACAACCGCAACCTACACACATTCGAAGTAAGCCTCAATACCTCGCTCGACCTTGCTAAGCACATTCCGCCCGGTATTGTGAAGGTCGCCGAAAGCGGTATCGACTCCGCCGTCGATGTCGCCCGTCTCCGCGACGCTGGCTTCGACGCCTTCCTCATCGGCGAATCCCTCATGCGAGCGCCCAACCCTGGCGAGGCGCTCCATGATCTGCTGACGAAGTCAACTGCCACTGCTTGAAGAGGTGCTTTCCAATTGCATCGGGTTATCTTGTTGGATAGGACTCGGTGCTGTTCCAGAGCCTGCTGCGCGACAGTCCCGACGTGAGAGACGAAATAGGATAGCCCAGCGTTTTCAACGGCAGGTAGCCGTTATATAAAGAAGTTGAGAGTCCCTTTAGGGACCCCAGATTTCGGCGAGGGCTTGAGCCCGAGCCTCTTGAAACCCGAAACCCGAAACTTGAAACTGTCTTGTGCTCTGGATCAAGATCTGCGCCACCACCAACCTTGACGATGCCCGCGCCGCGCTTGACGCCGGAGCTAGCGCCCTCGGCTTCATCCTGACGGCCAGTCCGCGCCAGATCAGGCTCCAGGCCGCATCGCACATCATCCGCCAACTTCATTCCAGCACGGAGAAAATCGGCGTGGTCGTCAACGAAACTCCCGGCAGACTTAAAGAACTCGCCGAATTGGTCGGATGCACCGGCTTCCAGCTCCACGGCGGTGAGCCCGCCGACCAGCTTCCCGAATTCCGCCGCGCCCTTGGCCTGCGCAAAATCATCAAGACTCTGCAAGCCGGCGAACTCCTCGCCAACTCAGCCAAGCTCGACGGGTATCTTGCACACGCCGGCCTCATCGACGGATTCCTGCTCGACTCTGGCTCTGCATCCTCCCACGGCGGCACCGGCCAGACCTTCGACTGGCATGCGGCGCTCCCGCTCGTCCAGCGTATCAAGCGTCACAAGCCGGTCATCATTGCTGGCGGCCTCAATCCGGAAAACGTCGCCGACGCCATCCACCTCTTTGATCCTTGCGGCGTCGATGTCGTCTCCGGAGTCGAACTCTCCGCCGGCAAAAAAGACCCTGCCAAGCTCCGTGCCTTCATCGCTGCTGCCCGCGCGGCACAACTCACTGATTAATGATTTGTCATCCCGACCGAGGGAGCCGTGGGCGATCGAGTGGAGGGGTCTGCATTTTACACCCCGCTGATAAAGCGCTCTCCGGCTTCCACGCCGTCAGCGCAACGAAGCAGGGAACGGCCGAGCCAGGTCCTCGTGAAGGGCCGATCTTGCGCTTCGTGGGATGATGGAGCGGCGATGTGCTTTTAACCGTGGAGGTAAGTCCGCGAGACCGGGCGGAAATTATTGCCTAAGCGGCGGAGCTGCGTCGTTTTCAATGATTGCCAATGTCTTACCGTCCATCCGCCCCCCAATCCCTCTTTAAACCTGAAATCCCTCATAATGGGAAGAAACATGTCCACCACGACCGCACGCCCTCATACTCAGAAAGGCCGCTTCGGCCCCTACGGCGGACGCTACGTCCCCGAAACCCTCATGGCCGCCTTGCAGGAGCTCGAGGCTGCCTACGCCGAAGCACGCCGCGACAAGTCATTCCGCGCCGAATATGTGAGACTTCTCCATACCTACGCTGGCCGCCCCACTCCACTGTTCAATGCCGAACGTCTCACCCAAGCCCTGCAGGGCCCCAAGATCTACCTCAAGCGCGAAGACCTCCTCCACACCGGCGCGCACAAGATCAACAACTGTATCGGACAGGCCCTGCTCGCGCGCCGCATGGGTAAGCACCGCATCATCGCCGAAACCGGAGCCGGACAGCACGGCGTGGCCACCGCCACCGTCTGTGCCCTCTTCGGCGTCGAGTGCGTCGTTTACATGGGCGCCGAAGACATAAGGCGCCAGGAGCTCAACGTCTTCCGCATGCGGCTCCTCGGAGCCGAAGTCCGCTCCGTTGACTCCGGCTCGCGTACCCTCAAAGACGCCATCAACGAGGCCATGCGCGACTGGGTCACCAACGTCCGCACCACCCACTATCTGCTCGGCAGCGTCCTCGGCGCGCATCCGTATCCCACCATGGTCCGCGACTTCCACCGCGTCATCGGCGAAGAGGCCCGGCGGCAGATTCTTAAGGCGGAGGGCAAGCTGCCGAACGCTGTTATCGCCTGCGTTGGCGGAGGCTCCAACGCTATCGGCGTCTTCCACGCCTTCCTCGACGATCCCGGCGTCGCCCTCATCGGCGTCGAAGCCGGAGGCCGCGGCCACTCCCTCGGCGAACATGCCGCCCGCTTTGACCGAGAAGGCGGCGGTAGCCCCGGCGTCTTGCAGGGTACTTACTCCTATGTTTTGCAGGACACGTCCGGACAGATCGCCGCGACGCATTCCGTTTCCGCCGGGCTCGACTATCCCGCAATCGGCCCGGAGCACGCGTGGTTACACGACCAGGGCCGCGCTGAATACGTCTCCGCCGACGACAAAGAGGCGCTCGACGCGCTACGCAAGTTGGCGCATCTCGAAGGAATCATCTGCGCGCTGGAGTCAGCCCACGCCGTCGCCGAATGCATCAAGCGCGCCCCGAAGATGTCTTCTTCTGATGTAGTGATCGTCAACATCTCTGGCCGAGGCGACAAAGACATCGGCATCCTGCGCGAAAACCTCGCGTTGTAACCACGCGACAGACTCCAACGTGTGTCATCCGGAAAGACGGCGGCCCATGTGGGCTGCCGGAGTCAAGGGACCCGCTGTTTCGGACAATCGATAACAACCACGGATAACTGCATTTCGGGTGGGAGCACCCACGCTCAAGCCTGCCTTGAGCAAAGCCGAAAGGGCTTGTCCCGATCTACGTCGATGCACTCTTCACGGCTGCCGCGTGAACAGAATTGTCGCTGGGGCAAACCCTCCTTAGGTCTTTAGCGCGACTGGCAGCGACGCGAAGCCCGAATCGGTCCACTCGCCGTTCTCGAATCTTCTCCTCCTCTCCTGTTACCCTAATCTTTCATGTCCATTCGGTTCCGGCACAAGCCCGGGCTCGTGGCCTACATCACGTGCGGTGACCCCAGCCTGGAGGTTTCACACGATGTTGCACTTGCGGCTATCGAGGCCGGCGCCGATGTGATCGAGCTCGGCGTTCCGTTCAGCGATCCTGTTGCCGATGGAGCGGTGATCCAGAGTGCCAGCGAGCGCGCGTTGGCGAACGGTACCGATCTCACAGGAGTTCTCGGCGTGGCCCGAACGATCCGCCAGAATTCGCAGGCTGGGCTCATCATCTTTAGCTATCTCAATCCCATCTTGCAGTTCGGGCTGGAAAAGTTCTGTGTTGCTGCCAGCCAGGTAGGAGTCGACGGCGCACTTATCACCGACCTACCCGTGGAAGAAGCGAACGAGTATCTGCGCGCCATGACAGCACATAAACTCGCGCCGGTGTTTCTGGCGGCGCCCACGAGTACGGATGAGCGGTTGCGTGCGGTAGCGAGACGCTCGCGAGGATTTGTTTATGCGATCTCGAGAACGGGGATTACGGGAACTCGAGAACAAGTAGCGAGTGACGCGCAAACGCTCGTGCAGCGGCTACGTTCGATGACGAAACTGCCGATCGCGGTGGGGTTTGGTGTGTCGAATGCAGATCAGTTTGCGGAAGTGGGCTCGTTTGCCGACGCAGTCGTGGTTGGCAGCGCGATTGTGCAGCGCATTGAGCGAAATGCAGGACGCGAGGCCGATGCTGTGGGAGAATTTTTACAAACGCTACGGCGAACTTGATGCGGGACGACTTATTCACCACGGACGCAAGGAGGACACGGAGAACTGTAGTTCAGAAACCGTGAGCGCAGCCTACTGACAAGTGAGGCGTCGTGGCTGGGTGGGCGAAATACCATGGATATTATTGGGTGGCGGCTGAAGATCGATGAACTCGACCGGCAATTGGTGGCACTCATCAGCGAACGGGCGCGCTGTGCTGTCGAGGTCGGAAAACTGAAGCAGCATTCAAACCTGCCAGTTTACGAACCCGACCGCGAGCGCATCATCTTTGAGAACATCCAGCGCGAGAACCACGGACCTTTGTCGCAGGTGCAGTTACGGCAGATCTACGAACGGTTGGTGGATGTGATGCGTCAGATCCAGAGCGATGAGATTGCCCCGCAGCCGGCGGAGGAACGGAAGGGCGAGCTTACAGAGATCGAGCCGAGAGATTGAAAAAAACAATTAGCAGCTAGCTTTATGACCACGCATCACCCGTAACACAATGAAGTGCCAGGTGCTAAATGCTAAGTGCTAATCGCTAAGCAGGAGAGCCATACGTAATGATTGTTGCGATGCTGGAGACGGCCACCGAAGAGCAGATTCAGGATGTGACTGATCACCTGATGCGCATGGGTTTTGCGGTGCATCGCACTACGGGTGCGCGCCAGTCGGTGCTCGCCGCCGTCGGCAAACGAATTGACTTCGATACGCGCGACCTTGAGGTGTTACCCGGCGTCGAGAAGGTGCACCGCATCAGTGCGCCTTACAAGCTCGTGGGGCGGCAGTTTCATCCGCATGATTCGGTCATCAAGCTGGGCAATGGCGTCGAGGTTGGCGGCAAGTCAGTGGTTGTGATGGCCGGGCCGTGTTCCGTCGAATCGCGTGAGCAGATTTTCCGAGCAGCAGATCAGGTAGCAAAAGCTGGAGCAAAAGTTCTAAGAGGAGGCGCATTCAAGCCCCGCAGCTCCCCCTATACCTTTCAGGGACTGGGAGTGGAAGCCTTGAAGCTCATACGCGAAGCAGCCGATGCTCATGGCCTGCTAGTGATCAGCGAGGTGATGGAAATCTCGCAAATCGACACAATGATGCCTTACGTCGATGTTTTCCAAGTGGGTGCACGCAGCATGCAGAATTTCAACCTGCTGCGAGAGTTGGGCAAGGTGCGCAAGCCGGTGTTGCTGAAGCGAGGCATTGCCGCGACGATTGAAGAAATGCTGCTCTCCGCCGAGTACATCATGTCAGGCGGGAATTACGAAGTAATTCTGTGCGAGCGTGGCATACGGACCTTTGAGACGTACACGCGCAATACTCTCGACATCTCGGCGATTCCAATTGTGCACAAGCTGTCGCATTTGCCGATTACCTCCGACCCGTCACACGGAACGGGATTGCGCGACAAAGTTTCGCCGATGGCGTGCGCCTCAGTGGCAGCCGGTGCGGATGCGTTGCTGATCGAGGTGCATCCCGATCCGGATCATGCACTTTCGGATGGAGCGCAGTCGCTGTTCCCGGAACAGTTTGTGGAGCTGATGGAGAAGCTGCGGATGATAGCACCGGCGGTGGGAAGGGCGATCTAGGCTTTCGGTCCCGCATGGGTTTAGTGCGTGCGGACAGAAATGCAGTTCCTTCGACTCGGACGCCCTCGTCATGGCGCGTTCTCGCTCAGAATGACAAACGAAGAGTGAGTTTCTGTATGTCGATTCGGCAAATCACGATTGTTGGCACCGGCCTGATTGGCGGGTCGCTGGCGCTGGCACTCAAGCAACATGGCTTTGGCGGGACGATCGTGGGGTGCGACAAGCGGTCAGTCCTTGAGGCGGCTCTGGAGCGCACGGTCATCGATCGAGCTGAAGCCGATCTAGAGCGCGCAGTTGTCGGCAGCGATGTCATCGCCTTTGCTACGCCGGTCGGGACTACCCTGTCGCAGTTTGAAGCCATCGCACCTACCCTTCCTGCCACCACACTCATCACCGACACCGGTAGTACTAAACGGATGTTCGTCGATCGGGCACGCATGGTTTTCGGGGATGAAGCAGGGAAGCGCGTGCTGCCCGGACACCCTATGGCAGGCAAGGAATTTAGCGGCATCGAGCACTCTGACGCTGACCTGTTTCAAGGTGCGGTGTGGCTCATCACACCGATTGTCGCCAACCATCAGTACACGCCATTGCAGGAAGAATTCACTGACCTCTTAAGGGCGATCGGGGCGCGGGTCGTAATGCTTGATCCTGAACGCCACGACCTGCTGTGCGCATGGATCAGCCATCTGCCTCAGATGATCTCGACTGCATTGACTTCGGTGCTGCATGAGGAGCTGGGCGACGACGAGACCGTAATGCAGATCGGTGGACGTGCTCTGCGCGAGATGACGCGCATCGGGCATAGCCCGTATTCGATGTGGCGCGACATTGCGATTACCAACAGCGAGAACATCGAGGACGTGATGCTGCGCTTCGAGCAACAGATAACGCACCTGCGCGAGAACCTGAAAGGGCCAGGGTTAAAGGAGATGTTCGAAAGCGCGAATAGATTCGCGCAAAAGCCTTAGCGGGTGGTTTAAGTGCAGGACCAGGCTGGCAGAAAAAAGCAATTTTTGATAGGGCTTCAGACTGGGTTTTGGCCTGTGTCAGAACCCGCGCGATATTCGCGGTAAGATAGAGCCGGAGGAGTTGGGATTCACGAGCGATACTTTTGCCGCGATCGATCTCAACGCGGTAGCGACCCGAGCCGCAGTGTCCACGGCAGTATTCGGCTGATGTAAAGCAGGCCGCTCTTGTGCCAGGGATCTTGCCGCAGCCGGTTGGTAATCTCCTCGGGAGAGGAGGCGCGCACGATCAGCAACACTTCATCGCTGCCTTCCAGGGGCCCTCCGAGAATAATGAAACCCTCAGCAACGAGAGTGTCCATGAGCGCGGCATGAGCATCCCAGTCGGATTGCTGTTCCAGCGGTAAGCCTTTTTTGTAATTGTCCCCACGGCGATTGATTATTGCGTATAAGGGCATGCTCTTTTGCTCTGCGCGGTGAGTCTTGTGTCCAAATTTTGCCACATTCGCTCTGACTAATTACAATCGCCCGTTCGGAAAAATAACCATGTCGATGAACAAGGTGTTTGCGAGCGCGGACGACGCCGTCGCAGATATTCAGGACGGCGCAACCATCATGGTGGGCGGTTTTGGGCTGTGCGGGATTCCCGAGAACCTGATTCGCGCGCTGGTGAAGAAGGGTGTGAAGAACCTCACTACCATCAGCAACAATGTGGGCGTGGACGAGTTTGGCCTCGGCTTGATGCTCTATGCTGGACAGATTCGCTCACATAAGGGCAGCTACGTGGGCGAGAACCGCCTGCTGGAGGAGATGGTAATCACGGGCAGGATCGATCTGGAGCTGATTCCGCAAGGCACTTTTGCCGAACGCATTCGCGCGGGCGGGGCAGGCATCCCTGCGTTCTACACGCCGGCGGGGTACGGAACGGTAGTAGCAGAGGGGAAAGAAACCCGCGAGTTCAACGGGCGCGCTTACGTTATGGAACATGCGCTGACCGCCGAGTTCGCGCTGATCAAAGCGTGGAAGGGCGACAAGTGGGGCAACCTGGTGTATCGCAAGACGGCGCAGAATTTTAATCCCATGATGGCAACGGCAGCCAAGATCACCATCGCCGAGGTCGAGCACCTGGTCGAGCCAGGGGAGATCGATCCCGATCATGTACACACACCTGGGATTTATGTAAAGCGGATTATTCACGGGGAAAACTACGAAAAGCGGATTGAGAGAAGGACATTGCGCAAGGTATAAGGAACGACAAAATTCCACCACAGAAGCAAAGAGATACAGAGAAATCCGAATTAGGAACCTATGTGTCTGTGTGATGATTTCTTCTGAGGAACGGCACCAATGGCTGATCCCAAACCCGACAAGCAGAAAGACGCGGAAAAGCGCGACCGGATCGTGCGGCGAGTGGCGCAGGAGTTGCGCGACGGATTTTATGTGAACCTCGGCATTGGCATGCCGACGCTGGTGGCTAACTGCGTGCCTCCCGGAATGCGGGTTGTTCTGCAAAGTGAGAATGGCATGCTGGGCGTAGGGCCATATCCCTTGGCGGGCGAGGAAGATCCTGACCTCATCAACGCGGGCAAGGAAACGGTAAGCGAACTGCCGGGCACATGTTACTTTTCTAGCGCGGAGTCATTTGCCATGATTCGCGGCGGGCACATCGACCTGAGCGTGCTGGGCGCGATGGAAGTAGATGAAGAAGGCAATCTCGCCAACTGGATGATTCCGGGCAAAATGGTTAAAGGCATGGGTGGCGCGATGGACCTGGTGGCCAGCGCGCGTCGGGTGATCGTAGCAATGGAACACACCACGCGCGACGGGGCTCCGAAGATTCTGAAGCGCTGCACGCTGCCGATTACCGGCCTGCGGGTGGTGCATAACCTTGCAACCGAGATGGCCTACATTCGAGTCTCGCAAGCGGGGTTGGTGCTCGAGGAGATCGCTCCCGGGCTTAGTGTGGAAGATGTGCAGAAAGCGACCGATGCTCCGCTGCTGATCAATCCGCAGTTGAAGACGATGGTGATTTGAACATCGAGACACGGAGGACGCGGAGGATTTTCTGAAACCTGTACCCTTGACCTCCTTGCCACACGAAGAATCGAAGTTCGCAAGAACTTCAAATTGGTCTGTCAATTAATTCCTAAATTGGGAAATTGTGACATGGCATCACCGAGCGCCTGTGATGCCGGTCGCTGCACACTTGGGCGTCGTGAGGAATATTGATTTGTAATCCCACTCGTGCCCGAAAAGAAGGAAGGTATGTCCACTCGACTGTTTTGCTTGTTCGCAATTCTTGCTGTGCCCTGCGCGGTTATGGTCAGTGCTCAGACAGCTCCCGCCGCGACGCCGCAAGCCACAAAACCTGAAATCAAGCGCGTGCCCGCAGCCTACACTGATCCGTCATCAGGCAAGGGAATGTATGATGCTTACTGTGCTTCGTGCCATGGGGTTGATGGCAAAGGCGACGGCCCGGCAGCGCCCGCGTTGAAGGTTTTGCCGACGAACCTGACATCCTTAGCAATAAAGAACGGGGGAACTTTTCCGGCGGCGCACGTATCAGCGGTGATTCGGGGCGCCACGGTGACCCTGGCTCACGGTAGCAAAGATATGCCGGTGTGGGGACCGATTTTCCATTCAATGGGGGGCCACAGCCAGCCGCAAGTGCAGCTACGGATTCGAAATCTGACGAACTACCTGGAGTCGATTCAGTAGCGAGCTCTCGTAAGGCCAGTTTAAGAACAACAGGGCGCAATCTCTGCGCCCTATTGTTTTCCGTTCAGCCGTTTTCTAGACGGCCACCGGCTGTTTCACGGGCACTGGCGTAAGCCAGCCGTGGCGGTCTTCGACTTTGCCATTGGCAATGGCGTAGAACTCGGAACGAATGGCCTGAGTGATAGGACCAACGTTGCCATCGCCAACTTTGATCTTGTCGACGGAGCCGATCGCCGTGATCTCGGCGGCGGTACCACTGAAGAATACCTCTTCGGCCAGGTATAACAATTCGCGGGGAATGGCCTGTTCCTGAAGCGGTATGCCTAAATCTTGCGCAATATGTATCACCGAGCTCCGCGTGATGCCTGGCAGTACGCTGTTGGCCAGAGGAGGCGTGTAGAGCCGGTCCTTGTGGACGAGGAAGATGTTCTCTCCTGGGCCCTCGCTAACGTAGCCGTTGACGTCCAGAGCAATGCCTTCACTGTAGCCGTTGACCAGCGCCTCCATGCGAACAAGTTGCGAGTTCATGTAGTTGGCGCCGGCTTTGGACATCGTAGGCATGGTATTCGGGGCCAAGCGGTTCCAGGAGGAGACACAGACGTCGATGCCCACTTCGTCGCCGGCGAGGAACTTTCCCCATTCGTAATTCACGATGTACACATCAACGGGCGAGCCTGTGGGATCAACGCCGACTGTGCCGTACCCACGCAGAATGATGGGGCGGATGTAGCAGGGCGTGATTTTGTTGGCCACGATCAGGTTCAACGTGGCATGGATAAGCTCGTGGAGGGTGTAGTCGAGCTCCATGCGATAGATCTTGGCCGAGTCGAGCAAGCGCTGCATGTGATCGCGTAAACGAAACACCGCGGGACCTTTGTCGGTCTGATAGCAACGGATTCCCTCAAAAACGGACGAACCGTAGTTCACGACATGGGACATAACATGCAGCTGGGCGTCGTTCCAGGGGATTAGCTTGCCGTTGAACCAGATTTGCTCGCTCGCTTTGATGGCCATCGAGGCGCTCCTTTACTCGGTTGGAATGATCTTGTCGCTCAGAGTTTGCCTAGCTATGTGTGGGATGCCGCTAACCTCGGACCTGATGGCATGAAAGTGCAGAACGCAGGGCATCGTGGACGCAGCTTGACTGGTGATTATAAATTAGGTGGACTTCGGGGTGAGTGGAGCAAAAAAGTGTTTACAAATCATTTCGCCAGGTAACCATTTACCCCACAAATTGAGCACTTGGCTGCATACAACCCCAATCTCAACAAAAAGTTGCGGGGAACTTTTTGTTCTCACACGCGTCTAGATACGTGGGTTGCGAAAATTGTAGGGAGTCTTAAACCGCAACCCATCTCCGAGCGAGCGGTCAAGAATTCTAGGTGTACGCGCGTACTTCGCCCTTACAGTCATGGTTCGTGGACCGAGAGCCGGAGCAATTTACAGTTTCAGGAGAAGTCAAGGCAATGAAGAAGCTAATGTTCGCTCTCGTGGTTACGCTCCTGTTCACCGTGGCTGCAGTAGCACAGGATGTGCCGAAGTTTGAAATTCCCGTCGGGTTCTCGTTCGTCAATGTTCACCCTAACCTAAGCCCCATCACCAGCTTCAACATCTTCGGCGGCGGCGGCGGTTTCGTTTACAACGTCACCCCCTGGATCGGAATCAAGGCAGATTTCATGGGTTACACCCAGGGCAGCGGACTGAAGAACCAGCTCGTCAACAACACTATTCCGTTGACGTACAACGTGCAGGGCAACGTGTTTACCTACATGTTCGGCCCGCAGATCAAGAAGCACTCGGGCAAATTCCAGCCCTTCGGCGAGGCCCTGTTCGGCGCTGCACATAGCAACGCCTACGCGAATGCCTATAACAACATTCATGGCCTTACCAGCGCCAGCAGCAACAACAACGCATTTGCTATGGAATTTGGCGGTGGTCTTGACTACGCCGTCACGCCTCACATCCAGCTTCGCCCCGTAGAAGTGGACTACCTCTACACCCGCTTCGGCGTAAACGGAACCAGCTACACCGGCAATCAAAACAACTTTAAGTATTTTGCCGGCGTAAACTTCACCTTCGGCGGCAAGTAAGCTGTCAGCAGTAACAATCGAGCATGGCGCCAACCCGCGAGGCGGGATGGCGCCTTTTTTCTTCGCAGCGACTGTGCCGGATACAATGGAACAAAGACTTTCGTCTCCGGAGACGCCGCCATCCACACCTACAACCTCGGCATCATTGGGCTGGGCAATGTTGGCTCCGCTCTTATAGCGCTGTTGCAGCGCAAACGGCAGGAGCTCGCAGAACGGTACGGAATTACGTGGCACATCACTGGAATTGCGTCACGGCGGACCGGGTGGTTGGTGGCTCATGAAGGGTTCGCGGCTCAGAAGCTGTTAGCGCGCGACTTCTCGGGGGGTTGGTCGGCGGGACACTGCGCGAGTTGGCTGCACGGCGCGAAACCGGACGTGGTATTTGAGGCGAGCTCGCTGAATGCCGATAGCGGTGAGCCCGCCATCACCTATCTGCGCACCGCTCTGCACTGCGGCGCATACGCGATCAGCGCCAACAAGGGACCCGTTGTGTACGCGTATCGCGAGCTGACTGCGTTGGCGAATTCGAAGCGGCGGCGGTTTTACTTCGAATCAGCCATGATGGATGGTGCGCCGGTATTCTCCCTTTTTCGCGACGCACTGCCCGCAATCGAAGTTCGGGGATTTCGCGGCGTGATCAATTCCACCACCACGGTAATTCTGCAAACTATGGAAGCGGGCGCAAGCTTGCAGGAAGCCATTCAGGAAGCGCAGCGGCTGGGGGTGGCAGAGACCGATCCCTCGGCCGATATCGATGGGATTGATGCCGCCGTGAAAGTGGTGGAAGTTGCGAATGTTCTGATGGGCGCCAACATGAAGCTTTCTGATGTGTCGCGAATTGGCATTCGCAATGTGACCCCGGGGCAGTTGCGCGAAGCAAAGCAAAACGGTGAAGCTTGGAGATTGGTAAGCCGGGCGCGTCGTCAGTCGGACGGCAACATTAGCGCATCCGTCGCGCCCGAGCGACTGAAAGCTGATGATCCGTTAGCCCAGGTGCAGGGTACGTCACTACTGATTGCCTTCGAGACAGATATTTTTAAGGAACTGATCATCAGCGAGCGTGATCCGGGGCCGGAAGCGACAGCATACGGAATGCTTTCAGATTTTGTGAATGCAGTGAGGGGTGTCTAGGAATGTCAGCCAGTACCAATGTTGTCCCGCAAGTACGGAGGCTCGATGTCGATTGGGTTCGCGAGCAGTTTCCCGCGCTAAAGGAAACGGTAAACGGCCAGCTGGCGGTCTTTTTCGATGCGCCCGGCGGTACTCAAGTACCGCAGCGGGTGATCGATGCAATTTCGGAATATCTGTCGAAGTGGAACGCGAACCTGGGAGGAGCGTTCCTGACCAGCCAGCGCAGCGACCTGATTGTGGAGCAGGCGCATGAAGCCATGGCCGACTTCCTTAATTGCGCGCCTGATGAAGTCGTATTCGGCGCCAACATGACTACGCTGACGTTTGCGCTGAGCCGCGCCATCGGCCGCGAGCTGAAGAGCGGGGACGAGTTGCTGGTGACCTGCCTTGATCACGATGCTAACGTATCGCCGTGGGTTTGCCTGGAAGAGCGCGGAGCCAAGGTTCGAACGGCCGACATCCGCCCTACCGACTGCACGCTCGACATGTTCGATTTGCAAGCGAAGATCCGCCGGACGACCAAGCTGGTGGCGGTGGGATGGGCAGCGAACGCGGTCGGCACGATCAACGACGTGCGCGAAGCAGTTCGCATGGCGCGCGTCGTGGGCGCACTGACCTTTGTGGACGCAGTACACTACGCGCCGCATGGACTGATCGATGTGAAGGCGCTGGACACCGACTTCCTCGCCTGTTCGAGCTACAAGTTCTTTGGACCGCATCAGGGTATTCTTTACGGCAAGCGTGAGCAACTGCTGCGACTGCGTCCGTACAAGCTGCGTGTCTGCAGCGAGAAGCTGCCCGACCGTTGGGAGACCGGCACGCAAAACCATGAGTGCATGGCTGGCGTGACCGCTGCGGTCGACTACATCGCAGAGGTCGGGCGGCGGCACAGCAGCGAAGGCCTCACCCGGCGCGAGGCTATTGTCGCGGGGTACGAAGTGTTCCAACAGCATGAGCGCGAACTGGCCGGCCGGTTAATTGCTGGATTGCTGGAAATCTCCGGGCTTACGTTCTATGGCATCACCGATCCTGCGAAAGCGGAGCAGAGGACCCCGACGGTGGCTATTCGGCTGGAAGGCTACTCGCCTCGTGATCTCGCCATGCGCTTGGGTGAGCGCGGCATATTCACCTGGGACGGGAACTACTACGCCATCAACCTGGCTGAGCGGCTAGGGGTGCAGCAGAGCGGCGGCATGCTGCGCATCGGGTTGGCACACTACAACACTATGGAAGAGGTGGAGCGGTTGCTGACAGATTTGCGAGATCTTGCAGAAACCCACAGGAACTGATTTGCCGCGGATCGACACGGGTTTGGTTTTCAGTGTTCTGACGCTGAAGATCCGAATCCCTTCGTAGTTGAAATGATTTTTGCTGCGTTATAATCCGCCCGTACATCGGAGGAGCGGAATCGATGTGCGGCTGGGTATCCCAACCCTTCGCCGCCTTTGCGAAAGGGTGGAGAACACGCTGGTTCGCGGTACTCGGGGTGTTCGCGGTAACTGCAGTACTTGCCGCATTCAGGTTGCACCGCGCGATGCTTCCGGCTGCACTCCTCATCGAGTCTCTCGGGCATCCTCTTTCCGCTGACGGCTTCAGCTCGGTTCAGATCAAGCTGCATTCCTCCGACGGCCGTGAACTGCACGGGTTGCGTGTCGAGACGGCAGACCCGAACCGTCTCGTCGTCGAATCGGTCTTCATCAAGAGCAATACAGCTAGCGTTCGGCTTCGGGCTGGAGTTCTTCCCGGAGACACGACCGTTTCTTTCAGTGCTCAGAACGCAGAAGCTGCACAGGTAAGGTTGCGGACACAAATCGATACATCCGACAGCGTGGGAGACGGCACGCCAGATTTCCTGCGCCTGCATGATGCCGCCGACCGAACGGCGTTTCGTCGCTGGTTCGCGCTGCTGGCTGAGTCGCAGTACTTTCGGCGACACGCTCCAAAGGAGATCGCAGATTGCACGGGCCTGGTACGCTATGCTTACCGCGAGGCTTTGCGCCAGCATGATTCCGCTTGGGCGAAGTCAGTGGCTTTACCTGTTGCGCCGACTGCGGGAGAAATTCGGCAATTTCACTACCCATACACGCCGCTGGGCGCGGCACTATTCCGCGTGAGAGGAGGTAGCTTCAGGGCCGACGACCTAAGCACCGGCGCATTCGCGGAGTTTGCCGATGCGAAAACGCTCTGGCGGTTTAACTCCTACTTCGTGGGACGCGACATGACGCGCGCGCGTCCTGGCGACCTACTGTTCTTCCGCCAGGAAGGGCATGACCTTCCGTTTCACGCAATGGTTTATCTGGGGCCGAGCCAGATCGATCCGGGGCATGAAGCACTGGTGGTGTATCACACTGGCCCGACAGGCAAGGCGAAAGGCGAGATTCGCCGGCCCACAGTTGCGGAGCTGATGAATTTTCCCGATCCGCGCTGGCGACCGGTGCCTTCCAATCCCAGCTTTCTTGGTGTCTATCGCTGGAACATTCTGCAAGGAGCTGACTAATGCGTCTGCTTCGTGCTCTGTTGAGTCTGGTCCTCACACTTCTTTCGCTCGTGCCTATGAATGCCCAGGACGAAGGCACAGCTTATTTTTCAATCACCAGCGAACGCACATATCTTCCAGGCGAAAAGATCGAGATCGGCGTCTACAGCAACAATGTCGCCGCACTCGAGTTTCGGGTTTATCGGGTCAACGATGCCGTAAAGTTCTTCAGCCAGTTGCAGGAGCCACATAGCTTCGGAGGACAAGCGCCTCACCTTCCAAAGCAGAAGAAGGGAAGCTGGCTCGAGCGCTTTCATGCCTGGAAGCACCGCGTCTGGGCATGGATCCGCGATTTTATCCGAGCACAATTTTCACCCGATGCGCGCCACGAGATTCGGCTGTGGCGTGTGGGCAAAAAAGCACCTGCGAAGAAGGGCCCGCAAGTAACGGAATTCGCGCAGGTACCGGTGCTGAACCAACAGCAATTGGTCTCGACCTGGAACTGGAAAGTACCACCGGGAGGAGAACGCTGGGAGAGTAAACGCGTCGAAGTTCCGGTGCGTGATCCGGGAGTCTACGTGGTGGAAGCGACCAACGGGACACTCCGCGCGTACACCATCGTTGTCGTCACGGAAATTGCGGTCATTACCAAGGCCGCTCCGGGCAGACTCCTGGCATACGTGGTGGAGCGCAACACAGGAAGTCCCATTGCTGGTGCAGACACGGACGTTTGGATCGAGCAGCAGCAGGTGGTTGCGAAGTCAACCGACCAGCAGGGAATGCTCGACGCGAACATCACAAAGGCCAAGCCGGAAAATGTGGCCGTGCTTGCCATGTATCGAGGCCAGGTGGCGATCAACGCGCCCGACGCATGGAACCTTGGGGCTGAAGGACGCAATCTGCAGGGCTACACGTACACGGATCGCCCAGTGTACCGGCCGGGCGATACCGTGCATTTCAAGACGATTGTTCGCCGAGAGACGCCCACTGGTTACGTCATTCCGCGGGAGCGCGAGTTGAGCCTGGAGCTTCGCGATCCGCGTACCTATGAGCCGGTATGGCAACTGGCGGTAACGCTGTCAGATATCGGTACGGCGCATTGGGATTACAAGATCCCGGCGGATGCGAACCTCGGCTTTTACTACCTCAACATGAAATCGGCCGAACGCTACGTGGAAGGTGTGCGCTTCTCGGTGCAGGATTATAAGAAGCCCGAATATGCGGTGAAGGTGACGGCGCAAACTCCGCGCCTGCTGCAAGGCCAGCCGATCAAGGCGACCATCGATGCCCGCTATTACTTTGGCGAGCCGGTTGCGAATGCGAAGGTGAATTGGGTTGTGCACACGGCGCCGTACTGGGCTTTCGAGCGGTTTGAGTCTGACTCGGATAACGTGGACGAGGGTGGTGAAGGAGGAACGGACGAGGAAGATAGCTACGGTGGCGAGCAGGAGAGCGAGCAGAGCGGCAGGCTCGATGCTGACGGAAAGCTGTCCATCACAATTCCGACGAAAGTAAACCCGAACAAGCGAGACGTGATTTATCGAATCGAGGCGCGAGTGACCGACGCCGGTAACCGAGAGATTTCGGGCCACGGATTCGGACTCGCGACGTATGGGAGCTTCTATCTGACGGCAGAGCCAAATTCGTACGTGTACTCCAACGGAAGCACGGCGACCATTAGCGTGACGGCGCTGGATTACGACAAGAAACCGGTTGCCACCGCATTCCGTGCCGACATAAGTCGCTGGGACTGGCGAAACCGTTCCGGCCGGATAGTTTCCAGCACGAACGGAAAAACGGGCGAGAACGGAAAGGCGCAGGTGCAGTTTACGATTCCCGACGCCGGCGAGTTTCGCGTGCGTATCACGGCCGTCTCAGTGCAGAACCGCGAGGTGGAAACCACAGAATTCCTTTGGGTGCCGGGGCAGAGTCCACTATGGACCGGCACGCAGCAGGAACGCATTCAAATTGTTGCCGACAAGAAATCGTACTCTCCGGGAGACACCGCGCATGTCATGCTGGTCACCGGGTCCGAGCCGGCGAACGTGCTCGTCACGACGGAAGGCAATGGATTGTACACGGCGCAGGTAGTGACGAGTGGCGGCGGGAGCGTAATCATCGATGTTCCAATTCGCGCAGAGTACGCTCCGAACTTCTTCGTCTCGGCCGCGTTCATTCGCGGAAACAAGCTTTACGTCGGTAACAAGAGTTTGAAGGTTCCGCCGACGCAGCACCTGATGAAGGTCGAACTGCAACCATCCAAGCCGCAATACCAGCCCGGACAGCCGGGGGCTTACACTATCAAGGCCACCGACGACCAAGGCAAGCCTGTGAGCGGTGCTGATTTCAGTCTTGGAGTTGTCGACGAGGCTATTTATGCCATCGAACCAGATGCGGTTCCGAAGATCACAACGGCGTTTTACGGCAACCTCTACTCAAAAGTGGCGACCGACAGTTCGCTGAGCTATTACTTCAGCGGGCAAGCAGGGAAGCGCGCGATGCAGCTGGCTTTCGTGCGACCCTCGCGCGCCTTGGCGCAGCTCAAGCCTGAGAGGCTTGTTCAGCCCAGGATTCGTAAGGCGTTTCCCGACACGGCTTTCTGGGTAGCCGATGTGCGTACCGACGGTGGCGGACAGGCTTCCGTAAAGTTTGACTACCCGGATGCGATTACCTCCTGGCGCGCGACGACACGCGGAGTCACGCAAGATACGAAGGTCGGCAGCGCGGTGGAAAACACCATCGTGCGTAAGAACCTCGTGGTGAGGTTAGTGGTCCCACGGTTCTTCCGTCGCGGCGATGAGATCGTGCTCTCGACCATCGTGCAGAACTATCTGCCGCAAGAGAAGACAGCACGAGTGTCGATGAAGTTCGGGGGCCTGCAGGTTCTCGAAGGCGGAACAAAGGATATACCCCTGCCAAGCCGAGGAACCGCTAAGATCGACTATCGCGTGCGGGTTCAAGATGTCGATTCGGCCAAGGTTCTAGGCGAGGCGCTCACCGACGTCGAAAGCGATGCCATGGAATTGACGCTCCCAGTTGAGCCGTTCGGTGTCAAGCTGGCTGTGGCAAAGTCAGGCTCGGCGTCCGCCAGTACCACCGTCACCGAGCAACTCGCATTTCCTGCTGGAATCGAGCCGAACACTCGCAAGCTGATCATCGAACTCACGCCGTCGATTGCAGGAACCGTTTTCGGGGCCCTTGACTTCCTAACTTCTTATCCGTACGGATGCACCGAGCAGACGATGTCGAGCTTCTTGCCCGACGTGCTGGTCGCCGACGCAGTGAAGAAGCTTGGTGTCGCTACGAACGTCGATCCGCAAAAGCTGAACAAGCAGGTGCAAGCCGGTCTCGATCGGCTCTATCAGTTCCAGCATCCTGACGGGGGCTGGGGCTGGTGGCAGAGCGATGACTCTGCTCCGTTCATGACAGCTTATGTGCTGGCTGGGCTGGTTCAGGCGAAGGCAGCCGGTTACGAGGTGGAAGACGCACGCATTGCTCGGGCGCGTAGTTGGTTGCTGACTTCGTTCAGCCGCTCGAGCCAGGTGAAAACGGACCTGCGCGCCTATATGGCGTATGCGCTGGTCTTGAGCGGCAGTGAGTCAAATGCGATTGTCGTGGATTCAGTTTGGGCGCAGCGTTCGACCCTTACCGCGTATGGCAAGGCGTTACTGGGGCTTGCGCTGTTGCAGATGAAAGACTCGCGTGCCAACGACTTGGCGAAAGACCTGGAAGCCTCGACCAGTCAGCAAGACGGCCAGGCATGGTGGCCTAGCGACACAAACTCCTTGATGGACTTCTCTGGTGACACCACTCCGCAGGCTACGGCCTACGCTTTAAAGTTCCTGAATGTTGCCGATACCCAAAGTCCGCTATTGGCAAAGGCGGCGCTGTATCTGGTCAGCCATCGTAGCGAAGGGTACTATTGGAATTCAACTGAGCAGACGGCAATGGTCGTCTACGGTCTGACGGATTACCTGCAACGCACGCAGGAGCTGAAGCCGAACTTCAGCGTAAACGTCCAGGTGAACGGGAGGACGGTAGGCACGAAGAAGTTCGGTGTCGCCGATGCTACAGCTCCACCTACCGTAGTTACGCTCAACGAGGAGCAGATCGGGCAGAACGACAATCAGATCAGCTTCGTCAAGAATGGCGATGGGCGTTTGTACTGGTCGGCGCGGGCTGAATACTACTCGAACCAGCCCAACGTGGTGAACACCGGTGCGTTCCAGTTGAGCGCGGTGCGCGAGTACTTCAAGCTCTCACCAGTCCAGAGGGGCGACAAGTTGGTCTATCACCTCGACAAACTCTCAGACCCGGTGCAGGTGGGCGACACATTGGCGGTGCGCATCACCGTCGGCGGGAGCGAGTGGCGATACCTGATGATCGAGGACCCGATTCCATCGGGAACCGAATCCATCGCGCGTGACGAGTTGTATCAGCTTGACCAGGAGCCATCGTGGTGGACAAACCGCTGGCGCAGCTACCGTGAGATGCGCGACGACCGCACAACCTTCTTCAACTACTGGTTCCCGCGTGGGCAGTCCGAATACACCTACCTGGTGAAAGTCGTAAATCCGGGGGCGTTTCGCGTAAGTCCAACGCGAGTCGAGCCCATGTATCAACCGCGATACTTGTCGACCAGCGAGGTGGTGACGGTGGCGGTGAAATGATCATGAGCGACATGAGCGTCAATCGCACGGGTGTATTCAAACTGTGGGTGCTGAACTTCGTGGCCAATGCCGGCTTGGTTGTCGCCGGATATTTCTGGCTGTTGATACCGGAAGCACGCGGGTGGCAAGTGGCAGGCTCGTTGGTGCTGGCGGTCATTGTGGTGTCATTTGGATTATGGCTGCGGGCCGGCACCTTTACCTGGTTTCGCGTGGCCCAGTTCCGCGGTGAGCGTAACATCTGGCCGGCCTATCGTCGCGCCTTGAGCCATGTCCCAGCGCTCGGCTTTTGGGCGTTGGGTTTCGTTTTGCTTGCCCGGGCAATCTGGGAGATCCGCGCTTATGTGCCGCAGTTTGCCGTTTGGTTGCGGCAAAAAATTGGCGGCGTTCCCCCGCCCCGCAACATCATGAATGACCTCAACTGGTTACTGGCGCTTGTCGTGTTTTTCGTGATGCCGGCGATTTGGATTCCCATCGCTATGACAGTTTCGTCTGTGGGCGTTCAGCCTCAGCATCTGGTACGCTCGCGCCGAGTTTGGAGACGTCCTTTGTACTGGCTCTGGCTGGCCTTGCTGGTTTTGGTTGCGGTGTATGTCCCTTACAGATTAGTTTGGTGGGTCCCCGAGTTGCCCACCTTGCGGCAACAACTGTGGAGCATGGGCGCGCGCTTTCTGCTGGGGTACCTGGTCGATGTGACTGCCTTCCTTGCTGCAGTGTGGATGGTGGGTTTATATACCGGCCGTGAAGACCCGCTCGCTCTGTAGCGACGATTGGTGTCTGGCTAGTCGCGATTGATGGCGGGTAGTCCCTCTTGCAGCCAGCGTATCACCGTCTCCTTTCCACTCTGCGCGATCATCTTTGCGACCCGTGCTCGCGCCTCGGCATAAGCCTGCCGCACTTCCGCCTCACTGGCGGGTCTGCGTAGCGCGTTGTTGAGTGCGTCGAGGGTCGGGAATCCACCGGTGTTTCTCAGCACAGCTTGTGGTTGGGCCAAATATAGGACCAATCCCTCGCGAAACCACAGCTGAGTGCCTGGCTTAGCATGCGATTCCACCAGAACATGCAGCAATTCATGATGCAAGGTGCGCTCAAGCGTTCCGGCCTCCCTCAGCACGTCGGTCGGCTGCAAGCGAATCGTATTGCCGCGTGTTGAGGCGGCAACCCATCCTGGCTGGCCAGTTGCATCCCGGAACTCCGCCAAGGAGGCGTAGACCTTTAGCTTGATTCTGCCGTTGTAGAGCAGTCCGGTGTTCTCTTCAGCTTCGTGAATATTGACACTGGCCATTGATAGCAGTGGGCGGTCGCGTTCGGGACGAGTAGTAAACAACACGACATCTTCGCTCGCCAGCTGCTGCCATTGTGTGCCTTGTGCGCTGACTCCTAATCGAGTGCCGGGGTAATAAAAAGCAAGAATCTCGCGATACGATTTCCCCTCTTCACCCATGGCTTCGGCACCAACCTGGCACAGTCCTACGCCGTGCCCTGAGCCGCGTCCTTGAAAGATGACATTCGATCCCTCAACTCGCACGTCGTACCAATTACTCTGCAGCCGTTCCCACCCGATGTTGCGACCGACAGCAAGGCGAAAGGTCAACCCCGGTACCGTCACAGAGTGGCTACCCGTCATGGTGAGGAACTCGACGCGCCCGCTCGCCGTGCGTTGCGCTACCACAACAGAATGGATTTGTCCTGGTATGTTGACGCCCTCGGCTGCCAATGCTCGATGCAATTCCTGCCTGCTCACCTCACTGCGCCAACGGCTATTACCGGCGCGAACGCAGTAGGCATCGGAGTGCTGTTCCAGGTAAGGCGCCCACTGCTCGCCATTGCCCAAAATGTATCGTCCATCCTCGGTGGTGCCGCCGCAGTTAGCGTGGTAGTAGGTGGCCGCAGGTTCTCCGTCGTACCACAGCACCTCACCGGCAGTAGCTTCTGCGAGTTTTCGCAAACGTGGGCTGACTGCGGCAAGGCGCAGGTTCTGGCAGTGCGTGGAATCGCAAAAGTCGAATCCCTCCAGCCCGTGCCTCGCGCCGCCGAAATGCAGCGCATAGGTACGCGCAGCAACTGCCATGGCCTTCAAGGTTTCGTCCGACTGAAAGTTGCCGGTCTCCCCCGCCAGAACGCCGGCAATGTACTCGTCCATCGGCATGGTCGCAGTCACTTGCAGCTTCCCATCGCTTGCGCGGATGGTCAAGGGAAAGTCGGCCCGGAGCGCTGGGGCGTTTACAGCCGCCGCTTCGTAGGCGCCGCTCACGCGCACTTCAATGATGGGTGTCTTGTCGCCTTCGATCTGAACTTGCGAACCTGAGGCACGGATGGCTAATGACGTAAAGGAAATCTCGGCGCAGCTTACACATTTTCGAAGCTTGGCTTGCCCAGGTCCAGCGGTCAACTTCAAGGTGAGAGGCGGCTGGGAATACCACAGCCGGACGCGAACGGTTTTGGGAAACCCACCAGTTGGGCGGATTGGCTGAGGCTGGGCACCTCCTACGATCCAACCGAACAGCGGTGCGAGCAGAACTATCGCGTAGCGCCTCAATGTGAGGCTCCGTTTGCCTGACTCGCTGCGTAAGCCGTGAAAATCTCTCGTGCAACACCGGCGGCGTCGACAGGTCCGTTACCCTTTTCCAGAAATACCACCAGAACGATTTTCGGATCATGGGCGGGCGCGTAGCCCGCAAACCAGCCATGCCGCCAGAGACCTTCTTCTACGAGCGACGTTCCCGTCTTGCCGGCGACTTTCAGTGATGAATCAGGTTGCGCAAGGTGTCCCATCCCATACGCGACGGAAGCTTCCAGTCCCTGGTAGACCGGCTCGAGTCTTGCGTCATGGTTCACCTGCATGCGCTCCAACATCTGGTACGCGCGCAGTAACTGGAGCGGTGTGACGTGGATTCCACCTTCGCCAAGCGCTTCGAGTTGCAACTCCTCCGTTGTAGAGGCGAGCGGCACGTTACCGGCGGCTTCGCCGGGCGCCAGGCCGCTGGGAGATCCAAAACCGAAGCTCTGAAATCCGCTTCGCAGCTGAACAGGAGTTAGACGCGCAGCCATCGCGGCAAAATAGCTGTTGCACGAGTAGGCGAGTGCCATTACAGGATCGAACGGCTGCTTCACCTCAGGATGAGTGCAGCTCAAATTGTGCCCTGCGAGTGTGAGTGGCCGCTTACACAGCCATGTTGTCTGTTGGTTGACAGTTCCTGAATTGAGCAGTGTGAGCAGCGTAAACGGCTTTATGCTCGATCCCGGCAGCGCAACTCGTTGCCCGGCCGTATGGAGGCGATGCACTGCCAGGATTTTGCCCGATGCTGCGTCGATGACCACCGCTGTTCCGGCCTTGCCCGTCATCGCGTGCGTGACGGCTTGTTGAAGGGAACGAGCCGAAGTCGTCGGTTGCGAGTGAATAGGATTCGGCAGCATCAAAGCCAGCAGACAAGGCAGCGCCTGCGTACACACCCGCGTCAATATCCGCCGTTGCATATCTCGATTGTAGGGTTTGGTTCGAGGATCAAACTCCTGGCGTTGCCAAGGAGAACCACACTGCTAACTTTCGCTAAACTACCAGCACGATTTTGCCCAGAGCGCCCGAGTGTTTCATGACTTCCTCGTGCGCGCGAGCTGCTTCGGACAGCGGAATCTTTTGCCCGATCACGGGGCGCAGAGTGGCGTTCTCCAACCCCGCGCCGAGCGCGGCGTGAATCTCGCGAAGTTCCTGCTCCGTCGTGGCAAGCAGCGTGAAACCACGGATGTCGGCGACACGCGACATCGTGTCCCGGGGATCGATCTCTACCCGCCCCCGACTGCCCACGACTACCACGCGTCCCTTCGGCGCCAGCAACTTAAGATCGTTGCCTAGATTCTTGTTGGCCAGCATCTCTAGGATCACATCGTATCCACGCCCATTCGTCAGCTTCATCAAGTCGTCCAGGTATCCTGCGGCCGAGTGGTTCACTACGTGATGAGCCCCCTGTTCCATCACGAGTCGCAGCCCTGCCTCGGTACCCGCCGTACCAACGACCACTAGCCCAGCTGCGCGCGCCAATTGCACGGCCCCAGTACCGACGCCACCGCTGGCGCCATGTATCAGGAGGGTGTCTCCAGGCTTGCCGCCGCCTCGCTGAAAGAGCCCGCGATACGCTGTACCATAGGCAATCCCCATGGCCGCTCCCTGCTCGAAGCTGACGTTGTCGGGAAGCGTATGTACCTGCGTCTCGGTACACAGCGTTTGCTCAGCATAAGTTCCGCTCAATGATCCCGACGTGTAAACGCGATCGCCCGCCTTCACGCCGGTTACACCCGAGCCTACTGCTGACACAACTCCTGCGGCGTCAGCCCCCGGTGTGTAGGGAAGGGTTGGCTTGACGGCGTAGGTGCCGGCGCGGACATAACTCTCGACCGGGTTCACACCAACCGCGTGCACCCGCAATACTACCTGCCCTGGCCCGGGCTGCAAATCGGGAACGTCTTCCAGTTTGAGTACCTCGGGCCCCCCAAACTCATGAACTCGGATTGCTTTCATGCAAGCCTCCATCCGCAGCACAATGGCCCCCGACGTCCCATACTAAAATATTCCGGGCGCACGCCAGCCCATTGGATTAGACACGGTTCGAACGACACGCGCGTCTCCCTTCGTCTCGAAACAGGTTCAGACAGATGAGGAAACCGCCGTCTTGCTCTCCAGCAGTCCCATGAAGCTCGCCCGCAAAGGAGTCATTGCTGCCATCACACAATTCCTCGTAGCGCATAATGGCAGTGTGCTGCATGCCGACGACCATATCGACAGCGGACTCGAGCTCCTTTTGGCTCGTATGGAATGGGACCTTGACGGATTCGACTTGCAGCCTGCCGACTTTGAGCCGCATTTCCGGCCGGTCGCCAACGCATATGGGATCAAGTATCATCTGGTGTTGAACAGCTACCGCAACGTCGCAATTCTTGTCTCCGGCTTCGATCATTGCCTCGTCGACCTGCTCTATCGGCACAACAGCGGTGAGTTAAACTGCGATATCACCCACATCATCAGCAGCCAGCCTGCAACCGAGAAGATAGCCAACTTTTACGGCATACCCTTTTACCTCTTGAGGGATCCTAAGAACAAACAGACAAGCGAAGGTGAGATCAGTGGTCTGCTCGGGCAGGAGGTTGACTTAATCGTGCTGGCGCGATACATGCAGATACTCACCCCTGAGTTTGTCGGTGATTACCTGCTTCGTCTGATCAACATTCACCACTCTTTCCTGCCCGCTTTTGTGGGCGCAGCCCTACCACCAGGCCTTTGAGCGGGGCGTAAAACTTATCGGCGCCACCAGCCACTACGTTACCGCGGGTTTAGATGAGGGTCCGATCATCGAACAGGATATCGTGCGCGTCTCCCACCGCGACACCGTGGAAGACATGATGCGCAAGGGCAGAGACCTGGAAAAGGTCGTACTTTCCCGCGCGGTGCGTTGGCACTTGGAGAATCGGGTTCTCGTTTACCAGAACAAAACGGTGGTGTTCGCTTAGGCGGCGTGTTCAAAGGCTTGCACCATCCATCCTCAGTTGAAGGGAATTCCAGCCTCATGACTACTGTGCGGTTGCAGCCCTCTTTTCACGCATTGCCGCCGCCTGCTCGCGGTTCAGCCCGTAAGGCGCTGGAGAGCATCCTCCCGCTAAGCGGCAGAGCACCGATAGCTGTCCACGATGGTGAATCATGTGGTGCAAGAGATACACCCACAGGATCTCGCGAATGGTCGGCTGATCGCCTGTGAAGAACGTGACCTTGCGGTTCAAATCGGCCGTAGTGAGCGTTCGTACACACTGCACAGCGCTGTTGTGCACCCGCTCATAGCCTGTCGCAAGTTCGGGAATGGTTCTTGGCCGCTCAATTCCCGGCGGGCGCACGCCCAGTTCAAGCTTCCCCCGCTCAACGCCGAGGGTCATATAGGCTTCAGCCTCCGAGAGATGCCACGCCAACTCGCCCAACGAGCGGCCGCCAGCATCGGGCCGGAAATCGTATTGTCCTTCAGGTAGCGCTTTCAGCATGGCTATCGTGGCCTTTGATTCGTTCTCCCATGTATTAAGGAAAGTTTCCACTTCGTTAGACATGTTATCTCCTTCGTTTGTGCCGGGACTTGGTCCGGTATTCTCGGTTCGATGCAAGCCACTGCCTCGCATCCGAAACAGAGCTCGCGGGATTTAATCATGGAGGAGAGTTGTCGCCTTACATCTCCAATCGCGCAATTTCGTCCATTACGGATTCTTTACAGCTCGCCAGAATCTCCTCCGATAGTTCGCTCTTGCCCACTGCTCGAGCCAGCAGCAGTCCGCCTAAGCACTGCGCCATGGTGATAATGGCCCGCTGCCGGTCAGGCCTTTCGCCATCAAACTGGCGCGCGATGGAATCGATCACTCGTTGCGCATGCTGTCGGAATACTGTGCGAGGTTTGCCGCCGATACGTGAGACTTCCCCCGCCAACGAGGCTATCGGACACCCCCGCGCCGGTGAGTCGCGGTGTTGCTTGCTGAGGTAGAAGGAAACAAAACCTTGCAACCATTCGTGGCCGGCAAGTTTACTCAGCTGTGCCGGCCGGTCTTTCTGAGCCGCGCAGAACACATGGTCAAGGGCCCCGGCGAGCAGGTCCTGTTTAGAAGAGAAATGGGAGTAGAAGCCTCCGGCAGTTAGGCCGGCGGCCGCCATCACCTTATCCACTCCTGTGCCTTCGTAGCCGTGCTGGCGAAATAGCCGACCTGCGGTGTCCAGAATCTTGTCGCTGGTCTTCTGCTTGTGCCCGGCGGGATAACGCATCGGTCCGCAATAATATTACGATCGTAATTTCATGTCAAATGAAAATCGTGTATCTCGAAGCGGGCCGCACCTGGCTCATGTTTAGAGCGGCATCGTCGCGGCCCGGTTTGCCTTTCTGGAATTTTCCTTTACCATCGGATACTAGGCGGTTCAAAGAGTTCCCGTACCCTTCATGTCCGAATTCACGCTGCGTATCAATGGAACAGAACGCAAGGTCAACGTCGATCCCGATACCCCGCTTCTCTGGCTGATCCGTGACACACTCGAACTCACTGGCACAAAATACGGTTGTGGAGCAGGCATTTGCGGTGCCTGCACCGTACATCTTGACGGCGAGGCCACACGTTCGTGCATCACACCCGTTTCGGCGGCGGCAGCCAAAGCGATCACAACTATTGAAGGACTCTCGCAGTCGGGTCTGCATCCTGTTCAGCAGGCCTGGATTGCAGAAGATGTTCCGCAGTGCGGGTACTGCCAGTCCGGACAGATCATGCAGGCCGTGGCTTTGCTGGCCAAAACGCCACATCCTTCCGAGCAGGAAATCATCGATAGCATGTCCGGTAATCTTTGCCGGTGCGGTACGTATCATCGTATCCGACGAGCTGTGGCACGCGCAGCATCGACCAACGCGGGAGGTGCGCGATGAGCCTGATTTCGCGCCGACAGTTTTTGGTCGGCGGAGCGCTAATCGGTACCGGCCTGGTGATCGGAGTCTATCTCCCGTATCGCGGAAAGCATTCGGGAGTGCAGCACGATTTTGCGCCTAACTCCTATCTGCACATTGCTCCCGACGGCAGGGTAACTGTTGTCGTGCCACGCTCAGAGATGGGGCAAGGAGTACTTACAGCTCTGCCCATGATTCTCGCCGAAGAACTGGATGCCGATTGGTCGCAGATCGCGATTCAGCAAGCTGGCGCAAGCACACTATTCGGGGACCAGTCCACTGGAGGCAGCGCCAGCGTGCGAACCACCTGGGACCCGATGCGCCAAGCCGGAGCCGCCGCCCGTGAGATGCTGATGGCGGCTGCCGCGCAAGAGTGGGGTGTTCCGGCAGGCGACTGTAGGACGGACAAGGGTTTCGTGGTCCATGCGGGTTTGAATCACCGCGCGGGGTACGGCGAACTTGCCGAGCGGGCAGCGAAACTGCCGGTTCCAAAAGAACCAAAGCTGAAAGACTCGTCCCAATACAAACTCATTGGCAAACCGGCGCCGCGACTCGATACGCCTCCGAAAACCAACGGCACGGCTGAGTTCGGAATTGATTTCCGCATCGCCGGAATGAAATACGCCTTCCTGGCGCGCTGCCCAGTTATCGGCGGCAAAATGGCCAGCTTCGACGACTCTGAGACGCGCAAGGTGGCGGGAGTCGTCAACGCGGTGAGAGTAGGCGATTCGGCCGTGGCTGTGGCGGCCGATTCCGTTTTCGCTGCGATGCAAGGCCGCAAGGCGCTGAAGGTGACCTGGGACGATGGCCCCAACAAGGACCTCAACACCGCGGCGGTTTTCAACGCATTGCACAAAGCCGCTAATGATAAAGCCGTTTCGTTGCAAAGTGCAGGCGATACTCAGAGCGTGTCAGGGCGCCGCATAGAGGCAGAGTACGAGTTGCCCATGCTGGCCCACGCTCCCATGGAACCGGAAAACTGCTTTGCACACTTCCTCGGTTCCAAGTGTGAAATCTGGGTGCCTTCGCAGGTTCCGCAAGATGTACGGGACTCTGTGGCCACAGCAGTAGGACTCAAGCCCGAGGAGGTTCACGTCAACCTCACCCTGCTCGGTGGAGGCTTTGGCCGGCGCCTCGAGCACGACTATGCGGTTGAAGCTGCATTGGCTTCGAAGGCCATCAACGCTCCCGTCAAGGTCATATGGACACGCGAAGACGATATGCGTTCCTCGGTCTATCGCCCACCGAGCTTGCATCGCCTTTCCGCGGTACTTGACTCGCACGGCGTACCGGCAGCCTACACCCATCGTCTGATTTCGCCCACGATCTCCGGTCAGAAGGGCCAGCCAGGTGAGGGAGGCATCGATCCCGACCTCAAAGACGAAGCCGCATTCCTGTATCTCGTTCCAAACCTGAGCGTCGATTACATCGCGCCTGCGTGCCCTGTCCCGCTAGGTTGGCTGCGTTCTGTCTACGCCGCGCAGGTGGCGTTTGCTAACGAGTCGTTCCTGGATGAACTCGCTCACGCTGCGGGCAAAGATCCGCTGCAGTACCGCCTGCAACTGCTTACTGAGGACAAGGAGATTGCTTACTTCGATACCAAATGGCACACTGGCCGCCTGAAGGGCGTGCTGAATCTGGTAGCGGAGAAATCAGGCTGGAGCAATCCGCTGCCATCGGGACGCTTCCGCGGTATCGCCGCCCACGGATGCTTCGGAACCTATGCAGCCGAGGTAGTTGAGATCACGATGCAGAACGGTGATCCCCACGTCGAGCACGTTGTTGTCGCCGTCGATTGCGGGCAGGTCATCAATCCCAACATTCTCGAGCAGCAACTGCAGAGCGCCGTGATTTTCGGTCTCTCCGCGGCTCTTCGAGGCCAGATCACCATCGAGCATGGCCAGATTCAGCAAACCAACTTCGATAACTATCCCATTCTGCGCAACAACGAAGTGCCTGTTATCGAGGGATACTTTGTCGAAAGCCACGAGCCGCCAACCGGAATTGGCGAACCGCCTGTGCCGCCACTGGCTCCCGCGCTCTGCAATGCCATCTTCGCGGCTACCGGCAAGCGCATCCGCAAGCTGCCGATTTTGACCGGATGATCAAGTGAATCATCGGTCAACTTCCCACTTTCACTTCTGTCGCCTTGCCATCGTTAAACGTCACCCGCACTGGATGCCCATTGTTCGGGTAATCCACAATTCGCGGATTCGTGGTACCCGTTCCTTCCGGTACGCCCACGCCAATAGCGAATGAAGCCTGCAACTCATTCATCCCAGGCTTTATCTGGTGCTCCTCTATCGCCTTCCACACCTCAGCCGGCCAGTGCTTGTACAGCTCATGAGGATCTTGAATGAAGAGGATCTCGTCGGAGAAGAGCTGGTAATTGCCGTTTTCCTCGGTACCAATGGAGAAGGCATAGCGCTTGCCATCCTTGTCGAATACTGCCATGACCTGTCTCCCTGGCGTATTGGGTTCGTGTTGCACAACAACATCCTTGATGTCGAGCTTCTCGATCGGCCCTAGTCGTCCCGCTTCATGCCAGAAGTCCACCGGCGGTCCATATGGGAAGTACACAGAGCGGTATCCCTCGCGCACCCACACCGGCTGCTGCGTCAGCTCTTTCGCATCTTTCAGGTCCTGCGGATGCAACTTCTTCGGTACGACGTAATAATCCGGATCAACTGCGACCTCCTTCCGCTCCGACGTCACAAACGTAATCCGGCGCTCGCGCAGGTTGAGGACCAGCCGGACGCCAGCCAACACGATGACGGAGGCAAGCACAATCTGGACGATCTTAGCCGGTTTCGACATACGTTCGGTTCTGACCGGTCGACGGAGCACAGGGCCGGCGCGCGAAAAATTAGATGCAGAAACTATTACAATCTGAAGTAGAGGATAGAATGCGGGTTACCAATGAAGAAGTTTACAGCGCTCTCAAGGAGTGCTACGACCCTGAGATTCCCGTCAATATCGTTGATCTTGGGCTAATTTACGAAGTGCGCTTGAAACCTGCCGCCGACGCTGCTAACGGCGATGAAGTTGAAGTAGAAATGACGCTCACCACACCCGGATGCCCATCATCCGGCCATATTACCGAGCAGGTGAAACAACGACTCCAGCGTATCCCCGGCGTTGCCAATGCAGTCGTCGAGTTGGTCTGGTATCCGCAGTGGACTCCGGAACGTCTTTCAGCCGATGCTCGCAAGCAGCTCGGAATCGACTGATCAATCCCCGAACTGCGCATTTAAGTCGCGTCTTCGAGGATGTTTTCTCCGACCTTCTTCAATTGTTAAGTAGCTCGACACCTTTGTTGAGAGAGTCAGGAGCGTCTTCAAGCAATCCCTCGAACTTCTCGGGATACTCGCTGGCCAGCAACGTGAGCCCGCCCGCGGTTAAGGCAACGCCCAGCAGCCGCCGTCCGGCAAGAAGCACTGCTGCATCGCGAGACACATTTCGATTGCGATCTCCAGCAGCTACGTTCACCCTTCCGAGGATGCTGTTTTGAATGCAATGGCGAGGCTGGGTGGGCGCAAAATTGGGCAAAGCGCCGAAACGAAAGAAATTGCTGCCCAGGAGCGAGCCGCTGCAACTTGCGGAGAACAATGAGGGTTGCTGGCGCGCCCGGAGAGATTCGAACTCCCGACCTATTGCTCCGGAGGCAATCGCTCTATCCAACTGAGCTACGGGCGCGCGCACATAAAATTATACACGCGTCTCTTGATCGCTTCGGTGAGCGGATTCGCGTCGTCGTGCGCGGCCGTAGTCGGAAGAAGGATTGTTCCAATAGTGGCGAAGACTGCGGGGCTAGCCCACCTCGGCGCGGTTGGAACGGCCGACTTTCCGAGGGCGCGAAACCGAGCTGTTCAGGCTCTGGCTCTCCATCCAACTGTCCAGCAGGCTCTTCTTGAACTTCCAGCGGTTCCCGAGCTTGAAGGCAGGAATGCGTTCTTCAGAGACATATTTGTATAGGGTATCGGGCGAAACACCGAGATACTGCGAAGCCTGCCGGATGTTCATCACCTCTCGCGCATCAATCATGCCCACCCCTTTCATCTTCATCCGAATGCGAACAAGTCGTTTCACCCGGCTGTATCATCAGCGAAAACCATTGAGGTTTGCTAACAATTGCTCCAGCGCCGTCGATAAGGTGACTTCTCACGGAATCGACCGCTAGGAAGAGCGATTCACCGTCACTTTGCCGACCGGCCCGGCCTTTCGCCGCACTTTCGAGGCGCCTTGGTGGCCTCATCCGAAGCCAATTGTAGGGCGTACAGGCGCCAGCGAACAGACATGCACTGTTATCGCAAGCGGTACCTGCACATGAGTGACCGCGGCCAGCTAGTTCACCGTCGGAAGAAATGCTCTGATGTTCGCCCGGGTTTCGACTTGTTTGTGCATGAGTTACGATGTTCCGAGCGAGGAAGCAACTTTGGTCTGCAGCAACTGCGGCTACGAAAACCCGCGCGGTCATCGGTATTGCGGGATGTGCGGCACACCCTTTCCGCACCGCTCAATGACGGTGCCGAGTGCCCAGAGCACGCTCAGCTTCACCAGCGCACCTTTGGAAATCAGCCCTTCCCGCAAGTCGGGTAGGGCTACGGCTGAGTCCCCGGAACCCGTCCCGGCCAAACAGAGCGCGACCAGGGTGACCCGTGTCGACCCGAAGGCAATCTCCCCGAAGCTTGCCGGCACAGAACCTCCTGAATCTGAAAGGATTATAGCCTCACCGGAGAGACAAAAAACCCCGGAATCTCTCGTAAACGACGAACATCCTGCGCTGTCAAACCATGCAGTTGTGTCGCCATCTTCGCCGATCGAGCCCATCGGCCTAGAGGACGTTGCGCATCCGGACAAGGCCGAGGTTCCGCTAACGACGCCTCTGCGTGTAGAACCGCTGTCGATTCCTGAGCAACTCACCGACGCTGGGGTTGGTTTTGCTGATGCCGAAGCCACTGCAGCTCTAGAAGCTGCTGTGGAAATTGAGCCACTGCGGCTCACTGAAGCCGATGTTCCTGCCAAAAGCAAGGAGCCTCCAGTCCCGGTCGACCATCCCGACCGTTCTCCTTCGCCTCTGGTGCGTGAACCTGAGGCGCCAGCCACGCCGCCGGTCGAAGAACCCAGGCCTTCTCCCGAGCCGCTGCCGAGCCAGCCGCAGCTTGAAGCACCGGTGATCCCCGATTCGGAGCGTGAGCCTTCGCAAGAGCCGGAAATCCCGGGAGAGACGCGGATTGAACCTAAGAAAGCCGTGCCAGAGTCACGCCCACCTGCACCACCCCTTGCTTTGCCCGTCCGGGCGCCACGCACCCAGCACGTCACGGTTACGCCGCAGCGGCCATTGGCTACGACTACCTTGACAGCGTCTCAGGCAAAGCCAACCGTCGTTCATCGCTCACCGGACTCACTACCTATTACCCCGCCTCCGGCTTCAGCCGGCATGCCGACATTCCAGGAAGTGGTCGATGCCGCAGGTGCTCCTCCACTGAGCCCGTTCGAGCAACTGGCTCAGACCCCTGCGAACGAAGAAGAAGAGCTGAAGCACTTCGTTGCGAACTTCCGCTACACTCCGCCCCAAGAAACCGCCGACGAGCTCACCATGCGCAGTGAGGTTCCTGTGGTGGACAAAGAGGCCCCGGCAGAGTTCCACCATCCTTCGTTCGACGGAGACGTGCCACCTCCGGAGGAACAGCCTCATCCCACAGGCCAGGAGTACTACCCGCCGCCGGGGGAGACGCCTCGCTCGCGCTTCCTCGATATCGACGAGACAGCGCATCAAGCGAAAAAACATCGGGCAGCAAAAACCGGATCTCTGCTTGGACTGGATGCCGAATCGACGGTTCCTACGGACGAAGCGGCGAGAACCAGCCGTCGCTACTATTGGTTGTGGTCCTTTGTGGCAGTCTTGGTTGCCATCTTCGCTGCTCTAGGATTCCTCGAGGGGCGTGCCCAAAGCAGTAACGCGTTTCTCGGACCGGTGGAGTGGGTACAAGTTGAATACGGTATCTGGCGCGACAAGCTGAAAGAAACCCTCGCCGCTCCGAAAGCTCCGGAAATCCATCAGCAGGAAACGGCGAAGCAGAATACACCTGAGACTAAGCCAGAGATACCCGCTGATGAGGGGGCTGCGCGGCAGCCCGACACTGCACAGCCGAATGCATCCAGTCGGCCCAATCCGACGGCGCCAGGAAATGACAGCGGTCAAACCACCCAAGAAGCGAGCCCGCAACCCCAAAGTCCGCCGGCAGAGGACACGGAACCCGGCACCACAACAGCAAACAACGTGCCTGCCACCACCGCTCCGGCAAAACCTCTCGAGCCGCCGCCCAGCGTCCGATCCTCCAAGCCCCAACCCGGGCAGCAGGAACTGAACAAGGCGCTCGACGCCAGCGATGCTACTGCCGCAGCCGCCTGGCTTTGGAAAGCAACTTCGCGGGGAAACCCCGAAGCTCCCGTTCGCCTGGCAGACATGTACATCAAGGGTAACGGAGTGCCCCGAAGCTGTGAGCAGGCTCTGGTTTTGTTGCGCTCAGCGGCAATGAAAGAGAATGCTCCTGCTCGCAACCGTCTGGCCGCGCTTTACGCGAATGGCACCTGCGTGGCGCGCGACAAAGTAAAGGCTTACCAATTGATGTCGTCCGCACTTCAAGCTGACCCGAACAGCGAGTGGGCCAAGGAACATCGCCAGGAGTTATGGAACCAGATGACTACTTCCGAACGGGCCATGGCGCAAAAATACAGATAGCTAGTGATGCCGCTATAATGGCAACACCGCTGGCGCCGAACGGCGGCCTTTGCGTCCAATCCAGTTTCCCTTGCATCAGAACTTTGGAGGAAAGAACCAGAATGGCACACGAAGTCCCAGCGCTGCCCTACGACTATGCCGCCCTCGAACCTTACATCGATACGCAGACCATGCATCTGCACCATGACAAGCACCACCAGGCCTATGTAACCAGCCTAAATGCCGCGATTGAGAAGGCTCCCGAACTCGCCAAGCTCAACGCCGAAGAGCTCATCAAAGGTCTCGAGAATGTGCCCGAAGCGGTACGCACCGCCGTTCGCAATCAGGGCGGAGGCCACGTGAACCACAGCATGTTCTGGACCATCATGGGTCCAAAATCCGGCGGAGAGCCAACGGGTGCCATCGCTGCCGCCATCAAAGAAACCTTCGGCGACTTTGCCAGCTTTAAAGCAAAATTCAATGACGCCGGTCTCAAGCAATTCGGTAGCGGATGGGCATGGCTCGTTCGCGATCAGGCCGGTAAGCTGCACATCATGAGCACACCCAACCAGGACAGCCCGCTGTCGCAGGGCTTTTACCCTGTCATGGGCAACGACGTGTGGGAGCACGCCTATTACCTGAAGTATCAGAACCGCCGCGCCGACTACCTCAAAGAGTGGTGGAACGTCGTGAACTGGGCGGAAGTGAACAACCGGTTCCAGACGGGCAAGTAGCGCCAGTCCGATTCGCCAATGGAATTACAGAGGGTGCGATTGGCGCACCCTTTCCATTTAGATGTGTCATTCTGAGCGAGAACCGCAGCCTGGCCTCCCACGAAGCGCCGAAGTTGCGCTGGGGTGGTCTAGCGCGTTCGAGTCGAAGAACCTTTTTGTAACACTGAATGCGAGGACCGAGAAAGATCGCTCAACCAGAGAGTTCGAAGCGCCACATTTTCTACCAGGTGTACTTCTGCCTCGGCTCCTCCGCTGCAGCTTCTTCGCGGACCTTCCGAATCCATTCTTTCCGATCAGTCTTCTGCAGGTTCCCAACATCCGCTGCCGCCAGAATGAGCATGCGATAGGAACTCAACCACGGCATTTTCAGCAGGGAAGCGTCGGGAGTTTCGGCTTGTTGGATAAGCGCTAGCTGCGTGTCACGCCAGGCATCGGGTGCCGACTTGCCCGAATGCAGATATTGCAAAGCCTCCAGCCCGGCGCTGCCGAGTTTCTGCAATTCCAACACACGGCTGCTGGCACTGGCGAGCACCGGAGCATCCATCACCAGTGCGCCGAATCCGGGGCCCATATCCCGCCAGACCTGAAATGTTTTGCTCAGCTCGTCCTGCCCGCTCGCAAATTTCGGAGCATCTTGCAACACTGACTCTATCTGGGCCTCGAACTGATAGCGGAATGGTGGATCAGGAACGACCGCATCCACCAGCTTCACCAACGGGATGAGTTGCGTACTAGGTGTGCCCTGGTGGTTTAACTGCTCCCGAGTGCCGACGCCTTCAGGAGACGTAATCTTTCCCAGCGTCCCTAGTGATCCAAGGTCCTCTGTACCGGCAATTTGCCGTAGCATGCGATTCGTACTTGACAGGTGTTGCAAGCCAGTCTGCTCCAGCCAGACGCTCACCACATTGAGTCGCCGGTACATGTCACCGACATTGTTGATCTCCCGGGGCGACCAGAAGCGCTCCGCCACGGCTGCTGTACGCGGCCAGATGCGACTATCGATGTTCTCTTCCCAGACGAACTCGCCCCACATGCAGACCTCCCCTCCCACAATGTGGGATGCCTGCTCTTTCGTAAGATTGGCATCGGCGGGCAGCGGGTCCGAAAGGTAGTGATATTCGGCTGGCCCCATATGGTCGAGATAATAGGTGGTTGACCAGATAGCGTTGTAGCCTTCTCGCGCCGCCTGATCCAGCGATTTATAACCGTGCCACGACTGCACCACTGTTTCCTTCGGCAAGTCGGGCTTGAGGATTTCGTCCCAGCCAACCATCTTCTTGCCATGCTTCTGCACGATCTTCAATACGCGCTGGTTGAAGTATGTCTGCAACTCGGCCGTGGTGTGAAACCCGTGCTGCCGCATGAACTCCTGGATCTGCGAATTGACGCGCCATTGCTTGCCGTTGTTCTCGTCGCCGCCAATGTGGAAATACTCGTCGGGAAACAGTGTCGCCATCTCTCCAATGAAGCCGTCGAGGAACTGATAGGTCTCTTCCTTTGTCGGGTCCATGGTGGGATCGAATATCCCCCAGCGGGTCTCAATTTGGTAAGGCCCCGGCGCGCTCGCCAACTCGGGATAGCCGGGCATCCAGGCAGTCGTGTGTCCCGGCATATCGAACTCAGGCACAACCCGCACGCCGCGATCTGCGGCATACTCGACCACCTCCCGCACTTCGTCCTGCGTGTAATACTGACCGTTGGATCCCTTCTCGTGTAGCAGAGGATATTTTTTGCTTTCAATACGAAATCCCTGATCCTCACTCAAGTGCCAATGGAAGACGTTCATCTTCACCATCGCCATGCCGTCAATGTTGTGCTTAATCACATCGACGGGTTCGAAATGGCGCCCCACGTCGATCATGAGCCCGCGCCAGGCAAAGCGCGGCTTGTCCTGAATGTTGATGTAGGGGAAGTAATATCCATCAGCATCTCCCGCCACAAGTTGTGACAGTGTCTCCAGACCACGCAGCGCGCCCGTCACTGTGTTGGCTTGCAAGGTAGCGCCTTTAGCGTCGATGACCAGCGCGTAGGACTCGTCTTCGCCGAACGTCGGATACTTCGCTCCAGCTTCTGTCACGGAGATCTTTAGCGTCGCTGCAGGATTGTTTGAAGCGGCCCCAAGCGCCAATGTCAGGCCTGTGCGGCGCCGGACCCGTTCCTGCATCCGCACGATGCCCCGCGCCAGGCGAGGATCTGACACCCCATCGCTGGAAACCTGAAAATTGAAATCCAGCTTCAGTTTGCCGGCTAAGAGCTTCATGTCCGCCGGATACGGCATCACGTTAATCGACATTTGCTGGTCTGCTTCTGAGTTGGCTACGAGCGCAAAAAAAGACAGCACAAAAAGCGCAACAAGTAGTCGGGTAATCATTACTACGAATGTACACTGTCACGTGGCCGCCACATCAGGTGCGATCAGGTCTTCCCTTACCACTGGCTGGCTCGGATAGGTTGGCTGGCCGTGATGTTCGATTTTGATTGTTTTTGCTCTTTTGTGCTATTCTCTTTGCCAGGAATCGATTCATGTCGCAATCCCTCCCCCAGGCCGCCTTTCCTTTCCATATGTTGCGGGAAATCTACGAGCAGCCGCACGCCATTCGCCAGACGATAGTCCAGCACGTCGATCCGGCAAGCGGCATGGTGTGCCCCGATCGCTTTCCCTGGTCGCGTGAACAAGTCGCGGCGCTGCGCCGCGTGACCATCGTGGCCAGCGGAGCCAGCCGTCATGCCGGACTCTGTGGGAAGTTGATGATCGAAGAGCTGGCGGGTATCCCCGTAGAAGTCGAGCACGCCAGCGAATATGGTTACCGTAAGCCGACCAATGGTAGGGGCTCGCTGGTGATTGCCATAACGCAATCAGGCGAAACCGCCGACACGACAGCGGCGCAGCGCATCGCCAAAGAAAACGGCATGAAAACGCTGTCCATTTCAAATGTGGTGGATTCCACGATCTCACGCGAGGCGGATGCGAACTTCTTCACCCGTGCGGGCAAAGAGGTCGCCATCCCGGCAACCAAGAGTTTTACCACACAGCTCACTGCACTCTACATGCTGGCACTGTATCTGGCTGCGCAACGGGAAACCCTTTCGGCTGCCGATGTCGTCAATCGGGTACACGCCCTCGCCGCGCTTCCCCAGCTCATGGAGCGCTGGCTTGACCGCTTCAATGCCGAAGCCGAAGCAATCTCAGTGGGCTTCTTTCAGGACCAGACGTTTGTATTTCTCGGCCGCGGCGTGCATTATCCGATTGCCCTGGAAGGCGCTCTCAAGCTGAAGGAAATCTCCTACGTTCATGCCGAAGGCTATCCCACCGGCGAATTCCGCCATGGACCGACAGCCCTGATCACCGAGACTCTGCCGGTGGTCGCCATCGTCACCTGCGACCGCTCTGATCCCGAGTCGGTTGTGCGATACGAAAAATCGCTGGCGCTGATCGAAGAAATTCGCCAGATTTCGAAGCGTCAGATACTACTGGCCTCCGAGGACGATACCGCTGTTCAAGCCATGAACGTCGCCACCTTCACCATTCCGCAGCTCGACGAACTACTGTTGCCCATCCTGGAGGTCGTGCCCCTGCAGTTTCTCGCTTATCACGTCGCCGTGCGAAACGGATTCGATGTCGATCATCCACGGAATTTGGTGAAGTCGGTGACAGTGGACTAAGCGTTCACAACGGGGCCGGACAAATCCCCAATTGATATTGGATTTTTGTTCGAATATGCTCGTATACGACCATGGCCAACAAGCGCACGTCCGTGTTGAATGAAGAACGGCGTCGCTCCATTGTCGATTACGTCAACCAGAATGGACGCGCCTTAGTACGAGAACTAGCGAGGAAATATGCTAGCTCCGAAATTACCATTCGCCGCGATTTGGAGATGCTGCACAATCGTGGCCTGGTGTACCGCACGCATGGCGGCGCGTTGCCGATACGCGCCGGAACCGAAAGCGACCGCAATCTGACCGAGCGCGAAATGCAGCACCCGCGGGAAAAGCAGCGCATTGCTGCGGCAGCCGCAAAAATGGTACGCGAAGGACAGTCCGTCGTGCTCGATTCGGGCAGTACCACCACGGCAATCGCCCGCGCGTTGCGTGAGTTCCAGCATTTGACCGTAATTACCAACGCCATCAACATCGCCGGCGAGCTTTCTGGCACGACCATTGACGTGATCCTCACCGGTGGAATGCTCCGCGCAAACTCCTACTCACTGGTGGGGCCAATTGCGGAAGAAAGCCTGCGTCGATTAAAAGCTGACATCCTGTTTCTCGGCGTGGACGGCTTCGATACGCAGACGGGAGTATCGACGCCGAATCTACTCGAGGCTCAACTCAACCGGTTGATGGTACAGATTGCCGCACGCGTGATCGCTGTGTGCGACTCCAGCAAGTTCGGGCGTACCAGCCTTTCGTCGATCGTGCCTCTCTCCAACATTCACGGCGTGATCACCGACAAGCAAATTCCCGCGCAACATCTTCGTGCCCTAAAGAAAGCTGGGATCGAAACCGCAGTGGTGTAGCATTTTGTCTGCAACGAGAGGACCTTTATGCCAGAACCCACCTATGATGAGCTGAAAGCACAACTCGCCGCGCTGCAAGAAAAAGTAAAGGCCCGCGACCGGCGCGCCGTCGATTTCCGGGTTAGTGAGAAAGGCGCCGTGAGCGTTTATGGCCTCGGCCGCTTTCCCGTCACCCTCTACTACGAGCAGTGGACCAAGCTGCTCGATCACGCTGACCAGTTGCGCGAGTTCCTCGAAGAGAACAAGCCCAACCTGAAGCTCAAACAGTCGGAAGGGTAGGGCGCGCCCCACACAATCTTTGCTTTGGATAGTGCGGGGTTTTTATCTCATCGTTGATGATTCAAGCTATTGTTGTTGGCCGGTGAACAACTGTAGGTTCTCCGCCTTCCACTGCATTGCCTTATGGATACGGTTGTACCCGCTCGGATGATCGAAGAAAACGAATTCCTCGATCGGTCCGGGTCGCATCTTGCGGTATTCACCTAGATGGATTGCCGCTTGTGCCATCCCGTCGGGTTGACGACTGGCATTGATCCCAAAGCTATCGGCCTCGGCTTCCTGACTCCGTATCTCGGTGTTGAGCACGGGCGTCAGGATGAAGAAGAAAATCGAGCCTAATAACACAACCAGCGGTAAGACAGCCGGATCACCGATATCGCGAATGCCCCATTTGGCGCCCCAGCGTCGCAAGCTCCAGTCCAGTGACCACTTCAGATACGCAAACACCGAAACAATCACCACCAGGAAGAAGAGCATCGACTTGGGAATGTGATTGAGCACATAATGTCCCATCTCGTGCCCCATTATGGCTTCAATCTCTTCTAGTGAGCCGCGGCGAAGCAGATTGTCATTCATCGTGATACGCAAGGTTTTTCCGAAGCCACTTACATTTGCGCTCATGCGCGTTGTCTGTCGTGAAGCGTCGATCTCCCACACATCGGAGGCTGGAATGCCATTCGCCCGTGCCATCTTCAGTATTGGCTGGGTGACTCGCGGATCATCCAGGCGGGTCACCTTGTTGAAAATGGGCTGGAGGAAAACCGGTCCGATCATGATGGCAAAGATGGCGAAGACCATCGCCATTACCGCTCCCCAGATCCACCATGTTCGGGGTAGTCTTCGCACGACCCAGAACAGCAATACCGTCAGGATGCCGCCCATCAATAGGCCCACGCCTAGCCCCTTCACCTGGTCCCACATCCAGGCGGCAAAGGTCTGCGTGGCCAGGCCATACTTCCATTCGCGGAAGAATCCTTCATACATTGCGAGAGGAAAGCCCAGGACAGATGTCAGCACGAGGTACTGCGCCCAGTAGAGAAAGGTCTGCCGGTTTTTGCCCTTGGTGATGCGTTCGGCAAAATTGCGCATAGCCAACGACCAGCCGAGGTTTAGCAGTAGCAAAGAGATGATCGCGCCAACCAGGAAATCCCAGAGAATCAGCCAGTATCCGCCTTCAAAGTATGCGTCGGAGCGTACTTTTGCGCTGGCGGGAATGAGTGCCAGATAGGCTTCTGTCGCAGCATTAGCGTCGAAATGATCGGATGGTTGCGCCGCCGCCGGAATCTTTGTGATGTCAGGAATCTCCGGCGCAGGCTGCGCCAGCGCTCCGATCGTGGCAAACAAAACAGCGCAAGTGATCATGATTCTCGCCGCTCGCCAATACCTACTCATAGCTCCACCTCACAAGCGAACAAGTGTCGTCATCGTTGTAACAAAACGTTCCATCAACCCTCATGCCTTTTACGAGCAAATCGTTACAAAGGTTCCCAACTAGGAACCACAAACGCAATCGTGCTTGGCACATCGTTCGCTGATACGTTAGGCTTTCGCTCTATGTCCCTGGTCAAGTTGTATCGTCCTGCGTTGCTCGCGCTTTTCTCTTGCGTCTGCCTTGCTGCTCATGCCGCGAACTTTACGCTCGAACAAGTTTTGAGCTCTCCCTTTCCTTCTGAGCTGGTTGCTGCTTCGAGTGCCCCGCGCATCGCCTGGGTCTTCAACGCTAAGGGAGCGCGCAATGTTTGGGTCGCCGACGGTCCCAATTTCGCGGCCCGCCAGCTGACACATTTCTCCGGCGACGATGGAACTCCCATCGCCAGCCTGCGCATCACGCCCGACGGACGCGCCGTCGTCTTCGTGCGTGGCACCGAGACGAATGAAGCCGGACGAGTCGCGGCTCCTACCAGCGACTTGACGGCGCGGAAACAGATGGTCGTCGCCCAGGAAGTCGACGGCGATACTCCGCGCACTATAGGCGAAATGGGTTGTCCTGAGGAAGGCTGCGAAGACGTGCAACTCTCGCCTGATGGCGAGTTCGCTGTCTGGGCCGCCAAAAAGCAGCTCTGGATCGCTCCGATTTCCGGCGCAACTCCGGCGCATCAGTTGACGGACCTACCGGTCAGCACAAACTCACCACGCTGGTCGCCCGACGGCCGTCACATCGCGTTTGTCAGCGACCGCGGCGACCACAGCTTCATCGGCATCTACGATTTCGGACACGATACCGTTCGCTATCTCGCGCCGTCGGCCGACCGCGACGGCTCGCCTCGCTGGTCTCCAGACGGCAAGCAAATCGCATTTCTCCGCGTCGTTGGCGCAAAGCAGAAGGAGCCGCTGATTCCCCCAAAACCGTTGCCTTGGTCGATCTGGGTCGCCGATGCTACAACTGGCGCAGCTCATGAAGTCTGGCACAGCGGCGACAAACTCGAGGACTCCTTTCCGTACCTCACCGGCGACGTTTCGTTCCTTTTCCCATCCAACGACGGCTTAGTCTTTGCTTCTGAACAGGACGGCTGGAACCATCTCTATTCCGTGGCGACCAGCGGCGGCCAACCGGCTCTGCTAACACCGGGCAACTTCGAAGTCGAAGATGTCACGCTCTCGGCCGACAAGAAGTCCGTCCTATATTCCTCGAACCAGGACGATGTCGATCGCCGCCACCTCTGGCGCGTCGCTTTACCCAACGGCAAGCCGCAACCGGTTACGAAGGGCGAGACGATGGAGTGGTCGCCCGTTGAGACCAGTGTCGGCAACTATCTTGCATGTCTCGGCTCCACTGCGACGATTCCAGCCATGCCGTATCACATCACCACACAGGGTGGCAGTGAGATGATCGCCACCTCCGCGCTGCCTGCGGATTTTCCTTCCTCACAACTGGTTGTGCCAAAGCAGGTGGTGTTCAAGAGCGATGATGGTCTGGACATCCACGGACAACTCTTTGTTCCCAACGGTCGCACGCAACCCGGCCCGGCGCTTGTATTCATGCACGGAGGCCCGATTCGCCAGATGATGCCCGGCTTCCATTACATGTACTACTACCACAATGCCTACGCGATGAATCAGTACCTCGCAAGCCAAGGCTACGTAGTATTGGCAGTGAACTATCGCCTTGGAATCATGTACGGGCGCGCCTTCCGCGAAGCTGCAAACTCCGGCTGGCGTGGTGCTGCCGAGTACAAAGACATCACCGCCGCCGCTCACTATCTCCAGTCGTTGCCATCCGTCGACAAGGCAAAGCTCGGCCTCTGGGGCGGATCTTACGGCGGATATCTGACTGCGATGGGACTCGCGCGCAACTCCGACCTTTTTTCAGCCGGCGTAGATTTTCACGGTGTACACGATTGGTCAACACTGCTTTCGGGCGATTATGGTCCGAAGGAGGCCCTCGCGCCCGACTACGAGCAGGCGAAGAAACTCGCCTACGAATCCTCGCCCAACGCATCGGTGCAACTGTGGAAGTCTCCCGTGCTGTTGATCCAAGGTGACGACGACCGCAACGTTCCCGCCAGCCAGACGGTCGACCTTCTGCAACGTCTGCGCGAGAATCACGTGCCTGTTGAGGTGCTCTTTTTTCCGGACGAGATCCACGATTTCCTGATCTTCAAGAGTTGGCTGAAAGCCTACGGCACTACCGCGGATTTCTTCGCGAGGTATCTGAAGAAGTAAACCTGGAGGAGCTGGCTTCAGCGCTTGCTGAAGCGTTGGTCAACAATCACGCGGTCCGCGCGATCGCTGGCGAACGCGGTGCACTTCTGCTGACGCGCCCAGTCGCGTGAGGCCCGCAACAACTCCCGTGTAAGAGCGCTGCCGCGAGCTTCAGCAATTACGTACAGACCTTCCACATACCCAACTCGCGTGCCGACGAGAGTTGGAAGGTCTGTCCTGATCGACAGCTCGGCGAAGCCGATCATCTTGCCCTCGAAGGTCTCGGCGACTAGTACTTCCGCTACTTCCGGAAGTGTGCCTGCATAAAAACGGGCGATCTCGGGGGCGTGATCCTCGCGCCCATCGGGCCAAAGCTCACAACGCAAACGCTCCCAGGCATGAGCATCCGTGGAGCGCACCGGCCGAATCAGCGCATCGACATTGGTTTCGTCTGTTTCCACCATGACAACACCTGTTACGTTGGACGTTGAGCAAAGGTTCTCGTAACTGCTCGATTTGTACGAGCGTAATATCATTCCTTTCTGGCCAGAAGGGAAGAAATGAAAACTCTAGTTGGCCTGATATTTCTATTGTGTGCCGTTGCGGCTTTCGCTCAGCAGGGAACCCGAACGCCATCCGTTCAACCGGCGGTTATTCAGGGTTCCGGATGTGTTTCCCAGGCCGTTGAGTCGAGCTGCCTGGTGCTGAAGGACTCAAAGACCGGAGAGACTTACAATCTCCTGTTCGCCGATCACCCGCCGGCACCCGGAATCGCAATACGCTTCAAGGCGACCGAGCATCAAGGCATGACCACCTGCATGCAAGGCAAAGCCGTCAACGTGACCAAGTGGAAGCGCCTGAAGGGCGAGAAGTGTCCCGCCACACCAGCCGAAAACGCTCACTGAACTGGTTCGCCGCGTACATTGTCGATGCAGTTCTCGAGCAGTCTATTCTCTCGAATGCCGCCCGATATCTTTGACCTACTCGATCAGTGGCATTTCGAAGAAGTCCTGTACCTTGCCGGAGCGCCGATAACCGTGGCGCTCGTAAAATCGCATCGCTCGTTGCAGGGGCTGGGTTGTATCCAGAGTGATTCTCCGGCAATTCCGTTTGATCAGTTCATCTTCCGCGTACTGAAGCAGACGGTCGGCAGTGCCGCTAGCCTGCCACGCGGGCTGCACAGCCATGCCTCGCAGGTGGCCTTCCGCCTCGCTCATCATGCTACAAGCAATCGTGCCCACCACACGGCCGTTGCCATCGGCGGCCATAAAGACCGTTTGCTCTAGCCGCCGCACGAACGCTTCGGAGGTGAGGACCGTGTCTTCATAAGCGGCAGCAGTGTAAGCCAATTCGAACGGAGCGAATGCCGACCGCAGACATTCCAGTACTGCTACGGTGCGTAAAGCTCCTGTCCGTTGAATCCGAAGTGTCGGCCGAGGACATGGGTTCTTGCCGCCCGTACATCCCCCGTCATTTTGTGTTGACGATGGAAAGTCCCGCTCAAAGTTTCGCTTGAGCGGGACGGCCAACGCTTAGTTTTCGCTTGCCGGGGAGCGGCCGCGGCACTTCGGTTTCGCTTCTCAGTTCACTTGAAAGTGCACCAACTTGCGAGTTGCCAGTTCAACCGTCACAAAGTCGTCGGGCGTTTAAGCGCCGGGACCATCCGAGGCCGGATGGTACTCGATGCGAAGCTGCTTTGCGTCAACAATGATGCGTAGATACCCAAAATCCTGGTCGTCATAGTTTTCGAAAACCACAGTATCCTGCCCATTTGATAGCGATGGCTGGTCGGCAGGCGTGCGCAATGCGAGCATACCTTTGTTCGTCAGCTGCTTGTGCGCATGACCACCGTTTCCCGCAACGATGTACGGAGTTTCCCGATTGCCCACTCGTCGTGTGAAGCGCTGATAGTTATGCGCATGGCCGGAGAGCACGGCGTGAGGCCATACCCCGGCAGTTTGGCGTGCTTTATCAATCTCTGCATTCATCAATGGACTGCCACCATGCTTGCCGAATGTCGCGCGCGCATCTGCCTTAACCTGCGCGACATAAGGAGGGTGATGGACGGCGACGATCACTGCCCCGGCGAACCTGTCGGCTCTCACACGCTTGAGACCCGCAACCAGGAAGTTCGTCTGCGCGTCAGTCAGATACGGATAGGTTTGCTCCGAGTCGCTTTGTGTCGAAATCACGCCCGGGTCTTCGAGACAGTTGCTGTACAGTCCTAGAATGCGGACGAACGGATCAGCTTCGAATGTGAAGTACACTCCAGGTTGTACTCCGGCAGTTCGAGCTAGGCCGCCGGCTTCCGGCGTGCGATGGAAAGGCTGTCCGGCTGTGCAGAAGTTTTCAAGAAACGCCTGCAAGGTCGGATTGGTGACTCCGGGCGCAACCATTCCGTCGTGATTACCCGGGACGGCAAAAATAGGAGCCGGGTAGTCACGATATGGGTCATAGAACTGATCGTAATAGTACTTAGCTTCGCCGAAGCTGTACACTATATCGCCCAGATTGTAGCAGAACGATGGCACATTCTCCGGTTCGGTCTCATTGAAGTCGCTGACCAGTTTGTCGGTGACCATGTTCATCTCTTCGGCACTGCTGGTATTTCCGGTATCGCCGATCGCGTGAAAGACGATCTGACCTGCCTTTTCGATTGCGCTCATGACCTGTTGCCCTTTGCTGCCTATAGCATCCGCCAACGACATGCGCGGCTCAACGTCGGGCGAGATGGGGAAAGGTCGCGGTTTTAGTGTTCCTTTCTCCTTGTCGAGGATGCTATAAGCCTCTTTATCTGATCCGTGCTTCACTACAAATCTTGTGGGATCCGGTGTGGGCGAAGGTTCCGCGAACTGCGGTCCGGCCGTGTCGATTGGCTGGATATTTTCAGGGGGCGGAGGTGTGATCGGGTTGGTCACGTTTCCTGCGATGTGATGCTTCGTTCGGTGCTTGGCCGGGGCCGGATGGTGATGTTTGCTTTTTTTTTAGGGGAAGTGGGTCGACTCTTAGGCATTGGGGGAATCCTTTCAATGGAATTTGGTCGAAGGACTCTATCCCTGTCCCCTATGTTTTTCAATGAGACCTAAGTGCTTCACGTGGCATTAACATTCCCGCAGTGCCCGCAGCAGTCTTCGCTCAATGGAAGGACTGATTGGACGCCCGCTAGTAGTGCGCCATCCATCGGTCAACGCTGAAGGATAGGAGAGTCTATCTCTTCGGTTAGTCTCGACACGCTCTAGCGAAAACCACTAATTCAGTCACTCTTATCTAGTCGCACGAGAATCCGCCAGATTCAATAACAAACAACCTTAAGGACACTCCATGTCCATCGGCAACACACGTGCCTTCCACTTACACAGGAAGATCCAATCCAAAGAGGCCGCTTCGTCTGACTTCAATTTCTATACAGGAGAGAAGCATGAACACCAGAAGCATTTTTGTCTGCCTCTGTCTGTTTGGTCTGTTGGCTACCGGATGGAGTCAACACTCAACGAATACAGTTACAGCGGGTATTCCCGGATTTCTGGATCCGCAGACAGGATCTTTCAAGCCAATGCCACTTGTCGAAGGTGAAGGTATTGACCTAGCTAACACATCGCAGACAAGTGGCAAGATTGTCCTGACTCTCACTGCGACCCTGACCACGTCATTCCCCACCACCGCAGCCTTCAGCTGCGGCCTGAATGCCACAGCCGCCGATGTAATCAGCGGGCTTACGTTCTCGGACACAATTTTCGTCACTGCCACGAAGAACGGCAGTACTCTCAGCTGTACATTGACCTTGCCGTATGCGTGGGATTTGGCTAGCCCAACTCAGGATGTGATGCTGGTGTTGTATACGATCAACGTCGCCAGTGGGACGGGGAATCAATTACGCGTCGCGCAGCACGGGGTGGCCAGCGTACACAGCGTGCCGAGCGGCACCACATCCTATACACGCTCGGCTGTGATTTAGGCGAGCGCTTTAGAAGTGGCGCTGCCCTTGAGGCGAGCGCCACTTCGACGGGTCCCACAATTGCCTTGTTTTGGCAATTGTGGATTTACGCACAGGTACCCCACACCAGCCCGATTGTGGCTTGTGCCTGCCCCTGAGTGGAGTCGAAGATGGGGCCTTTGTGGTAATCAACGAAGACGCGCACTCAAGCCCGCCGCGGCGGGCTTGAACAGGGCACTTGTCTTTAGTTTCTTCGCTCAATAGGAGGGGTCGAGTGAGCTCCTGTGATGAAGCTATTCAGCCCGCTTGCGGCTCGTGCGGCGGGGCTTCGACTTGCTTTTGCCCACCCGGGGTCCCCGACGAGTCCCGCCTGAGCCTGCCCTGAGCGTGGCCGAAGGGGACTCGTTGGGGTGGTTGAGATTGAGCTCGACGGCAGCGCGGATAAGATCCTTCAAGGCTGCCTCATCGACTTTGTCGCCTTCGTGGATGTCGATGGCGCGCCTTACATTTCCCTCGAGGCTCGAGTTGAACAGCCGAGCAGGATCCGGCAATGCAGCGCCCTTGGCAAAGGTCAACTTGACGACGTTCTTGTACGTCTCTCCGGTGCACACGATGCCGCCGTGGGAGAAGACGGGAGTCCCCGGCGACGTCGACTTGGCCCACTTCCACTCCTCGACGATCTCAGGATCCGCCGCGTATATGACGTCGCGCACTCTCGCAAGCGTCTTCCCGCGCCAATCTCCAAGTTCGATGATCTTCTCATCGATTCGTGCGGAAGCCGATTCCATCCGGACTGCTCTTTTCATATGCAGCTCCAACTCGCACTATTTTAGCTGCCGAGCGCCCACCCGGGCTGGTTTTGCCCGAGTGGGTCTTTTCGGTGGAAAACCCGACAGGTTTACGACTTAGGGGCGGAGTACGATAGCTCCACAAAGCCATTCTTGAAAGCGACCACGTTCTTCAAATTCCACCTCTCCTCCGTCAGGCAACCATCGAACAACCGGAGTCCTTTACCCAATAGGACAGGTGCTATCGTCAGCTTGATTTCATCCACCAGACCAAGATCGAGAAAACGCTGGCACAGCATGGCCCCGCCCACGAGCCAAATGTTTCGATATCGAGGCGCAAGTTTCACGTCAACTAGTGTCTTGAGAGCGCCCGAATAGAACTCGACGCTCTTCCTCGCGGGCGGCCATTCTCTGCCGGTCACCACGACGACCGGAGTATCGCCATACGGCCAGCCCAGTTCGAGCGCGTGTTCATACGTGCGGGAACCCATAACATAACAGTCGATCCCTTTGAGGAAGGTCGCAATTTCTTCCACCGAAATAGAAACCCCGGCTTCGTAGACGCTTCCAGGGCTATTTAGCCAGGAAACACTGTTGTCCCTCTTCGCGATGAAACCATCCAAGCTGGAAACCATGTGCAAGGTTACACTGCGTCTTTTTCCATTCCCTTCCCTGCCTGACATAGTTCCTCCTCACCGGGTGCTCCCTCCGGACTGATTTGGTCCAGGGGCATTTTTTCGTATCGAAGATGCTAGCAAGTTGGGACCACTGACGAAAACCTCCGCTCAAGCTCGTCCGCCACGGCGGACTCGCTAGAATGGGTATCCGCATTAGACGGGTAATATTTACCGTTGTCGCGTCAGAATCGGAGATGCTGACAAGGTTACATCTACGTTCAGTCGTTCACCGCCTCATTTTTGAGTTCATTATTGCCGGCAGTGCGGCGGAAGCGCGAAACTTCCACCTGCACACAGCGCATCTGTATCTTCGACATAGAGGTATGCGTCGAGCAGTTCGTCCACATACTTGTTGGGACGGGTTGTGGCAAGTGCGGCGCAGCGGAAGTGAATCGCCTGCCGGTTGCGCCCGACTATGGCGTAGACTGGCGGAGCCCGCCAAGTCCGCAGACATTCGAAGCCGAACCTATCGCGGTAATAGGCGATCGTGCCGGGAATGTTTCGGTGATGAACTAAGGTGTGATCTGACGGATCATGGAGCAAAGTGTACCGACCCTCGGGTTGACCGCACAAAGCGGCGGGGTCGGCCACAGGTGCCTTCTGTTGGCAAGTGTGAGATACGACCCGTAATGATCATCGCACTCCCCACATTTCCCCAACAGAAGGGAATGTGGGCTGACCTCATGTGTATTTGGCGACGATCAACGTAATGTCGTCAGCTTGTTCGTGAGGGCTGAATCTTTGGGCCTGATCGGCAACCGCTACAAGTAGCTCCGGAGGCGCTAGCTCACGATGTTGCCGTGCGGCTTGCAGCAGACGCTCTTCGCCAAATTCCTCTCCGTCACCATTCAGGGCTTCGGTAATACCATCGGTGTAGAGCAGGATGGCGTCGCCTTGAGCCAGTTCGCGTTCTTCCATGGCGCAATCCCATTTGTCGAACAAGCCC
>DASRAA010000294.1:0-6143 GCA_035638375.1 Binatia bacterium | reverse complement strand
AGCGCAGTTTCGAGCGAGCCGGGCATGGAGGGCACTTTCGTCAGCTCCTCTGGACCCAAGTCGTAGATGTCCTTGTCGAGCGGAAGACCCGGCTCGATGTGGTTCTCAACACCGTCAATGCCTGCCATGAGCATCGCGGCGAAGGCGAGATAGGGATTGCAGCTCGGGTCGGGCGGCCGGAACTCTACACGCTTAGCTTTTGGCGAAGCCGAATACATGGGAATACGCACCGCCGCCGACCGATTGCGGCGGGAGTATGCAAGGTTTACCGGAGCCTCAAAACCGGGAACCAGGCGTTTGTACGAGTTCGTTGTAGGCGCAATGATGGCGGAGAGCGCCGGACCATGCTTGATCAGGCCACCGATATACCAGAGAGCCAACTGCGACAAGCCGGCATAGCCGTCGCCGGCGAACAGCGGCTGGCCATCTTTCCAAAGTGATTGGTGGGTGTGCATTCCGCTGCCGTTGTCCTGGAAGAGCGGCTTGGGCATAAACGTGACGGTCTTGCCGGCCTGGTTGGCCACGTTGCGCACTACGTACTTGTAAATCATCATGGTGTCAGCGGAGCGCAGCAGCGAATCAAACCGCAAGTCAATCTCAGTTTGGCCTCCAGTAGCGACCTCATGGTGGTGGCATTCCACTTCGAGCCCGCAGCTCTGCATCGCCAGAACCATCTCCGACCGCAGGTCCTGATAATGATCGGTTGGAGGAACCGGAAAATATCCTTCTTTGTAGCGTGGTCTGTAGCCGAGGTTGCCTTCTGCGCGGCCCGAGTTCCAGCGACCCTCTTCTGCATCGACGAAGTAATAGCCTTCGTGCTCGTTCTGATCAAAACGCACGTTATCGAAGATGAAGAATTCCGCTTCCGCACCAAAGTTCGCGGTGTCTGCGACACCGGTGGATGCCAAGTAGATTTCCGCTTTTTTGGCGATGTAACGCGGATCGCGATCATAGCGTTGCTTGGTAACGGGATCGAGCACATCACAAACCATGACCAGGGTCGGGACTTCAGTAAATGGATCGATCAGATACCGCGATGCATCCGGGATGAGCAGCATGTCGCTCTCGTGGATAGCGGCCCAGCCGCGGATCGAAGAGCCATCCATGCCGAAGCCCTCTTCGAAAGAAGCCTCGGTAAGCTGCGAGATCGGGAACGAGACGTGATGCCAGAGGCCGGGCAAGTCAGTGAAGCGAAGATCCAGCATTTGAACACTGTTGTGCTTGGCAAACTCCAGGACAGCTTTCGGATCGGCTTTCGCTCCGCTCATATAGGTGCTCCCGTGGGTGTTCCAGGCTAGGATACGCTGCTGCGCCAGCGGCAGGGCATACAATGATTTTATCCGTCGGATAAATCCGTATGATGATAGGCGAGCGCCTCTAGCCCATGGACTTCGATCAAATCGAGACGTTCCTTGAGGTCGCACGACTCAGCAGTTTCTCGCGCGCAGCTGAGCGGCGCTTCCGCACGCAACCGGCGATCTCGTCACAAATTCGCTCGCTTGAAGAGGAAGTTGGTGCCAAGCTACTCGACCGCAGTGGGGGCCGGGTAGCCTTGACCGCGGCTGGAAAAGTTTTTCAGAAATACGCCGAAGAGACCATCGAACAGCGGCGCATCATGCTCATTTCCCTGGCGGAAATGCATCGTGTTCCAAAAGGGGAAATCGTAGTCTCAGCCAATGAAGGCACCTGCCTGCACATCCTGCCCGAGGTCTTTGCCGAATTCAAACGGCAGTATCCCAATGTCGCCGTCGGCGTGAAACGCTCGGAGCACCAGAAGATTCTGGAAGCCATTATCGAGAATTCCAGCGACTTCGGGGTGGTTTCGATGCCGATTAAAGACAAACGCTATACGGTAGTGCCGATTCACCGGGACGAACTGGTTGTGATCACGCCTACCAACCATCCGCTCGCGCGACAGAGCGAAGTGACAATCGCAGATGTGGCTCAGTATCCATTGCTCTTACCTAAGCTGGGCCGAACGCGAGATGCTTTGGAGTCCTTATTTCACGAACGCCACCTGAAACCCAATATTTCGATGGAACTGGATTCCAGCGAGCTGCTGAAGCGCTTTGTTGCCGCCAACGTGGGTGTTGGCTTCATCCCGAAATCCAACGTCGCGGAGGACGTGAAGGCTAAAGTCCTTTGTGCACTGAAAGTCTCGGATGGCGTTCTGCAGCGTGACCTCGCGCTGGTGTTTCGCACGGACAAGGCGCTGAGCCGGGCAGCGCTGGCCTTTATCGAAATCGCGGTAAAGCTGAAGACAGGAGGAGCCGCGCCGGCCGTCGCAAAGTCTTCTTAGCCGGCCTAGCTGTTCTCTGTTGCAAATTCCCGTACAAACTCCACCAGCGATCGCACCGGAACACCGGATGGCCCCTTGGCGATCCAAGGTTTGGCCTCTTCCATCCATGCTGTCCCAGCGATGTCGAGGTGGATCCAGGGGGTGTCGCCCACGAACTCCTTGAGGAACATCGCAGCCGTAACTGCACCGCCCCAACGTCCACCGCTGTTGACGATATCCGCAATCGATGACTTGATCATTTCACGATATTCGTCTTCGACCGGCAGGCGCCACATCTTTTCACCGGACGCCTTCAGAGCGTTGTTGAAGCGCTGATAAAACTCGTCGTCGTTGGCGAAAACTCCTACGTTGATCATTCCCAGAGCGACAACTACAGCGCCGGTGAGTGTCGCCGCGTCGATGAGATGAGTTGCGCCTTGCTGCCGCGCATAATGCAGTCCGTCGGCCAGCACCAACCGGCCTTCTGCGTCGGTGTTAATGATCTCAATCGACTTACCGGACATGGCGATCTGCACGTCACCGGGCTTTTGCGCGGCGCCGGAAGGCATGTTCTCGGTGGCGCACACGATGCCGATGACACGCAGGTTCGGCTTAAGTTGCGCGATTGCACGCATCGCCCCGATCATGGCGGCGCCGCCGGCCATGTCGTACTTCATTTTTTCCATGCCATCCGACGGCTTAATGGAAATGCCGCCGCTATCGAAAGTGATTCCCTTCCCTACGAGGCCCAGAAACGGCTTCTCCGGCGCTCCCGAAGGCTCGTAGTGCATTACGATCAGCCGAGGCTCTTCGACCGACCCCTGGGCAACGCTCCAGAATGCGCCCATCTTCAGCTCTTTGATCTTGTCTGGGCCGTAGATTTCGCACTTAAGACCTACTTCATCGCACATTTTCTTTGCCCGCTCAGCCAAAATAGTGGGCGTCATACGGTTGCTGGGCTCATTGACCAGATCGCGCGTGAAGTTTTGCGCCTCTCCGATCGTCCTGCCAACATCGATTGCTGCTAGGAGCGATTTCTTGTCTGCCGATTCCCGGGCAATGATGGTCAGCTCGTCGATCTTCTGTTCTTTGCGGTCACTCTTGTAGTAGTCGGGATCAAAACTCCCGGCATAGGCGCCTTCCACAATTGCCTTCACGGCTTCTTCCGAAGCGAGGCTGCCAACCAGAGGCACAACGATCGCGAAGCTCCTCAGGTCTTTGCCTTTGACGCTGCGTAATGCGGTGCCGGCAACTTTCCGCAATTCGGATGGCCCAAAGTTCTTGGATTTTCCAGCGCCTACCAGAAGCAGGCGTTTTGCTTTCAGTCCAGACGGTTTATGCAGCAGCGTGGTTTCCATTGCCTTGCCCGTTACCTCGGCGGAAGCGATCAGGTCGGCAGCCGCTTGAGACACCGCGTTGTCATCGGTCAGTAACTGCGGCTTCGGTTCTTCCTTTTCGCCGTTGTCTGACCTTTCCGAGGCGTCGATAACAGTGACGACGAGGCATTCAGTTTCGATTTGCGAAGGCGTAGAAGTCGTAAGAGTGATGTTCATGATTTCGGTCCAAAACTAAAGTCAAGATTTTCGGCCGCGAGCCATGGCCTCTCGCGCCTCACGATCGGCAGTTTTGCGCCGTTCTGTCTCGCGCTTGTCCCATGTTTGTTTGCCCTTAGCAAGCGCCATTTCAACTTTCACTTTACCGTTGCGGAAGTACAGGCGAGTGGGAATGAGCGTGAGGCCTTTCTGTTGTGTTTTGCCAATCAGCTTATTCAATTCACTGCGATGCACCAGCAGCTTTCGGCTTCGCAAAGGCTCGTGGTTGAAGATGTTTCCATGGGTGTACTCACCGATATGAGCATTGATCAGCCAGAGTTCGCCGTCTTTCATTAACCCATAGGCGTCTTTGAGGTTGGCACGGCCACTACGGATGGACTTTACCTCCGTGCCCCGCAATACGATGCCCGCCTCAAATCTTTCCAAGAGAAAGTAGTTGTGGGACGCCGCACGATTGACCGCAGCATCACGCAGCCCGCTGGCTGTGGGGTCTCGTTTTCCCTGGTTCGCCTTCTCTCCGGCGGGTGATTGCGGACGTGCCATAAGAGCTACTAGAGCCGAACGAAAGTCGTATGCTAACACATGGTTTATCACGTGGTTGTAGGTAACGGGGATGCTATAATCGCGCCAATTCTGAACGCGGAGAGTTGGTGACGGTCTCGCGCCGGTCAGACGCTGATCTGCGCTTACGTTTTCTATGCCGCGTGAGTCAGAACTTTCGTACCGGAGCGCCACTCAGGTCGACTAAGGTGGCAATCCGGCAACATCGTCATAAGGAACCTGATGAAACGGCTTACCCGTGTCCTGGCGCTGCTGCTCCTCTTCGGCACTTTGCCTGCAGTAGCTTCCGATAAGGCCAAGCAGTTGTACAAGCAGGGCTTGGATGCAGAGATTCGAGGCAACTACGAAGCGGCCTACAACTTTTATCATCAGGCCTATGAGCTCAAACCGACCGATATTGCGTATCGTGCGTCTTATGAGCGAGTGAGATTCTTCGCCGCTGCCTCTCACGTTCACAAAGGTCAACTGCTGGAAAAGGACGGGAAACTGCAGGAGGCCCTAACCGAATTTGAGCAGGCGATAGCCATCGATCCTTCCAGCTTCATCGCCCAGCAGGAGGCCAATAAGGTTCGTCACGCACTGCAACAGGCCCAGCAGCCTAATCCTCCTCCCGGCGAGGCGGCGAAATCGACCCTGCACAAGCGCATGGAAGAGGCTGGTGGTCCGGTAGAACTTGCGCCAATCGCAAATACCCCGATTACTTTGAAGCTGAGCGCCGATTCGAAGACGATTTACGAAACGATTGGCAAGCTGGCCGGCATCAATGTTCTGTTCGATCCGGACTATACTTCGCGTAATGTTCGCGTTGAATTGAATGGCGTAACTCTGGATGAAGCGCTGGAGATCACGGCCCTGGAGTCGAAAACCTTCTGGCGACCGGTAACGCCTAATACCATTTTCGTAGCCGCCGACACACCGGCAAAACGCAAAGAACTCGAGCAGAGCGTCATCCGTACTTTTTACCTGGCCAATCTTTCTCAGCCCAATGAATTGCAGGACCTGGTCAACATACTTCGCACCCTGCTCGATACTCAGCGTTTGCAGCAATTCCCTTCGCAGCAAGCCATTGTGGTGCGCGGCACGCCGGATCAGATCGCTCTGGCAGAGAAGCTGATCGACGACTTGGATAAGTCCCGTCCCGAAGTCGTAGTGGACGTGGTGATCATGCAGGTGCAGCGCAACAAACTGCGTGACTTGGGTATTACGCCGCCAACCAATGTTTCGGTGGCGGTGATTGACAATACGATCAACCAGACATCGACATCGGGTTCGAACGTGGGAACGGGCAATGGATCCGTCACCACTACGACTGGAAGCCAGCCGGGGGTGATCAATCTCAACAGTTTGGCGCACCTCAATGCGACGAACTTCCAGGTGACCATCCCTCCGGCAACCGCGACCTTCCTGTACAACGACAGCAACACCAAGATCCTCCAGCAGCCGCAAATCCGGGCGCTTGATGGCCAAAAGGCCTCCCTAAAGATCGGACAGCGCATACCAGTGGCTACTGGGTCTTTCCAGCCGGGTATCGGCGGTGTCGGCATCAACCCCTTGGTGAATACGCAATTCAACTACATCGATGTCGGCGTAAATATCGACGTCACGCCGCACGTCCACGGCACCGACCAGGTTACGCTGAAGCTGGCGATGGACATCTCGGCCGTCGATTCCTTTCAGAATATCGGCGGCATTCAACAACCAGTCATCGGTCAGCGAAAGATTGAGCACGAAATTCGCATGCGCGAAGGAGA
>DASRAA010000293.1:0-5727 GCA_035638375.1 Binatia bacterium | reverse complement strand
CGATATCGGTAACATGCCGGAACAAATACCCTGATGCTGGCGTATCATTCAGGGCCATGAAGGCGGGATGTATTGCAAGGACGAGCAGGCAGCCACGAACACTAGAAGCCAGCCCCTGGAGAGTCGAGCCTGGCACATGCGACTACGTTTGTATCACACCGCTGAACCGGACTCTCGCTCCTCGGATTACTCCTGCCTTGTCGCCAAGGAGCGAGTGATGCCAATTCGCCCCTACGCCCTTAATCGAGGGTAGTCGAGGCAACAGGTTCATCTCCTGGAATTCTGTGAGGTTTACACGACACTTTCACGAATAGGCCGTTTTGGTGGTTACCCGCCGCCAGCAGCTGGCCTCGTCGCACAGAGCCAATGCGAGGGGTTCCACATGGACATGGACTCGTCACCCCCACAGCTTAAGCCGTCGAACCCCGGGAGAAAGCGGTGCCAAGGCGTAACCAAAAGCGGCGAGGCTTGCTCGGCTTGGGCGACGGAAGGCGGCCTCTGCTATTTCCATGCGAACCCTGATAAAGCGTGGAGTTGGGGCGTGCGGAGATCTGCGGCTTGGGATATTGAGGCTGTTGTTAACTGGTCGATCATCACGACCCGCATTATTCGTAGCGCAAAGCCACGTTAGGATCGACGTGCGAAGCGCGGTGTGCAGGCAGGTAGTTGGCGAGCAGCGCAACCGCTGCCAGCATGAGGAGGACCGCCAGCGTCGTCATCATGTCGGCGGGTTTGACCTGGAATAGCAACGCTGTCAGGAAGCGCGTGAACACGACCGAGGCGACGATTCCCAACACAAGACCGGTCGCAGCCAGCTTAAGGCCCTGGCGCAGCACCATCTGCAATACATCTTTGCGAGCTGCGCCCAGTGCCATGCGGATGCCAAACTCGCGCGTGCGCAAGCTGACAGCATAAGAGATCACGCCATAGATTCCGACGGCGGCGAGAACGAGCGCCAACCAGCCAAAGAGTCCGAGAAGCATGAGCGTGAAACGGCGCGCGGCGAGCGATTCGGCGACATAGTCCTCGAGCGGGCGCACGTGGAACACTGGCTGTGTATTGTCGGCGCTGAGGAACGCTTGACGCACAGTCTGCGCCATGCGGCGCGGATCGCCGGTGGTTCGCACCGCGACGTTGTAGCCGAACGACAAGTCTTGAGCCAGCGGTATGTAGGCTGCCATGTTCGAGGGCTGGTCGAGTCCATACTGCTGAACATCGCCAACGACGCCAACGATGGTCATCCACTCTTTGTCGTCAGAGCGACCACCGATCTGGATGTGCTTTCCGATGGGGTCCTGGTTGGGAAACAGAGTCCGCGCGCACGATTCGCTGATGAGGGCGACGAGCGAAGTACCTTTGCGATCGCCGCCCGCAAACAGACGCCCACGCTTCAGAGGGATGTCCAGTACCTGGAAGTAATCCGGCGAAACTGAGTATCGGTCCACGTCAGGCGCATCTGCGTCGTTGGCCAATGGATGGTCCTGAATGTGAAACGCGGAACGGTCGAAGGTCAATAACGGCAGGTTACTGGCCATCGCTACGCTCTCAATACCGGGAGTGGAACGCAGCCGCTGCATTGCCTGTTCGTAGTAATTCAGTTCGGCTTCCGGCTTGTCGTGGTAGCGGTCCCCGTAAACGTAGACGCCCGCGGTCAGGACGTTGTGCGGGTCGTAGCCCGGGTCAACGTTCAACAATCGAACCAGACTCTTGCTCAGCAGACCGGCACCCATCACCAACACAAACGCAAGTGCGAGTTCCACAGTGACGAGCAGGTTGCGATATGCGAAGCGCGCGTGCCCTTTGGTCGAGCGTCCCACGTCTTTCAGCGATTCGTAGGGGTCGACGCGCGAGGCGCGCAGTGCGGGCGCGACACCGAAGAGAAGTCCAGCGAAGATGCTGACCGCGAGCGCGAACCAAAGCACCGGCATGTCGATGCGAATCTCTGTGGCGCGGGGCAATTCCTTCGGGCCGAGGGCGGTCAGGGCATGTGTGCCCCACCACGTCAGCACGACACCTGCTAGTCCGCCGGCAATGGCCAGCAGCAAACTCTCGGAGAGCATCTGCCGCACAAGTCGCGCACGCCCCGCACCTAAGGCTGCCCGCACTGCCATTTCTTTGACGTGCGAGCTGGCACGCGCCAGCGAAAGGTGGGCGACATTGGCACATGCAATAAGCAGCACCATGCCCACGGCCCCCAGAAGTATCCAGAGTGCGGTGCGTACTTTGCCCACGGTGTAATCGCGTAATGGCATCATCGCAATAACAGTCCGTTCCGAGTATTCGGTGGGATGTTCGCGGACGATTACGCGCATGATGGCGTTTAACTCTGACCTGGCCTGCTCGACCGAAACGCCCGGCTTCATCCGTCCTATAGCTTGCAGATGCTGGCATCCACGACAGGCGTCCCGTAGCTCCAGGTCATAGCCCAATGGCGTAAAGATTTCCGGCAGGGCTACGCGGTCCTCACGAGCGAAGGGTCGAAAGGTTTCCGGCAAAACGCCGACCACTTTGTATGGCTTATCGTTCAGCCGGATAGTACGGCCGATGATCGAACGATCGCCCCCAAAGCGGCGCAGCCAGAGGCCGTGGGAGAGAATGGCTTCGTAGCGCGTCTGTGGATGGTCTTCGTCGGCTACAAAGGCACGGCCCAGCTGCACCTTCACGCCAAGCGTGTCGAAATAGTCGTAGTTAACGCGCAGACCTTCCAACACTTCAGGTTGTCCTTGTTCCACCATGGCCACGTCGCCGTCGCGGAACAGAGAAATGCTTTCGAAGAACTGGTTGCGCTCCCGCAAGTCATAGGTTGTGGTGAAGTCAATTGTCTCTGGGTCGGACGTATCGGGATCGGCCTCGGCGATCTTCACCAGGCGCTCGGGATCACGGAAGGGAAGCTGGTTGAGCAGTACCGCTTTCACCACGCTGAAGATTGCCGTGTTCGCACCGATACCGAGTGCCAGTGTGAGCGCCACCATTGCGGTATAGGTTGGCGACTTTCGTAGTTGCCGCAGCCCGTAGCGAACATCTCGGTACATGGCATTCCTTAGCTTGGTCCGACGGAAAAATAGCGGACACACAAAGGCCCAAGGTTATGATGCACGTTTGCGTCCAGGCTTCATTTCGTTTTGTATTCAAGGGGTTGAAACCTCTTCGTCGTCGAGATTCTGTCCATGAGGCGAACATGATGTCCGTCTGCGGACACAAGCAATTTCGGGACAAAAAATATTGCAGAACGGGCGTTCCCCGGCGAGTGTATCTGCTTTCCAGAAAGCGAACCTCCCAAATTCGCCTGGCGGGTGGAAGCAGAAATCGCTTCAGCTGTGCTCTGCCCCTTGCACGGGCAGAGATTTGACCGCGTCGCCCCCATCCACCACGTATACATTCCACGCTGGGCGCGGGAACGAAACCCCAACTTTGAGTGGACATCCGAAGAAGGGCTTTTCTCTGGGTCACCCCAATACGTTAAAGCCATGCGCGCGAGTCTTCCGTTTCGATCAGTGGCCGATCGCGGAAGAGAAATACCAGTTTATGCCCGAGCGAAAAGTGTTTCTCCTTCTCCGTGACGGAACCGAGATCGATTCAGGCGGCGATGCTTTTGATTGGCGACCAGCCTACCGTTAGCCTCTAACGATTGCTGATTAGCCGAAATTGACCGGCATTTCCTTTGGCCCTATCATCAAGCATCCCTTTTGCACCCTATCGTCATGATTGACACGACGATCTCGCATTACCGCATCGTCAGCAAGCTCGGCGGTGGAGGCATGGGCGTCGTTTATAAAGCAGAAGACACCCGTCTGCATCGCTTCGTCGCCCTTAAATTCCTTCCCGAGGACGTTACCCATGACCCGCAGGCGCTCGGCCGCTTCCGCCGTGAAGCCGAGGCTGCCTCGGCGCTGAACCATCCCAACATCTGCACGATTCACGACATCGGCGAGGAAGATGGACGTGCCTTCATGGTCATGGAGTTTCTCGACGGCTTGACGCTGAAGCATCGTATCGCAGGTAGGCCGATGGACACCGAAGACATCCTGTCACTGGGCATTGAGATTGCCGATGCGCTGGACGCAGCACATGTCAAAGGCATCGTGCATCGCGACATCAAGCCAGCGAACATTTTTGTCAGCGAGCGGGGTCACGCCAAGATTCTCGACTTCGGACTGGCCAAGGTGACAGGAAGGCACGTCTCGTCAACTGGAGAGACGGTGACCCTGCCATATTCCGATGGCGACCACCTCACCAGCCCAGGCGCGATGCTGGGGACGGTAGCTTATATGTCGCCTGAGCAAGTAAAGGCCAAGGAGTTGGACGCACGCACCGACTTGTTCTCATTTGGAGCGGTCCTGTACGAGATGGCGACCGGCAAGATGCCGTTCGACGGCGCGAGTTCGGGCGAGATTTGCAGTGCGATTCTGCGCGACCAACCGACGTTACCTTCGCAGGTCAACCGACAGGTATCGCCAGGGCTGGAAGGGGTCATACGCAAGGCCTTGGAGAAAGACCGCAACCTGCGCTATCAAGGCGCGGCTGAGATGCGCACCGATCTGCAGCGGCTGAAGCGCGACAGCGAAACCAGGCGCTACACCCACGACGACTCCCCTTTCGGCGCGGTGGTGAGCGCTGGCCCGCAGGTCGTCACCCGTTCTGCCAAACGGCGTTATGGTTCGCGATATTTCATCATACTCGTACTGATACTGCTGGTGGCAGCGCTTGCGATCTGGTACCGGCCCACTCATCGCGCGCCGGCAAAAGCGGAAGGCTCGCACACGACAGTCGCTGTGCTTCCCTTTCAGAACGTCGGCGACGATGCCTCACATGATTATCTGCGGTTGGCGATACCGGACCAAGTCACGACCGACCTGAGCTATTCGCCCTCGCTGGCAATTCGCCCGGCGAGCCTCACGCAGCGCTTCACTGCGCAGACCGATCCCGGAGCCGCTGGTCACGAGCTGCGCGTCATGAAGGTTGTAACGGGCCAATACTTGCGCGAGGGAGAACTCTGGCACATCACGCTGGAACTGGTCGATGTGGATCAAGACAAGGTCACATGGCGCGACTCGGTTGATGTACAAGTCAGCTCTCCGATCGAAATGCAGGAGCGCCTTTCGCAAGCTGTGAGGGAGCGCCTGCTCCCCGCGTTGGGCTCTGTCCCAACGAGCAGGCCGCCGGCAACCGCACGCATCCGCAGGCCTCAGTAGCCACAAAGAATATCGCCTAAGAGCAGACTCTCCGGAGGCCGGTTTTACCAGAACCGGCCTCAAAACACAGCGCTACCGATAACTGGTGAAGAACCTGCGAAGACATGTAACTGATCGGCTGATGATGGTCTACGCAAATGAAGGATAATCATGACGATCACAAAACACATTTTGCTGCTATGTTTCATGACCGGAACGCTATTGGCCCAGGAGGCTAAGGTCACTGAACTCTTCTCGAAGGATCTGCCTCCGGTCGCTCGAAAATGCCGCAAGAATTGTCCGGGAATGGCAGGAACCCGGAACTGCGGCAGAACTAATTCGGTTGTGGATTTTGACGCGGTAGTGACGATATTGCCAGCGCGTTTTCAGCACAGCCTCTCGCCGACATGTACGCGGTCTACTTCGTTCCTCGGTCCAGGTATGCTTGCTGGTAGCGTTGCCGCATAAACTCGACAAATCGCGTATTAGGCACCCCAGAGTTATCGGCGTAACTGGAGACAATGAACGCTACGTCCACCGGTTCCTGCACCCTGGC
>DASRAA010000292.1:0-3520 GCA_035638375.1 Binatia bacterium | reverse complement strand
CAGACGGACTGGAATTTGCGTTGCTTGTCGGCGCTGCAGGCTTCTTCGGGGCGGATCTTTTCTTGGGCGCGGGTTTCTTCTCCAACTCAGCCTGAGCGAGTACAACCTGCTTTCGCGCCTCGGCGGTCGCGGCCTCTGCCAACTCCAACTTTTGCTGCTGATTCTTGAGTTCGGCTCGCAACTGCTTCAGCTCGAATTGTGTCGATGCCGTCAGGTCCTCCAGATTCGCGCCGAGATTTCGACGAACGGAACTCAAGGTGCGCAACTGCGCCGACAGGTTCTCGTATTGGCCTTTCTGACCAAAGACTCGCGTCGATTCCGTGACTGCGTCGAAGACATCGTAGAGAGCATTCACGTCGCGGTACAGTTTGAACTGAGCGTTAACGTCATTTGGCGTGGCCCGAGCCGCTTCGATGAGGCCGGGCAACGCTGCCGTCAGGTTACGGCGCAAAGACTCGGCATTGGATTGAGCCGCATTCTTGGCGGCGCCGTTCGCCTTCCATTTGTCGATGTGGAGCGCAGCGATTTCTTGGGCTGCCTCGGAAGCAAAGTTCTGGAGCCGATCGAGGTCGGCCGTAAGGGATGCCGAATTGCCTGTCGGGGCATTGTCCGCCGAGTTGGCGGGCGACGCTTGCGGCGATTGGGCCCAAATGGCTGCGCAGAGTGCGATCAACAGCAGGACGTACGAAGCGAGTTTCATATTCATCCCCGGGACGCTCGTTGAGGACGAAATGGAGCAAGGGCAGTTCTTAGTGTAACCCAACAGAGATGCTTTACTGCGCCGAAATTAAGTGGCGGCCTGATTCTAGAGGAGTGTCGCCCCAGGCTTCAAATTGCGCGCGGCACGCTCCGCAAACAAGTATAAATCGCAGGCTTGCTTGCTCCCTCATAGCCCTGTGGTCACGGCGAGTGCTGGATTAATTGAATCGCAGCATACGTGTTGTCATCTATTGCGTCAACTGTCGTTGGGTCTCTCGGGTCTCGCTGACTCCCTGGTATCTGGGAAAAACATCATGAGTATGGGCCTTGTGGTATTGCTGACCTTTCTGATTGGCCTAGTGTCGGGACTGCGGACTTTCACCGGTACAGCCGCAGTATGCTGGGCCGCATATCTGGGATGGATTAACCTGGCCGGCTCCCGGGTGGCATTCATGGGCTCCAAGTGGGCGCTGGGACTGTTCACCTTGCTTGCGTTGGTCGAATACGTCATCGATCAACTGCCCAGTACGCCAGCGCGCACTGTTGCGATGCAGTTCGGTGCGCGGTTGGTGCTGGGCATGCTTGCAGGCGCAACGCTCGCAATCGGTGGAGGAGCGTCCTGGCTGGTTGGCGTGATCTGCGCGGCCATCGGAGTGCTGGCCGGAACCTTCGGGGGCTATCGCGCGCGAGTTGGACTCGTCAACGCCTTGAAGGTACCTGATATTGCGGTTGCGATTCCCGAAGATCTGATTGCTATAGGCTTAGGCTTCTTCGCCGTTTCGCGATTCTGAATTAATCGCCGATGGGAACGCTAGTTTGCTTCCCTCTTAACTACTCTAGAATCCTCGGGGCGTTTTATGTCCACCAACCAGCACTATGACGCGATTGTCATCGGATCGGGACAGGCAGGCACGCCGCTCTGCACGGCGTTGGCAGGAGTGGGGCTGCGCACTGGATTGATTGAGCGCGAACATGTCGGCGGAACCTGCATAAATGAAGGGTGTACTCCCACAAAGACCATGGTGGCCAGCGGACGCGTTGCCTACTTGGCCAGGCGTGGGCCCGATTACGGTGTACAAACCGGCGATGTTCGGATCGACATGCAACGGGTTCGGCAGCGCAAGCGCGAAATCGTGACGAGTTTTCGCTGCGGCAATCAGACGCAGATTGAGAACGCCAGAAACCTGGATCTAATCTTCGGTGAAGCCAGCTTTACCAGTCCAAAGTCTGTGACTGTCGTGTTGCGAACCGGCGAGAGCGTCGAATTCACTGCAGACCGCTTCTTCCTCAACCCTGGAGCACGCCCGTCCGTCCCCATGCTAGATGGACTGAACGACGTACCATTTCTCAACAGCACCTCAATCATGGAACTGGACGCGGTCCCCGAACACCTGATGATTCTCGGTGGCGGTTACGTCGGTCTGGAATTCGGGCAACTGTTTCGGCGTTTTGGCAGCAAGGTCACGATCATTCAAACGGATACGCAGTTGTTAGCGCGCGAAGATCCCGATGTCGCACAAGAGATCGCGAAAATCCTGGAAGAAGACGGCGTCTCGGTTCACTTGAGTGCACGTGCCAAGCGGGTTGCTCGTGATGGGAGCGGAATTCGTTTGGACGTTGAGAAGCCCAACGGCACGTTCTCGCTATTGGGCTCGCATCTTCTGGTGGCAACAGGACGCACCCCCAACAGCGACACACTGCACCTGGAAACCGCGGGAGTCAAGACTGACGACCATGGTTTTATCAAGGTGAACGAACGCCTGGAGACCACCGCACTCGGTATTTATGCCCTTGGCGACGTGAAAGGCGGCCCGGCATTCACACACATCTCCTACGACGACTTTCGCATCATTCGTACAAACGTCATCGAGAAAGGCAACGCAACCACGGAGGGCCGGATGGTACCGTACACGGTCTTCGTTGACCCGCAACTCGGGCGGATCGGCATCACCGAGAAGGAAGCACGGGTGCAAAAACGGAATTATCGCGTTGCCAAGATGCCGATGAGTAACGTGGCACGTGCTCTGGAAGTGGATGAAGCCCGGGGCTTCATGAAAGCTGTTGTGGACGCCGGCACCGGTCAGATTTTAGGCGCAGCCATACTGGGCATTGAGGGTGGGGAGATTATGGCTATGCTGGAGGTGGCCATGATGGGCCGGATTCCCTTCCCCGTTTTGCGCGAGGCCATTTTCGCGCATCCAACACTGGCGGAATCGCTCAACAATTTGTTCACTCATTTTGAGTGATACAGAGTAAGTCGCCGCTGCATAAGCTATCGATAGGCAATGCCGTTTTCTTCCAGCCACTGCTTCGCGACCCGCTCGTATTCGGCCTGGCGGTAGCGGAACCAGGCCTCCTCAAGTTCGAATCGGCGTATCGCATCTTTGAATCGCCGAAATGCGCCTGCGCCGTGCACCGCCGATTCCAGCTCTTGACGACACTTGCACTGTTCCTGCTCGAGGGCGAAGTCCTGCATCATTCGCCACTCGTCGATGTGTACCCGATCCGGCAACTCGAGAATGCGATCGTCTTCCAAGGCACGCTTGATCTTCGGCAGCATCTCCTTCATCCATTCCGGAACTCGCTCCCACTCACCCCTCACGGCAAGGCTCGCTTCCTCCCTGTTAAAAGTGATTATTTCCCCGGTGTCCGGATCGAGATAGGAACTCAGCTCATCGCTTTGTAAATCGAGTGCCTCCACCACATCTCGCAAAGACACGACCACCATCTCTTCGTCCCCTTGGTGTGCAGGATTTTACCTAGCGATGTTACTGCCAGTTGTCATACCTGAGCCACAAACTTCCACAGGCTTCAGGATGCC
>DASRAA010000291.1:0-14997 GCA_035638375.1 Binatia bacterium | reverse complement strand
GCTTGCAGCAGACGCTCTTCGCCAAATTCCTCTCCGTCACCATTCAGGGCTTCGGTAATACCATCGGTGTAGAGCAGGATGGCGTCGCCTTGAGCCAGTTCGCGTTCTTCCATGGCGCAATCCCATTTGTCGAACAAGCCCACCACCGTACAGGTTGCTCCGAGCCGTTCCACAGTGTCGTCGCCGCGCAAAAGCAAGGCAGGCGGATGGCCGCAGTTCGAGTAGCGCAGTTTGCGCGTGCGATCATCGTATTCGGCGAAGAAGAGAGTAGCGTAATCCCCGGCGGCCGTGTTTTCGTAAAGCAACCGGTTCACCGAGCGAAGAAATCGTTCGGGCTGTTCCCCAGCGGTCGCGGACTGGCTGCGCAGAGCGGCTTGGAGATTGGCCATGAGCAGAGCGGCTCCGATGCCTTTGCCAGCTATGTCCGCTACTACCAGGCCTAGCCTGCCGCTGCCGAGATCAAGAAAGTCGTAATAGTCTCCACCGACCGTCCGAGCGGGATGGCAAACGCCGGCATAGACCAGCGTTCGAGTCGGCGGCTGATGTTGCGGAAACAGACGGGTCTGGACTTGCTTGGCGATGGCCATCTCGCGCGCAGCCTGACGCTCCGCCTCCAACTTGGCGGCCTGGGCGCGGCGCTCTGCTTCCAGCGCGAGTGTCGCCTCATCGATCTCAATGAGGGAAAAACTGTTCCCGTCCACATCTTCAAAAACGGCGTATCTCGCTTGCCCGCTTCCCCAGGTAGGTTCCATGGGTGGCAGTGGGAAACGGACTCCGCGTCTCGACCATTCTTCGAACAAGCTACCCACGTCCTCGGTAAGAAAGCCAACTCCGGTGGGTTGGCCAATGCGCTGCTGCTCTGGGGATCGTTCGGGTGGAACACACAGGGCGATGCCGGGGAAGCCCGCGCCTGCCGTTCCAGGGAGCCAGCCGGCGGCCGGCGGAGCAACAATGATCCACCGGCCCCCCTCGGGAGTGGGCGCGTCCACGATCGCCTCGAAAGCTAGCTTTTCCACAAAGAACCGCCGAGTGCGCTCCTGATCCCGCACCCAGAGCGTCACAAACTCTAACCGGAGAAAAGGCTGCAAGAGTGCTGCTCTTAGTGCCGCTGCGACGGGAGCGAGCACTCCTTCGGGATCTGCTGAGTCTTCCATCGCGACTGATTATTCCATAGAGTTCGAATAGGAGTCGTGATGGGGCGGCTTGAGCTCAGACATCAATCGTTAGGTTGGTGACGAGCTATTTGAGACCGCGGGCGGGCCACGCCGCTCGAGCAGAAAAAAGGGGGCGCAACCATACTATATTCGTGTATATTCCTCGCTGCTGTATCGGGGGTAATTAAGTCGATCGGCCACAAAACTGGCGGTGGGGACGAGCAACACTGAGCAGTTTTTCACCACTCTTTCTCCAGTTCTTCTGACCGGAATAGTTCGAGAAAATCCGAAGGGGACCTTCCATGCAAAATCCAAAGGAGAGTTCTGCAGATACCGCGCCAATACATAGCGAGAACACCCATCGTACTCAACGCGAGATGCCTGATGACTCGAGCCGGCGCTCGTTTCTGGGCACCGTTGGTGGTGCGACGGCGGCGTTGGCGGTGGGCCTTCCATTGGAACCGCTGATTGAAGGAGATCGAGGAGAGGCCAAAGCGTCGGTCGTATCCTACAAGTCTTCCAATCGTGCCAACAACAGCTTCCAGTACCGCAGAGACACCGCGCAGTCGGAGAAGATCAATCCAGGTGCGCCGCCAGACAACGGTGATGCGGGGCGATTCACCGACTGCAGCGCGAACTGGAGCAAGGCACTGAAGCACGATGCTCTCGGCATCCCGAATGCGCAGTCGTATGGCAGCCTGTTGTATGCCCTCTCGACTGGAAGGTTTCACGACTTCGAAAACATAATCGTGGGGACACCAGGCGGAACAGGATTCACATCGACGCTGAACGGTCCGCAAGGTTGCCTGGCGTTTGACCTGGAGGGACTGGACTCGCATGCGACCAACGGGATTCCTCCCGCGCCCAGTGTCACCAGCGCCCAGTCGGCCGCTGAAGCGGTGGAGCATTATTGGGGCGCCTTGCTGCGGGACGTTCAGTTCGTCGACTATCCGACCAATCCGCTGGTGGCGCTGGCAGTCGCCGACATGAACAACCTGTCGTTTGTGCGCAGCAGCAGTAATCAGGAGGTCCCGTTTCCGGTCACGCGGCAGAATCTGTTCCGAGGACAGCTCGCTGCCGGTGACGGCAACGTGCAGGGGCCGTATGTCTCGCAATTCCTGCTGCAGCCAACGTTTTTCGGTGCGCAACCTCTAACGCAGCAGTATCAAAGGTTCCTGTCGTTGAGCGAAGGCGGCGCTGACTACATGACCTCACTCAGCGAGTACATGAGCATGCAGGACGGAAACGTTCCGAAGCGGCAACTCGCCTTTGATTCGAGCTTCCGCTTCATCCGGATGGGTCGCGATCTCGCCGCATACACGCACGTGGACGTACTGCACCAGGCATACTTTGTGGCGTTCCTGGTGCTGGCGGGTATAGGCGCACCGCTAAATCCAGGTAATCCCTACATAGGCTCGCAGGCGGAACACCCCTTCGGCACGCTGGGCGGGCCCGACGCGGCGGCGACGATTCCGGAAATGGCTTCGCGCGCGCTCAAGGCTTCGTGGTTTCACAAGTGGATCGTCAATCTGCGGCCGCGACCGGAAGAATACAGCGCGCTGGTGCAGGCGAAGCTAACGCACAGCCGTCCAATGCCACAGGCGGCGGGCGCGCTGCATGCTGACGTCTTCAACTCGGCGGTGCTGCCGATCATTCACTCAACCTACGGAAGCTTTCTTCTGCCGCAAGCGTTTCCCGAGGGGGCACCGTCGCATCCATGTTATCCCGCGGGACACGGGACGGTAGGAGGCGCGTGCATTACGGCAATCAAGTTCTTCTTTGACGGTAGTCAGAAGATCCGTCCGCTGCTGCAAGCGGTAGGCTCGGACGTGATGGTTCCGGGCCGGGATGGACTCTCACTGATTCCCTATACAGATGCCGACCGCGACAGTCTGGATATCAATGGAGAGCTGGTTAAGCTGGGGGCGAACATTACGTTTGGTCACGGCATTCACGCGGGCATTCACTTCCGTAGCTCCAGCATGCAAGCCATGATATTGGGCGAACAGGTCGCGCTAAGCGTTCTGCAGGATCGGGCGGGCGGATATAACGAACCATTCAGCATCAGCATCAAGAAGTTCGATGGAAGTATTGCGACGATAACAAACCAATAGAGAGAGCGGGATTTCACGGCAGAGGGTATCGGATAGCCAACCATCTGCTGCGCAGCCTTTCGTTGTGGGGCCGCCCGTCGTTCAAACGCGTCCTGCACGGCGCCACCTGGTGGCATAGGGCAGCACGAACAAGTACAGACCGGTGACAAACTGCAGGGCAAGAGTGGCCACCGCCAAAAGTCCCACTTTGGCGGTGTACTTCCCCTGTACCACGGCGACGATGTTGATGATGACGGCCACCGTGAAAGCGATGGACAGCCAGCGGTGGGCCTGCCGAACCCATTTGTTCCAGTTCAATGGGACCTCCTCTGAACATGACTCGGGTGCGTGGGTGCCCCACAATTGCCTTCCGTTGGCAGTTGTGGGCTTTTGCGGGTGCCTCAGGGCCTGCGCTGAGCCTGTCGAAGGGTTCGCGTTCCTTGTTTGGACGCTAACCTGGGTTGAGTTACACCACGTCGCTTCACTCCGCTTGCGTGGCCCGAGGCGGCGACTTAGGCAGTTCAATACCAAACTGCTTGGAGTACTCGCCAACCAATCGCCGCCAAGCGCCGGACTTCATCGCATCACCACCAGCGATGCGGCCGATTGGAGCTCCGCCAAGCAGCCGATCCAATACGTCGAAGGAGATATGCCAGCCCGCAGCCCCCCACGCGATGAAGCGGCGATCGATGTTGTGCCACAATGTCAGACGGGTACCGCCACCGAGCGGCTCGAGCTCCCACCGGATATCGCCGTACTCAAGCAGCTCGGGAGAATCGGCCCGCTTCACGGTTGTTTTCTGCGGATTGGGATTTCCTACCCAGGTGAGATTCACGGTGGCTCCAACCGTGCCCAGGTTTCCATCCACAACAAAAGGAGCCCACTCGCGCAGCTGCGCCGGGTCGGTGAGCGCCTCCCAGACTTTTTCCGGCGGGTGGCGCAGTTCTCGGACGAGAATGAGCGTCCACTTGTCTCCTTCCTTTCGTATCCGCGCTCCGGTCGCCGGCCCCGGTATGTACTGCGCATGAGCACTCATCTTCTTCTCCTGTTTTGCTGAACGTCCGCTCTACCAGCGCTTCAGCTCCGTGATCTGAATGAGATTACCGCAGGTGTCGTTCAGCACGGCGATCTTGGAGGCTGTCACGTCTGTTGGTGGCATGGTGAATTCGGCGCCGCGCGCTTTCATACGCTCGTAATCGGCCTGCACGTCGTCGGTGAAGAACATGGCCGCGGGCTGGCTTTGCTGGAACAAAGCCAGTTGATACGCTTTGGCCGCCGGGTTGTTATTCAGCGCCAGCTGCAGCTCCGTGCCGTCTGGGTCTTCTGCTGAGGCCACCGTTAGCCAGCGAAATGGCCCGTTGCTGAAATCGGCCTTCTTTTGGAAGCCAAGCACTTCGCTATAGAAACGCAGGGCCTTGTCCTGGTTGTCCACGTATACGCTGGTCAATTTGATTTTCATTTCGTTCTCCTTGTGCGCCGGCTAAACCGGCGAGGTGTAGTGAATGAAAGAGTCATACGAGTGTGTGCTAGCGACCCACATCGGCCCCGAGTCATGCGGAGCTGCTCGCGAGGGCAGCGCTGAAGCGTTGACAGGGGAGCGTGCGGGCCGGGTATCCAGCCGCGAAAGACTATCCCTGCGGGACGCCAACGCTGTAAGGAGAAGCGGAAGGCTCCATCGGGTACACCGATATCGCGAGGTGTACCAGAGTCCGGCGCGGTCAGAGACCCCGAGCACGTACGTAGACACCTCGTACGGGAACCGGGAGATCCCAGGTCTGCCCAGGGCTGCAGTTGCCCTGGGACGCATCGGGAAGTCTAAGGACGCACGCCGATGATGAACGGACCTGGGAAGTCGGACAGACCGACAGTACCTGTGAAGTCCCCGAACAACACCGGGCAACCGATGGCGGAGGAGATGGAGGGAAACGGTCTGGCCAAAGGGAACCTGCAACAGCAAAACGCGTCCCGGACGCCGAGCCGGGAAGACGCGCTCAGTGTGCTGGAGCGGGTACGTCAAGCAGCAAAGAAGGATAAGCAGTTGCGATTCACGGCGCTTCTGCACCATACCTACAACCTGGAGACGCTGCGCAGGGCTTACTACTCGCTGAAGAAGGAAGCCGCGCCGGGCGTGGACTGGGAGACGTGGCGGTACTACGGCGAGACTCGCGAAGAAAACCTCCAGGATCTCTCCCATAGACTGAAACGCGGAGCGTACCGAGCCAAGCCGGTGCGTAGGGTATACATCCCCAAGTTTGACGGGCGGCAGAGACCGCTCGGAGTCACGGCGCTGGAAGACAAGATCGTACAGCGCGCGACGGTCGAGGTGCTGAATGCCATCTACGAAACGGATTTTCTCGGCTTTTCGTACGGGTTCCGACCCGGGCGCAGCCAGCATCCAGCGCTGGATGCGCTCTACACGGGACTGTTGACGAGGAAGGTGAGCTGGGGGCTCGATCTCGACATTCGCGGCTTTTTCGATGGTTTGTCCCACGAATGGCTGGTGAAGTTCATGGAGCACCGGATTGCAGACCGGCGCGTCGTGCGGCTCATCCAGAAATGGCTGAACGCGGGCGTGCTGGAGGATGGGAAGCGAATGCGAGTGGAGGAGGGGACGCCGCAAGGCGGAAGTGCATCGCCGCTTTTGGCAAACATCTACCTCCATTATGTGTTTGACCTGTGGGTCCAGGCATGGCGAAAGAAGCGAGCGCACGGCGATGTAATCGTGGTGCGCTTCGCGGACGACAGCGTGCTTGGATTCCAGAGCAAAGCGGATGCCGAACAGTTTCGGGTGGAACTCACGGAACGAATGAAGAAGTTCGATCTGGAACTGCATCCCGAGAAAACACGGCTGCTGGAGTTTGGTCCGTTTGTGATCAACAACCAGCAAAGGCGTGGGGAAGGGAAACCGGAAACATTCAACTTCCTCGGCTTTACACATATCTGTGTGAAGAAGAGGAGCAATGGAATGTTTACAGTTCTGCGGCAAACGATGCGCAAACGAATGCAGGCAAAACTGAATGAGGTGAAAGCCGAACTGCAGCGGCGCATGCATGAACCCATCCCCGCACTGGGCAAGTGGTTGCAAGCGGTGGTGCGTGGACACACCGGCTATTACGGCGTGCCCATGAATCAACCGGCGCTGAAACTGTTTCGGTTCCAAGTGGGGCGATTTTGGCATCGCGCGCTTTCGCGACGCAGCCAGAATGGACGCATCCTCTGGGATCGTATGCGGCGCCTCATTACCCGCTGGCTGCCTATGCCTGTCGTCTGTCATCCTTATCCTCTACCCCGCCTGGGCGTCATTACCTAAGGTAAGAGCCGGATGCGGGAAATCCGCTCGTCCGGATCCGTGGAGGGGGTTATGAGTAATCACGATCCCTACTCCGACTGTCACGTTCGCGGTTTAGGCCGCGTCGTCTTCTCCTTGTGTTTACTTTTCGTTGGCTGTGATTCATTCATGCGGTCGAGGTGGCGTTCAAGAGCATCCACGTAAGCGGACCAGAACCGGCGAAACTGAGCCAGCCAGGCATCGAGCTCCTGAAATGGTCCGGGTTTCAGCCGGTAGAGGCGGCGCTGTGCGTCAACCGTGGATTCCACGAACCCGGCCTCGCGCAACACTCGCAGGTGCTTTGACACAGTCGGCTGCGGCATACCAAGCTGCCGCTCGATCTCTCCCACCGACTGTTGCGACAAGGCCAGGAGGCTTAGTATCGCCCGCCGGTTCGGCTCCGCAATGATTTCGAACACAGATTCCACCCCGTTTATATACTTTATAGAGCATATACGTGTCAAGGCATATAAAGCTCTGTTGTTTGCTTAATGGGAAGCGTTGAGTGGGGCGCCCGCGCTCGAGGGATTCCGGTATTGGGAACGGCGCAAGATGATCTCCTGACGTTCGCGGCAGGCATTCAAAGCTGGACTTACAGCTCCCCTAACAGCCACGCATCGTCAGACCTAGACCTCAACTTTAATCACCAGCAAGAAACGAGGTAATTACGATGCCTACGGTCACTGAAATTGAACATCACCACCAGCTGACAAATTTCCGAATTACATCCAATTCCGAAATTTACTCCGCCAGCACTGATCTGGATCACCGGAAAGATCAAACAGCTCCTGAACCAGGCAAGGAGCACTTCTATGTCGTGAGCGAGAACGACGGCAAGAAGAGAGCGTGATACCGAGGTTTGGTGATCCCTACGCGGGAGTTGGTGATGGCCCGACCGCAGAAACCCCGATGTCCTCCCTGATGGACAGAGCGTTCTTCGCCAGCATGGCCGTGGATGATACTACCCCGTCTTCAGGAGGTGCTTCGACCTGTTATGGGTCACACTCGTAGTCGTTTTTTCGCGCATCTCCCCGCCAACACCCCAGTCCAGTCGCACCAAATTTCGCCTAAGTCCTTATTCCGGAATATCTTGAGTGATGAATTCATTGCTATCGTCACTTGCACGCAAATTTCCGTGCATGCTGATGAAAACAAGGAATTTTGAGAGTGGGGGAGGGTACCCTCCCCCTTGCCTGCTCAGCAAATGGGGAACCGTTCATTCCTTAGCTGCAACCGCTCGTGCTGCCGCACGACATACATCTGTAGCAGCTGCCGTTGCGGGTCATGATGGCTCCGCAGACCGAGCAGCTTGGGGCGTCGCCCATGTCGATCAACTCTTTGAGAGCATCGGCTGCGTGGTGATGGCCGGTGGCCGAGCCGCCCACGAGGTTGTCAGTCGCCAGTTGTCGGTTGTCAGTGACACCTGGCGCGCTTTCCACGAAGTCTCCAAAGGTCTTCTGCCCATGTCCGTTCTCGCCCGGCGTACCGGGGGGCGGGGCATTCACGTACTTCGGACGCAGGCCTTCGAAGAGGGCCTGCTGCTGCCCGGTCAAGAAGCGCAACTGCAGCCAGCGGAAGATGTAATCCATGATCGACTTGGCGTAGCCGATATCGGGATTGCTGCTCCAGCCGCTGGGTTCGAAGCGGGTATGCGCGAACTTTTCGCACAGCAGCTTGAGCGGCACGCCGTGCTGCAAGCCGATGGAGACTGCGCAGGCGAAGCTGTCCATGAGGCCGCTGACGGTGGAGCCTTCCTTGGCCATGGTGATGAAGATCTCACCCGGCATGCCGTCTTTGTAAAGGCCGACGGTGAGATAGCCTTCGTGTCCGCCGATGTTGAACTTGTGCGTGATCGACAGGCGCTCGTCGGGCAGACGATGACGGATGGCTTTCGGCGGCGCGAGAGTGGGATCATCAGGTTCTTCCGTCCTACCCTGTGGGACTCCCACAGGCGGGGACTGAGTGCCTGGCTTTGCCGTCGACGATCCCATAGAGCTGAGTGGCTGCGCCTTCTTGGAGCCGTCGCGGTAAATGGCAACCGCCTTGAGGCCGAGCTTCCATGCGAGGATGTAGGCCTCCATGATCTCTTCGACCGACGCGCTTTCGGGCATGTTGATCGTCTTGGAAATCGCTCCCGAGATGAACGGCTGTGTCGCCGCCATCATGCGCAGATGTCCGGTGTAGTGAATGCTGCGCGTGCCCTTCGACGGCTTGAAGGAGCAGTCAAAAACGGCGAGGTGCTCGTCCTTGATGGCGGGCGCGCCTTCGATGGTGCCGGTGGCGTCAATGTAGCTGACGATGGCGTTGGTCTGGTCGGTGGTGTAGCCGAGTCTGAACAGTGCCGACGGCACGGTGTTGTTCACGATCTTGATCATGCCGCCGCCGACCAGCTTCTTGTACTTCACCAGCGCGAGGTCGGGCTCGATGCCTGTGGTGTCGCAGTCCATCATGAAGCCGATGGTGCCCGTGGGTGCGAGTACGGTGACCTGCGAGTTACGGTAGCCGAACTTCTCGCCGTGAGCGAGTGCTTCGTCCCAGGTGGCCTTGCTGGCCTCGTAGAGCGCGGCGGGCACGTTGCGGCTGATGATGTTGTTCACCGAGGCGCGGTGCATGCGGATGACGTCGAGGAACGGTTCGCGATTAACATACCAACCAGGGCACGCACCACCCGTGATTTCCACCGTGTGCGTGAGCGGCGTGGCCGGCTCGAGCGGCGGGCAGAGCTCGGCGATCTTAGAGGACTGCAAGTATGCTTCGCCGCACATGATGGCAGTGACGCAGGCAGCGTAGTCGCGTCCCGCTTCGGAGTCGTAGGGCAGGCCCGCGGCCATGAGCAGCGCGCCCAAGTTGGCAAAGCCAAGACCGAGCGGGCGATAGTCATGCGAGTTGCGCGAGATCGCTTCGGTCGGGTAACCGGAGTTGTCGACCAGGATTTCCTGCGCGGTGATCATGATGGCGCAGGCGTAGCGGTAGGCTTCGACCTCAAACGTGCCGTTCGGAGCGAACTTGAGCAGGTTCAGCGACGCCAGGTTACAGGCGGAGTCGTCGAGGAACATGTACTCGCTGCAAGGGTTCGAGGCGTTGATGCGCGCCGTGTTCCTCGAGGTGTGCCAGCGGTTGACGGTGGTGTCGTACTGCATGCCGGGATCGCCGCAGTGCCAGGTGGCGTCGGAGATCATGCGAAGGAGATCTCGTGCCCTGTATGTTTTCACCGCGCGCCCGTCTTTCACGGCCTTGGTACTGAAGTCGCCGTCGCGCACGACTGAGTACATGAAGTCATCGGTGACGCGCACGGAGTTGTTAGCATTCTGGAAGAAGACGGATGCGTAGGCCTCGGAGTCGGGACCGGAGCCGTCGTATCCATGCTCGACCAGCGCCCAGGCCTTGGCTTCTTCTTTCTGCTTGCACTCGATGAAGTCGACGATGTCGGGATGGTCAACATTAAGGATGACCATCTTGGCGGCGCGGCGCGTCTTTCCGCCCGACTTGATGACGCCGGCAAAGGCGTCGAAGCCCTTCATGAAGCTCAGCGGGCCAGAGGCGGTTCCGCCACCGGAAAGCGACTCGGTGGAGGAACGCAACGGCGAGAGGTTCGTGCCGGTACCCGAGCCCCATTTGAACAGCATACCCTCGGTCTTGGCTAGAGTCAGGATGCTGTCGAGCGAATCGTGGACCGAGTTGATGAAGCAGGCAGAGCACTGCGGGTTGCGGTAGCCCGTCACACCGTATTCGACACGCTGCTCGACAGGATTCCAGTGCCAGTTCTGGGCATCGGAGTGCGGTTCGATGCGCTCACAGCCGACGTTAAACCACACCGGCGAGTTGAAGGCGGCCTTCTGCTGCAACAGCAGGTGCGCAAGCTCGTCGTGGAAGACGGCTGCGTCGTCGGCGGTCTTGAAGTATCCGCCCTTGACACCCCAGTCGCGGATGGTCTCGGCGACGCGCGAGACGAGCTGGCGGACGCCGGTTTCGCGCTCCGGCGTATCCAGTGGGCCGTGGAGGTATTTGCTGGCGACGATGTTGGTCGCCGTCATCGACCAGTCTGTGGGGACCTCGACGTTCTGCTGCTCGAAGATCACGCCGCCCTGGGCGTCGGTAATTTGGGCAGTGCGGAGCTCCCACTCGAGCTCGTCGTAGGGCGAGACGCCGGACTTGGTGAAGAAGCGTTTGAATGTAAGTCCCACGGCTGCCTTGTTCGTATTGGATGCGGTGGGGTTCGAGGCGACGTTGGCGCTGGTTGCCCCTATCGAGGTCTTGTCAATGATTTCGGCCATTTTGTGATGCTCCTTTGTTGGTATCTGTGCGGGTCTCGGCCCCGTCTGAAACTGGTAGTGCGTTTCGCTGTCGGCTGCCGACGCCGCGTCATGGGCTTTGGCGCACGCACACAGCCTTCGTAAGCAAGCTGAGCAGAGTCCGCAATCTTGTTGGAAGCGACTGCCGGCGCTGGCGAACTGCCACTCCCGCAGGCGAATTGCTATCCTGTGGAAGCGTTATCTGGACTTGAAAAGGATCAGAAACTGTTCGCCGGCTTCGATTAGGAAGTGCGTGATTTGCGACAGTACGCCCACCATGTTGTGGATGTCAAGCAACAAACGCTATATGTAGTATTTTACCGAATAACATCGGAATCTGCCGAGTAAACAGCGGCGGGCCGCTTTCGCCAACCGAAAGAATACAAAGGCCTTGGCGGATCGCAGGTGATTAGCCGCTACCCCTTTCAACCCGAATGGATCGAATCTAGACTCCGCCAGAAGGTGATTCAACGCCGAATGTTGGTGCATGTCTGTGAATTGCTGTGGATTGGGAGGAAAAAGAAGGAGGAATGCAAAATTCTCTCTGATGGCGGCTGTGCGGCCTGAATGGCAAGCGACGAGTGATCGAGTGGCCTGGCCGCCGGCTACCCAAAGCGTCGCCCGCGTTAGGCGACTGGCGAATGGCTCGTTTCTCGGTATCGGCGAGATCGGCCCGGCCCTAACACACAGTTTTGCCTTACTGCACGGGTGGCGGTGTCATCCCCATGAACGTGGTTCCGAGGAATGTGCCGGCGGGGCCGAACTTCCAGTTGAATTCGGCAAAGCCGGCGCGAGCGCAGGCATGGCATCCGTTGGTTAGCGGATAGCCGAGGGTAAACGACACGCCACCTTCGGAGTTGGGATTCGAGTTGGGCCAGGTGGTGCCGTCGCGGTCACCGGGCCAAACGGCGACGTTAGGAAATTGTGCCTTGGTATTCTGGAATTGCGGGCTCTGCTGCATGCCTTTCTGGTCAAGCAGCTTGAGGTCTTCGGCATTAACGATCTTGGGAGTGCCGTTGACGAACAACAATCCGTAGTTGGTGTTGGCGCGCAAAGGATAGGTCACGAAGGCCACGTCGACCGGGCCCACGGCATGGAAGCCGGTCATGATGCCGACATCTCCGCCGTTTTGCTTGTAAAGCATACGTGTGAAGGCCACTGCGGCGGGAGCTGCTCCCGCCTTTGCCATCTGATTAATGAAGCATTCGGCAAAACTGGGCGGCTGCGGAGCGTTGTCGCACGACTTGTGGGCTGCAGCCGGGAACGTGTCGGGCATTGACCAGAAGGAAGCGGCTGTGATGCGGCGCGGGGGCCCTGAAACAGAATTTGGGGCTTGGGCAAAAAGGCCAACGGCAAACAGGAGACAGGCAGCAAGCGCGACACGGTTCATCACGGTTTGATTTCCTTGGGGATAACAGTCTAATGCAGAGAGCGACGCCTGTGTTTTGCGCCGAGAGCGGTCGAAATCGAAGACCGCACGGCAACACCGGCGGATCCCCTGCCCTGTGCTTGCGATTGTACGATGGTGAAGTATGCCTTTCCCCGTCCTGACCGCCGCTACAATACCCACCATGACAGACTCGCTCGCGGTCCTTAATCGGCAAGTCATTGCTTGCGTGAGATGCCCTCGGCTCGTGGAATACCGGGAACGGGTCGGACGGGAAAAAAGGCGGGCTTACCTCGAGCACGAGTACTGGGCTAAGCCGGTCCCTGGCTTCGGAGATCCGCAGGCGCGGGTCGTGATTCTCGGGCTTGCACCCGGTGCTCACGGTTCCAACCGTACGGGAAGACCGTTTACAGGGGATGCTTCCGGCAACTTCATGTACCCAATCCTTTATAAGATGGGACTCGCCTCGCAGCCGCAGGCGCTGCATCGCAATGACGGACTGCGCTTGATCGACTGCTACATCACGGCAGCCGTGCGGTGTGCCCCGCCGGACAACAAGCCGCTGCCGTCGGAGCTGGCTAACTGCTCTGAATACCTCGATCGCGAGCTGGCGCTATTGCGCAAGATAAAAGTCGTTGTCGCGCTCGGCAGGATCGGGTTTGAAGCCTACTTGGCGCATCTTCGGCGAACAAAAGTTCTCTCCCGCACCACCGGATTGAGCTTCCGCCACGCCGCGCACTACCAGCTGCCGAATGGCGTGCTCTTGCTGGCCAGCTATCACCCGTCGAACCAGAACACGGCCACGGGAAAGCTCACGGCGGAGATGCTTGAGGCCATCTTCCGCTCGGCAAAAGCTCTCATCCAGCGCACATCATTAGCGTGACCCTAGGACAAGGAGTAGGTGCCTAGTTATGCACAGGAACACTATGAGCGCCACCTTGTCATGCCCATGGAATCCGTCCATAATTGATTGTGCACCCCTACAAGCTCCACCTTGATTTCGCTGGCCGGCCAGCGCAAGGGGCTCCCTATTTTGGGAAGCGTTCGGAATCGACTCCCCGGCTGCACAAATCCACACATCAGAGGATGGCATGGCGGCAAAGTACATCTTTGTGACCGGTGGCGTGGTGTCTTCGCTTGGCAAGGGACTGGCAGCGGCCTCGATTGGTTGCCTCATGGAGAGCCGGGGCCTCAAAGTCTCGCTGCAGAAATTCGACCCTTATTTGAATGTCGATCCCGGAACCATGTCGCCGTTTCAGCACGGCGAGGTATTCGTTACCGATGACGGCGCCGAGACTGACCTCGACCTCGGCCACTACGAGCGCTTCACCCACAGCCGTCTCACGCGCGACAACAACTGGACCACAGGCCGCATCTACGAGAACATCATCGCCAAGGAACGCCGCGGCGATTATCTCGGCAAAACCGTCCAAGTCATTCCGCACGTCACCAACGAAATCAAGAGTGCGATGAAGAAGCTCTCGCAAGACGTAGACCTAGTAATTGTCGAGATTGGCGGCACGGTGGGCGATATCGAGTCGTTGCCGTTTATTGAGGCAATTCGCCAGATGCGCCAGGAACTGGGCCGAGAGAACACTCTGTTCGTCCATGTCACGCTGGTGCCTTACATCGCGGCCGCAGGCGAGCTGAAAACCAAACCCACACAGCATTCGGTCAAGGAACTTCTCAGCATCGGCATCCAGCCGGATATCCTGCTGTGCCGCACCGATCGCTACCTGTCGCACGAGATCAAGTCGAAAATCGCGCTCTTCTGCAATGTGGAAGAGGAAGCCGTAGTGACCGCAAAAGACGTGGCTTCGATCTATGAAGTGCCTCTGGTCTTCGCCCACGAAAAAGTGGATCAACTTGCGCTGCGTTACCTGCGAATTCAAGCGCCCGAGCCCCAGCTGGAGAAATGGGAAGACCTCGTCCGCCGCGTGTACAACCCGAAGGATGAAGTCACCATCGGCATTGTGGGCAAGTACGTCGAGTACGAAGACTCTTATAAATCGCTGAAAGAGGCGTTGGTCCACGGAGCCTTGGCGCACAATCTCAAGCTGCGCGTGGACTGGATCGAAGCTGAGGGACTGGAGTCAAAAGACCAGAGCGTGCAAACCCAATTGGAGGCGGCAGACGGGATTCTGGTTCCCGGCGGATTCGGCAAGCGCGGCATAGAAGGCATGCTGAAGGGGATTCAGTACGCTCGCGAAAATCATGTACCCTATTTCGGAATCTGCCTGGGCATGCAGACCGCGTGCATCGAATTCGCGCGTAACGTCTGCGGTTTGGAGCAGGCGAACTCGAGCGAGTTCGACCCGGCGACTCCACATCGCGTCATTTACAAATTGCGCGAGCTCCGTGGTATCGAAGAGTTGGGCGGCACGATGCGACTAGGCGCGTGGGAGTGCCGATTGGAGCCAGGAACGCTGGCGCATCGCGCCTATGGACAGACCGAGATCAGCGAGCGACATCGTCATCGGTACGAGTTCAACCGCGAGTACGAGAGCATATTGACCGCAGGCGGACTGCGAATTTCCGGCGCCACTCCGGACGGAACCTACGTTGAAATCGTCGAGATTCCTTCCCATCCTTTCTTCTTAGGTTGCCAATTCCATCCAGAATTCAAGTCGAAGCCGCTTGAGCCGCATCCATTGTTCGCCTCGTTCATCGCAGCCGCATATCAGCATCACGTTGCCGATCGTTCTAAGCGCGATGCTGCCGACGTGGAGCAATTTCTGCGGCC
>DASRAA010000290.1:0-6301 GCA_035638375.1 Binatia bacterium | reverse complement strand
CTGGCTGCCTCGGCGAGCGACTATTACGGGCACCCGTTCTTCGACAACAGCATCACTACCCGACTTTTACTTCTATAGCTCGGCGAGCGCTTCCGCTCCGAGCGCGATCGAAGAGAAGAACCGCAAGTTGCCGGTCGAGACGCGAATCTCGATCACGCCGCCAAATGCCTTACGCATAACCTAGCAATCGCATGCGGGTGGTGCTTGGAAGGCGGAATTGAAGCTGGTGGACTTCCGCAACCGCATTCCCGGCCTTTGCGGCAACACACTATCGCTCTGGCTCTACGCGCCCCAAGGCAATTGCCGCCGCCGATCTGCCGCTCATCATCTTGTCCAACGCCCGACAAGGGTTGCAGGTGGCAGAGTTCCCCAGCGGCTGCAGCGACGCGATTCCGCTTGGCAAGTTCACCGGAGATCTGCCCGCAGGCAAATGGGTGCGTGTGCAAATCCGCGACGCTTACAACATGCAGCAGAACTAGTTCTCGCCGGCCTACGTGGGATTGAACCATGCGCCTATCGTGATCAGCATGGTGGAGAACTACCGCACCGAGTTGGTCTGGAAATCGTTCCTGTCCAACGCGGAAATCAGTAATGCTGGAGAAGCTGGATGCGGTCACAAATCAGTGACCGCAGTTCATTCCCCTCATCAGGCGGTCGGCTTTGGCGGCTGTTGCTTCGTCCGTTGGTTGGCGACGGTGTTCTTTCCGCGAGTTTGTTTGTGCGCGGTGGACTTGGCAACCTGTTTGGGAGCCTGCCTTGAGGCAACGGGTTGATCAAAATGGTCGGGATCGACCTCTTGCTGGGCGACGCTGGGCTGCGCGCCCAGGCCAACTGCGGTGATAGTTAAGAGCAGGAACATTCCTCTCAGGAACTTCATGGTTGTGCCTCCGATGTAATCGAACAGCTTTTGCAGAAGCACGATGGCTGCCAATCGGTCGGAAAGGGTCAGGCACCTCTGACATTTTGGTTCACATTCCTACGAAGTCTCACTGGCAGTATGGTTTAGGACGAGCTCGAACGAGCGCGCGGCGGCGTGAATGTTACACCCAGATCGCCCTTGGGCCCGCAAACTATCCGATCGGATAGAGTATGCAGCTATCCAAAAGGATAGCCGATACCTTTGATACGATCGGGGCAGCAGGAGTGGGTTTGGCCAAATGTCGATCCCTGCCTTGGCATGGGTCATATTTGCGGCCATCGGTGTTTTGTTGGTACTCGCCGCGCTTGTCTACTTGGATCTGATTGGTGCAGAAGGGTTGCAATCGCTGCGGAGGCCCGCTCGGTCCAACGCTGAAGTGAATCTGCCTTCCCGACTGCCGACCGAGCAGCGACAACTTTCAAACGCCCAGGTTTGAGTTATTCACGACTGGATTGAATATGCCACCTTCACTTCGGGGGTCGCGACCGCGACCGTTCCGTAGAGCGGTCACCTGCCCTTGAATCCGTCTACAAGGCTTTTCCCGTCTTCGTCTGTGACCCCAGTCATCTGGAAATGGAGGCTCACCGAATTAAACAGCGAGACGTCCGGCCGGACAGGCTTCGAGCGGTCCATCTGGCCCTGAATTGCGACTTCAATGCGCCGCAATGGAATCCCGTCCGTCTTGGCGATCACCTGGACCAACTCGACTCCGCAGGAAGCCACTGCGGAAAGGAACAGCTCGCCGGGCGTGATTTCTTCTCCCGGACATCCATTCTGCTCCGGGCCGTCGATCACGTAGTGGTGGTTGCGAACGGTGCACATCACGCGGCCGAAGACGTCCGTAGAGGCGGCCTTTGCTTCATAACGCCGCAGGTGGGTATCCGCCATAAGTGAGTCCTTTCAGGACGCATAAGCGTCGCAAGCATTTCACCACATCATCGAAAAGCCGGGCTACTTTGTATCCTGTTCCGTCGCCGCCGGCGGCTCATAGCCCCAACGTCCATGCATACCTTGGCGGAAGCGCTCGCGCTCTTCGGGCGTCATACGCTCCCAGCGTTCGGCCATGCGTTCGCGCATGCGCCAACGCATATTGGAGCGCATCGATCGGTGTCCGCCAAAGCCGCCAAACAGGATTCTGCACAAAATCAGGAGTGCGAGTGCCTGCCAGAAAGTAATCAGTTTCCATCCGAACAGCAGGGGCAGCAGCCAGTTCCACAGCGACATGACAATCCAGCCGCCGAGTGCCATGAACAATGCGATCCCCACAATGGCTGCCGGAATAATGAAAAACAATCTCCTCTTTCTTCCCATTCTCATATTCGTTCCTCACCATTCGTAAATTGGTTGTAGATGTCCCCCAGCCGTTTTCGCAGATGTCTCACCGCGTATCGCTTACGCGAGAGCAACGTATTTATGCTGACTCCTGTTTCCGCAGCCAGTTCTCTGAAACTGCGCCCTTCCAATTCATGCGCGACAAACACCTCGCGCTGCTCCTCAGGTAGCTCGTCGAGCGCATCTTCCAGTTCATCCACCAGCATGTTGCGCAGGTATAGAGCCTCTGGCCCCGCCTCGGGTGAAGGCAGCATTTCCTCGATCCGCAGCAGCTCACCTTCCTCGTCCACTACGGCCGCGTCCGAAAAGCTCTCCGGCTTCTTCTTGCGGAACAAATCGATGATGCGGTTGCGCGCCACGCGAAACAGCCAGCCGGTAAGGTGGTCGATCGGCACCAGAAGGCGGTTGGCCTCAACCAGCTCGTAGAAGACGTCCTGCAGAATGTCTTCCACGTCACCCGGATCAGGCACGCGGCGACGGATAAAGCTGCGCAGCCGCGACTGCTCGCGCTCAACCACTTCAGTGATCCGCTGGTCCTGTTCGAGTGCCATCGATTGCAACGTGGCCGGCCTCATCTGCAGAGGTAGACGAATATGAGAACCGAATATTGTAGGAGGCTCGAGGAGAATCGGCAGTGGATCAGGCCAGCCGATTGATGATGGACGCGACGTATCCCGCGCCGAAACCATTATCGATGTTCACCACCGAAACATTCGAGGCACACGAGTTCAACATACCCAGCAAAGCGCTAAGTCCCTGAAAGGAAGCTCCATAGCCGATGCTGGTGGGTACGGCGATGACGGGCACTCCCACGAGGCCGCCCACCACGCTGGGCAGGGCGCCCTCCATACCGGCGCAGACGATCACCACGCGGGCACGGGTAAGGATTTCGCGCTGCGCCAACAGGCGATGGATGCCGGCGACTCCAACGTCGTAAACGTGCTTTATCTCGTTGCCCATGATTTGGGCAGTTACGACGGCCTCCTCGGCCACAGGAATGTCGCTGGTTCCGGCGGATACCACAACAATCGTGCCCTTACCGTAAAGGGTTGAATCCTGCGAAAGGGTTATGGCCTGCGCCAACTGGTGATACTCGGCCCGCGGCAATTTGGCTCGAACGGCCTGGAACTGCTCCACTGTGGCGCGGGTGGCTAGAACGTTGTTGCCATGCCTGGCCAGGCGAACGAAGATCGAAGCCAAATTCGCTGGCGTTTTGCCTGGGCCAAAGATGACCTCCGCCATGCCTACCCGCAACGACCGGTGGTGATCCACAGTGGCGAAACCCAAGTCTTCGAATGGGAGGTACCTTAGCTGCTGCATCGCTTCATCTGGCGAGAGCTTCCGCTTGCGCACCTGCTCGAACAACGCTTTGATAGCTTCCGATTTCATGGCACATCGCTGCTCGATGTTGCATTGCGAGATTACCATTTCGAGCCTGGGCCGCGGGGAGTGCTAGGATAAGGGGCTGCGATGCCTGCATCTGGGAGCCCCTCACCACGTATTCTCACGGTGGCTGTCACCGGCGCCAGTGGCGCGATCTTTGTAAAACATTTGCTGGATGCACTGGACCGTGACGAGCGAGTAGGAACAGTGAATCTCATCTTCTCCGACAGCGGACTGCGGGTGATGGCCGAGGAGTTGGGGGTCACCGGCCGCCACGAATTGCCGGGCAAATTGCTGGAGCGCAAGTCGGCCAAGATTCAACTGCAGAACAATGCCGATATCGGTGCAAATGTTGCCAGCGGATCGTATCCGGCGGATGGGATGATCGTATTGCCATGTAGCATGGGGACCCTGTCGCGCATCGCGAATGGGATGGCCGATCGCCTGATCGAAAGGGTGGCCGACGTCTGCCTCAAAGAACGGCGGCCGCTGGTTCTCTGCATTCGTGAAACACCGCTGAATCGCATTCATCTCAGGAACATGACTCTTGCTGCCGAAGCAGGCGCGACAATTTTTCCGGTCATTCCGGCGTTCTATTTTCATCCCGAATCTACTGACGAGATTGCGCGCGAGTACGTAAATCGGGTACTGGCGCATGTTGGTTTGTGTCAGCCAGACGCTTTTCAATGGAAGGGTAATTAATGCACTCACGGAGACCGGTACTTGAGTGAGTTTTTATGGCAGGGGTAACAAACTCAACCATAACTCGGCCTAAATCAGTACAATCGTCGCAATCAGCGCCCGACGCGCGCACTTCCATGGACCTTGGCATCTCCCATTTCGGGGAACGCATCCTGGTTGTCGATGATGAGGACTCGATCCGGAACCTCGTCACTTCCATCCTCACCCATGCCGGCCACGAATGCCGCACCGCGGCCAGTGGCGAGGAGGCGCTCGGCATTTTGCGCAAGAATGCCAGCTACTCGTTGGTCCTGTCCGACCTTGCCATGGATGGCATGGACGGCCTCGCCCTGCTGGGACGCATTCGTAGGCTCGAGCCCCAGCTGCCGGTCGTTCTGGTCACGACCGCTCACGATATTTCCGTTGCCCAGTCAGCCATACGCAAGGGCGCCTACGACTACCTCCTGAAACCCTTCGAGCGTGATCAGCTTCTTGCCACGGTTGGACGCGCGCTTGAGAACCACCGCCTCAAGGTAGAGAACCAGGCGTACCAGAACCGGCTGGAAGCCCTGGTAGCGGCCCGCACTGAACTCCTGCAACAAAAGAATGCGGAACTGGTGCGCGCCAAGGACGAGTTGGAGCGGTCCTACGACTTTACCCTGGAAGCCCTGGGCGATGCACTCGACCTGAAAGATGCCGAGACCGAAGGGCACTCCAAGCGCGTTACAGCCTTCACCATTGCCATCGCGCGCGCTATGGAACTCCCCAGCGAGCGAGTGCGACTGATCGCACGCGGAGCGTTCTTGCACGACGTTGGCAAAATGGCGATTCCCGATGCCATCCTGCGTAAGCCTGGGCGCCTGACGTCTGAGGAACAGTTGCTGATGCGCGAGCACGCCGTCAAGGGCTACCAGATGCTGAACAGAATTCCCTTTCTCAAGGAAGCCGCACACATCGTTTATTCGCATCAGGAGCGATTCGACGGCAGCGGCTATCCTCGCGGCCTCAAGGGCGATCAGATTCCTCTTGGGGCACGGATTTTCGCCGTCGCCGACACGTTCGACGCCATCACCTCCGATCGCCCTTATCGGGCGGCACAGTCTATCTCCTCAGCTCGACGCGAAATCCAGAAGCATTCTGGGGCCCAGTTCGATCCTCATGTCGTAGACACTTTCCTGTCCATACCGGAAGAACTGTGGCAAACCTTGCGCGACGAGATTGACTCCCAAGCCAAACCGAAGAAGCGCTAAGTCGTTCGCCGTTTGCTCTTCGCCATTCGCTTTTCGCTTCTTATCATTCTCATTATCATTCGCAGCAAGCTACATGCGAAGAGCGAAAAGCCCAAAGTCAAGAGCGTCTAGACTATTGTCGCAAGGAGGTCATCCATGAGCAGCAGCATCCTCAACTTGAGTGAGATCACGGAAGCTCTGAACAATCTGCCTGGGTGGACAGCGCGGGACAAATCCATTGAACGTGTTTTTCAGTTCAAGGATTTCGCCGGGGCGATGGAGTTCGTGAATCGAATTGCGGCAGCGGCGGAAGCCGCCAATCATCATCCCGATATTTTGATCAACTACAACCGGGTGACGCTGACACTCACTTCGCACGATGCGGGTGGAGTGACGCAGCGGGATATCCGCATGGCCGGCAAGATCAACCAGGTCGTGGGATAACTCAGGGGCGCCCTGCCTGTTCCTGCGGCTCCAGCGACTGCGCGATCTGATTCAGCGCCTGCTGGATGCGCTCCAGCTCGGCTAAGGCGGCTTCGTTCCATTCCTGCCATTGTTCAGGAGATTCGAAGAGTTCAGCCAGCCAGTCGCGCAAAGCTCCGCGGCGCCTGCCAGTTAGGAGGTAAGCTCCGATCCCTCCAGCGCTAAAGACGATCAGTGGAACCAACCATTTACGCATTGGTCGCTTCCTCAAAGTGAAGCAGCGTGGACAGTCGATTGTGCCCGCAGTCCTGGGCGTCATTATCAACTGCTTCGC
>DASRAA010000289.1:0-3066 GCA_035638375.1 Binatia bacterium | reverse complement strand
GATCCAGAAATCGTGGTTGAAGCGTCGTTTGAGCGCTGCTGCCTGAGTTTCCAGCGTGACGGCTAGCGCCTCGTCCTTCCATATTGCACGCGCCAAACGGGAGCAACGCACCTTGGCATCGTAAACATAGCCCTGGATCTCACAGGTGGCGCGCGGTGTAGGCGCCAGAGTGCCGTCGTGGAAGAGGATGGAGTTCCAGGAGTCCTTCCAGCACTGGTTGTCGAGGCCCAGTTTGGTCTTGCGCTCGTACTCAATATAGCCGTCGCCGTCGCGGTCACCAAAGTGGTCGATCCAATTCAAAGCTGCACGCGCATTCGGCTCAAGTGCGCGGACTAGGCTGACGTCGCCCGTCCAACGTTCATACTCATCCAACAAGATCAGAAAAAGCGGCGTTGTGTCACTGGCGCCGTAGTATGGCGACTGAGGTCGTTCGTGGAAGTACGTCAGCTCCCCAAGGCGCATTTCGTGAAGGATGCGTCCCGGCTCTTCTTCCGTGAGATCTACCTCCTTCTTTCCCTGGAACTCGGCCAGAGCCCGGAGTGTGGTAGCCGCTAGTTCCGAGTTGAAAGGAAGCATCTGATAGCTCGTAATCAAGCTGTCACGCCCAAAGAGCGCCATGAACCAAGGTAAGCCGGCAGCCGGAAGAGTGTAATCGGGCAAGGTGTCGCACCGAAAGCGAAGCGCGGCAATGTCAATCAGACTGCGCGCGTAGAGGCGGACGGCTTTCGGATGGCAGGTCACCGTCGGTGCTGCCTCAATCCACTCCTTCAGGTTGCGCCGCATTGCATCCCCTTCCTTCGTAGCAAACTTGGGATGGTGTACGGTTTTACCGGTGACGGGGGTGACGTGGAAACTGGTGCTCCAGCAGGACTTCGGTTGGAGAGTCAAACGGAACTCAAATTCACCAGCAGACTCCTTTGCAGGAGCTACCGTCGACCGGATAAGGGTCTCCCTGACAAAGTCCTCGCGCCTATATCCCAACACTCGGCGTCCGTGTCGGGTCGCCTGATAGTACTTTCCTTTTTTCTTGAGTGCATCTTTAACTTCGAAGAGATCGAAGAAGTCGGCGGCGAAGCGCAAACGCAATTTAACTTTCTGCTTTTCAGCGCTGTGGTTGATAACCGTCAAGTCTTCCACGAAGCCCTGGCCGACACAACGGCGACGGACTATGGAAAGGGTCGGGTTCTGATAGATCGTTCCCGTAGGCGGAACGCAGAAGTGCTGAGCGTAGAAGTACTCGATAGTGTCGGTGGACAGCACGTCCAGTGTTAGCCCGTTCACTGTGAGCAGCCACTTCGACAGGTGGCGCGTATCTTTGAAGAACAGACCCTCTGGCTCGTCAGGCTTGGCGGTGATATCGCCATTGCGATTTGAGACGAGAAACGTCGAACCGTCGAGAATACGGATGTTGTTATCGCCCATCGGAAGGTTCTCCCCGTGTACCGCAGACACTCGGGCGGTCCGCGCACCTTTAGAGTTCTAGCGAACTGCTGCTAAATTGCATCGTCTTGGTCATCTGTCGCTTTGACGCTCCGCACGATAAAAGGATCAAGCGACAGACCGCAGCGCCGTACATTTTTGTGGCACCACCGACAAAGTAGTCGACTTGCGGGCAGGAAGGCCTTTCCCGTTGCGGTCGTACCAAGTGTCGGGAGAGACGTAGCGTTGTCTACGAAGACAGCCAGCCTTGGCGTCCCAGGTTGACGCCTCGCGCTTCAGCCAGTCGCCACGTTCGAGAATCAGGATGCGTTTCCCAGTGGGAGCTAGTTGCTGCGCCAATGTGATCCTTCCGGCTCTGCTCCCGATAGTGATTACCTCGTAGTTGCCAGGCATCGAATCGACTTCATCACAGCCCTGGGCTGCTCTGCATGAGGCCGCCATCGGCAAAGACAGTCGTCGCCGTGATATAGCTGGCGGCCGTCCCGGCGAGCAATGCAACGACACTGGCGATCTCCTCCGGTTGCGCCATGCGCCCCAGTGGTATAGCGGAGTCCAGCTTCGCCATAGCGGCTGGGTCTTTCATCTCTACGAGGTTGATGGGAGTAGCGACGGCTCCTGGTCCAACGCCAACAACCAGGATGTTGTGAGGGGCCAGTTCTACGCCGGCGGTGCGTGTGAGCATCCGCATGCCCCCTTTGGAGAGGCAGTAAGCAGTATTGCCGGGCATGGGCCAATCTTCGTGCACCGACGAGATATTGATGATGTGCCCGCCGCCACCTTGCTTGATCATCTGTTTGGCCGCGAGCTGAGTTCCAAAGAATGCGCTCTTCAGATTGACGTCAAGCACCTTCTCGTATTGTGCTTCGGTCGTGTCGAGTATTGATGTGCGGGTCTCGACGCCCGCGTTGTTCACCATGATGTCGAGCCTACCGAATGCCTCGATGGTGGCGGCGATGAGTCGTTCGAGGTCAGCCACCCGGCTAACGTCTGCGTTCACGCCGATAGCTCGATCGCCTATTGCCACTATCCGCTTTTCGAGTTCGTCGGTGGCATCCGGGTGGGAGACGTAGTCGATGGTGATGTTCGCGCCCTCCTTGGCCAATGCGAGCACAATGGCTTTGCCGATGCCACTGTTGCCACCAGTGACAATGGCAGCTTTGTTCTGCAAAAGCATAACTAAACTCCTGCGTATTTGATGTTGGCCTTAGTCGGCGGGACGTCTAGGCCGCCGGCGAAATCCTAGAACTCTCGTTTTCGGCACCTTCGTCCCAGTCGATGCGTTTTTCATCGCAGCGATCCAGAACTTGAACCGGCAAGGATCTGCCGAAATAGTTCCAAGCCCAGTCGATAAAGGCTTCGATTCTTACCCTGACTCCCGACATCAGAAGGGCGTGCACGCCCAGCCACGCCTCGAAGGCAATGGGACCCTCGAGTTCATGTCGTTTCTTGCCGATCGCTGCCACGGCCGCGTCACGACCAATCATCGCCATGATTCCTTTGTCGTGGTAGCGGAACGGAAATGGCGGCTCGCCGGCGATTTCGGCCAAGATGTTTCTCGCCGCCCACACCCCGCCTTGCTGGGCCACCGAACCCAGTTGCGGCAGAGTGTCGTCATCTGGGCCGGGA
>DASRAA010000288.1:0-4763 GCA_035638375.1 Binatia bacterium | reverse complement strand
GGTGACGACACCCGGCGCACTGCCACCGCCGTTGATTCACCAGCTCGTAAGCTCGCCGATTCCCGCAGCACGGACAGAGGAAGCCCTCGGGCCAGCGGCAGGCCGCGAGGTACTGTTCGCAGGCTTCCTCGGTAGCGAAATCGCTTTGAAATTGCCGCAGGGTCTTGGGAAATGGCGGCCTGGGCACCCATGCACACGACCCGTTGGGGTTTGCTGAGTCAACCAGATAAGCAAAAGCTGTCTAGCTGAGGGAATAGCCGGAATCGCGGTTCTAAAACCATATAAGGGGAGAGACTCGGATGAAGGGAGGACAGCATGGCCCGACATGAAATCTCTCTCCCTGGCGCTACCCGATTTCTCGGCTCAAGCCTGGCAGAAACGCAGACGCTCGCCTGGGCAGTGGAGAATCGGCCGAAGCATTTGCAGGTATTCAAGCTCTCACAGATCAAGTTGGCCGGAGGAACTCAACAATGGCCCATGCAAGCGGTGGCGAGGATGGAGTTTGCTGAACCGGTTGAAGAAACAGATTCCTCGCGGGCTGAATAACACCCACGCCGCCCAAACCGACGCTTCTCGGGGACCCGGTTCGCGTCCTCGAAATGACAGAAAAAAATAAAGGAGCTATGCGGCACTACTGAAGTCGCGCCCTGGCGCAAAACAGCTATAGCCGAAGAGTTCTTCGGCTTCAGCTGTAGCTGCTGTTTAGAGTTTCGCAGCGCGGATGGTCACCGGAGTGCCTTCCGGCAGAGGCTGCCCTTCAAAAATGACCACACCGTTGCGCACGATGCCGCTTACTTCTCTGATTTTCGCTACCGGCTCCGGCGCCGGCTGTCGGCCCGCATCGTTGGCTTGCTTCTTCGTGCCCAAGTCCATGGCGCGGTTGGCTAGCCAGTCGGCTTCGCGATTCTGCTCACGCGACACGTGGTTGATCTCGAATGCTTCGAGGTCCTCGATCATGCGCTTGGCCCTGGCATGAAGATCCTTCAATGCCGGGTTGCTGACTTTGTATTGCCCGGTAATCTGCTTCACCATGAGTTCGGAATCGCTATAGACTTTCAGCGCCTTGAAGCCGTGCTTGGTCACGTAGGTAAGCGCCGCCAACAGTCCCGAATATTCCGCAAAGTTGTTGGTTTGCTTGCCGAGGTAGCTGCTGAGCTCAACCACCGGACGGCCCATCTCGTCTTCGAGTATGGCACCGTAGCCTGCAGGCCCCGGATTTCCACGCGCGCCTCCGTCAATATGAGCCACAAGGTATCCAAACCGAGTGCTCATGTTCGACCACCGATAAATTCTTTGCTGCGAAAGTCGGCCTTCTCCGGACATGGATGAATCGGCATGTGCGTTAGTCTATTCCAATTCCAGTTGATGCAGTGAGTGTCGAGAAAAGTGCCGCCTACCGTCCCATCTGCAGCCGGGCAGCCAGTCGCTCCGGTAGTTGAGCGGCCAGAATCCGCTGCTGAGTTTGCTTGACATCGTAGGGCACGCGGTAGAACGTCACGCTGGAGAGTGCCCCGCCGTTGGTTTCATACAGGGCAAAGGCAGCGCGCCAGTCGCTGTCACGCGGCTGGCCCACAGAGCCAGGATTGATGAGGTATCGCACTCCCGGCGTCAGCCACATCTTATATTCCGCGGTACCGGAAGCTCCGTCGAATTGCGGACGAAATTGCCGCGATTCGCCATCTTCGTCAACGAAGCCCCCTTGGATGTGAGTGTGACCAAAGAAGATCAGGCGAGCATGGCCGGGCGCGTTGAGGTTGTCGTCGGCGGCCGCGCTGTTCAGGAGGTATTCGTCCTCATCGAGGGGAGCGCCATGCACGAACTCCATGCCGGGAAGATCCTCGCGCTTCAGTGGCCCCTGGGGCAGAGCTTTGAGCCATTCCAGATACTCGGGCTTGAGAGTGTTCTTCGTCCAGTAAGCGGAGATCGCCGCGACCGGGTTGAATTCCTTCAGCTCGGTGAGACCAGAGCAAACACGATCATGATTGCCCCTGACGATCGGTGCATCCATGGCAATCACACGCTCGCAAACTTCGTTCGGGCTGGCGTTGTACCCAACGACGTCGCCGAGGTTCACGACCCGGTCATAGGAAGGCGCACCAGCCACGCACGCCTCAAACGCTTCGATATTGGCATGAATGTCGCTGAGTATAAGAAGACGCATGACTAACGGATTTCCGCCGCCACGACCGGGCAACGAGCCCAATGTCCCGGCGCAACCTCGACCAGCGATGGTAACGCTTGCGCACAAGATGGTAAACGCCGTTCGCAGCGCGGTTCAAATGCGCATCCGGGAGGAAGGAAGGTGGGGGTGGGAACACTGCCTTCGATGGTGCGCAAGGGACGTTCGCGGTCAATCCGTAAGGTCGGAACGGAGTTCAACAGACCGCGGGTGTAGGGGTGAATCGCGTTTCGAAAAACGTCGGCCGCAAATCCCATCTCTACAAAACTGCCAGCGTACATCACTGCAATGCGCTGCGATACCTGCGAGATAACTGCCAAGTCGTGCGAGACAAATAACATTGCCAGTGCGAACTTCTGCTGCAGCTCATTCAACAGATCGAGTATCTGCGCCTGAATCGTCACATCCAGCGCAGTTGTCGGTTCATCGGCAATGAGCAGTTGTGGACGATTCACGATGGCCATAGCAATCATCACCCTCTGGCGCTGGCCGCCGGAAAGCTGGTGCGGATAATCCCGTGCGCGGCGATCCGGATCGGGGATGGCGGCGGTGCGCAGGGCTTCGACAGCAAGCCGCCAAGCTCCGGCCTTCGTGCGCCGCTGTTTGGTTGCAGGGCTTTCGTGGGCCAAGACAGCTTCGGCAATCTGGTCGCCGATGCGCATCACGGGATTGAGCGCAGTCATTGGCTCCTGGAAGATCATGCTGATTCCCGCCCCGCGAATTTCGCGCAGACGCTCTTCCGGAAGGGAAAGAAGGTCTTCGCCGCCGAATCCTATGCTGCCGCTGATTCTAGCCTGGGGAGGAAGCAGGCGCAGAATGGCCAGCGAAGTAACGGATTTTCCTGAGCCGGATTCGCCCACCAAGCCCAAGACTTCGCCCGCGGCGATCGAGAAGCTCACGTCGCGAACGGCACGCACGTTGCCCTGAGTGGTAGCAAATTCAATGGTGAGGTTTTGGATTTCCAGCAAGCCTGCCACAAGGCCATCCTACCAGTGCATTTCGCTTAGATGAATTCGATCCCGTGACCAATAGAGGGTTTGCCCTTTGCCGCCGCCTCGTTCAAACTGGCTGGCATGACGTCCTTGCAACCCTCGCCATTATCGGACAAGTGCTCGCGCACCGCTTCGGCCCCTGCGCGATCGGTCTGGACGGGCGACACCGCGCTACTGGTTTATATCTCTCTTGCGACTGTCGTAGTTCATCTCTTGCTCGGCAATCGCTACGGGTGGCATCGTGACGAGCTGGCAACGTTGGAAGATGCGAGGCATCTGGCGTGGGGCTTTCCTGCCTACCCGCCAGTTACGCCGTTCTTCGGCCGGATCTCGCTGGAACTGTTCGGGCTGTCGGTGCGCGGCTTCCGATTTTTCGCCGGCGTCGCGCAAGCCATCACGGTGGTACTGACGGGGTTGATGGCGCGTGACATGGGGGCGCGACGTGGAGCTCAACTGGTGGCTGCGGTTGCGGCGGTGCCCTTCGTACTCGGCGGCGGATATGAGATGCAATACGTCGCCTTCGATGCGCTGGCTTGGGTCTGGACTGCTTACTGCGTGGTGAAACTGCTGAAGACCGAAGACGCGCGCTGGTGGCTGAGCATTGGTGCGGGCCTCGGCTTCGGAATGCTGTGCAAATACACCATCGGGTTCTTCGCACTCTCAATCGTAGCGGGAGTGCTGTTTACCGATGCCCGTCGCTACTTCAAGTGCAAATGGTTGTGGATGGGAGTCGCGCTTTCCATACTTATCTGGCTGCCGAACTTGTTCTGGCAGGAGCAGCATCACTTCGTCTCACTCGACTTCCTGAGCCACATTCACGCGCGCGACGTCCGCGAGGGACGCACTGCCTACTTTCTTCCGCAACAAGTCGAACTGACAGCCCTTCGTTTTCCGCTGTGGGTCGCCGGTTTGTGGTTCTGCTTCGGCACAACCAGCGGCAAGCGCTTCCGCATGATCGGCTGGATGTATGTAATCACGCTCCTGCTGTTCGTTGTCGCAAAGGGACGCTGGTATTACATGGGGCCTGCTTATCCCATGCTATATGCGTCCGGCGCAGTCTGGGGCGAGCAGTGGTTGGCGACTATGCAGCGGGGCCGGGCAATGACCATTCGCTGGTTTGTGTGGACTGCACTGGCCGTCGAACTGGTGCTGACACTTGCATTCTGGCTGCCGACTGCACCGCTGAATTCACGCTGGTGGAACTTTACGAATGAAATTCAGGGCGATTTTCGCGAACAGCTTGGCTGGCATGAATTAGTCGAAGAAGTGGCGAAAATTCGCGACTCGTTAACACCTGAGGATCGGGCGCATCTCGGAATCATCGGCACGAATTACGGCGAAGCGGGCGCCGTTAATCTGTTTGGTCCAGACTACGGGTTGCCGCGGGCGATCAGTGGCGTGAACTCCTTCTGGTACCGGGGTTATGGAGATCCTCCACCGCAGACTGTCATCGTGATCGGGCTCAGTCGCAGGGGCATGGAGGAGGTCTTTGGTCCCTGCCGCATAGCCGGGCATACCTGGAATCGTTACGGGGTCAAGAACGAGGAGACCGAAGATCATCCTGACATCTGGGTGTGCGGGCCACCAAAAGC
>DASRAA010000287.1:0-3875 GCA_035638375.1 Binatia bacterium | reverse complement strand
GAGCACACCAGTATCAATCCCAACAAAGCGGCGCACATCGGGCATTTGCGCAATGCGATCCTTGGTGACACGTTTGTCCGCCTGCTACGCGCGGCCGGGCACTCGGTAGATATCCAAAACTATATTGACAACACAGGCGTGCAGGTGGCCGACGTGGTGGTCGGCTTCGTGCACCTCGAGAAGCAATCCAAGGCACAGATTGAGGCACTGATCGATGCGACGCCACGGTTCGATTACTACTGCTGGGATTTGTACGCGAGGGTCTCCCACTGGTACGAGCAGGATAGAGAGAATCTTAAAGCAAGACTCGAAGTCCTGCATGCTATTGAACACGGTGGCAATGAATTGTCGGATATTGCCGCAATGATCTCGACCCCCGTTTTGCGACGGCATCTCGAGACGATGGATCGGCTGGACATTAAGTACGACTTCCTGCCGCGCGAAAGCGAAATCCTGCACCTGCACTTCTGGGACCTCGCCTTTCAGCAGCTCAAAGAAAAGGGCGTCTTGTACTTCGAGACCGAGGGCAAGAACAAAGGCTGCTGGGTCATGACCCGTCCCTCGGTTTCATCAAAGCCCGATGCTGTGCACAATAGCGGTGCAGCGCCGGAGGAAAGATCTGGTCCTGACGAGGACGCCAAAGTCATCGTTCGGTCGAACGGTACGGTCGGTTACGTCGGTAAAGATATTGCCTACCACCTCTGGAAGTTTGGTTTGCTGGGGCGCGACTTCGGCTACCAGAGGTTCTTCCGCTATCCGAATGGCCACGAGTGCTGGATTTCCGCAGAGCAGGGTGAAGCTGAGCACCCACATTTCGGCGGCGTAGAGGCCATTTACAACGTGATCGACTCTCGGCAGAGTGATCCTCAGAACACGGTAATCGAGGCCATCCGGCTGCTCGGCTATCCGGAAAAGGCTGCGCACTATACCCACTTTTCGTACGAAATGGTCGCGCTTACGCCACGCTGTGCGGTGGAGTTGGGCTATGAGGTCAGCGATGACGAGCGCGGCAAGGCATACATCGAGGTTTCAGGTCGCAAAGGTTTTGGAGTCAAAGCGGATGACCTGCTCGATGCGCTGATCGCAGCAGCGAAATCGGAGGTGGATAGCCGCCATCCTCAACTGCCAGAAAGCGAGCGACTGAAGATTAGTGAGCAGATCGCGATCGGCGCGATGCGCTATTTCATGCTGAAGTTCACCAAAGCATCGGTGATCGCGTTCGACTTCAAAGAGGCATTGGCATTCGAGGGCGAGACTGGACCGTATGCGCAGTATGCCGTGGTGCGGGCCAGCAACATCTTTCGAAAGGCAGGGGTTGAACCAGAACAGGCACTTGCCCAGAACATCGATTACGCGCGTTTCTTCGCCGACGAAAGCGGGACAGAAATCTGGGAGTTATGGTTGTTGGCGGGGAAGACCTCGGCTGTTATTGAGCAATGCATTGCCACTACTGAGCCCGCTTACGCGGCCAAGCATGCCTTTCAGTTGGCGCAGCAGTTCAACAACTTCTATCATCGCCACCACATCTTGAGTGAAGCCGACGAGCAGCGAAAGAAGTTCCTGCTGGCAACTGCGGCAGTGGTCCGTCGCGAGCTGATCGCATTACTCGCTGTGATGGGCATCCAATGTCCGCCGGTGATGTAAGGTGGTCATATGTTCATCCCGCAACCCATTGGTTACGTTCGCACTCCATATTCAGAATCCAGCCAGGTGCCCAAAGGACTCGGAGCGAAACATGAGGCTGAAGGAGAACTGGAAATTCTTCCCGAGTTCGAAGTGGGGCTCAGAGATATCGAGGGCTTCTCGCATCTCTATGTGATCTGGTGTTTCCATCGTGCCGACGGGTTTGAATTAGTCGGAAGACCTCCATGTGACGATCGCACCCATGGCGTCTTCGCCACCCGATCACCCTTTCGCCCCAACCCGATTGCCCTGACTGTAGTGGAATTGTTGGGCCGAGATGGCAATAAGCTTCGCGTCCGCGGCGTTGACATGCTGGACGGCACGCCGATTCTCGACATCAAACCTTACCTGTCGAATATTCCCGAGGAGAAACTGAGGCGAGGCTGGCTGGCGGAGGTTGAGGCGCGCAAGGCGGAGAAGTGAGCTTACCAACTGCTGTACGCAGTACCCTCGCTGGATTTCTGATCGCTCCCGCTATGCACGTCGATAATCCCGGGCTGTGACTGGTCGGGGGACATGATGCTGTCGTCGGTCACGGGGACCCAACTTTCGCGTGAGTTTGTGAACGGATCCATCGGCAGAGTTTTCAAGTAGCCGGCGTCAACCAGATCCTGCAGCGATTGCGGCGCCTTCTGCTTATCAAGGGTGTACTGATCGATTACCGAGCGCAAAGTGTACAGGTCATCGCGGAGAACAGTCTCGCGAGCATGCAGAATCGAAGTCTGATAGCGGGGAATGGCCACCGACATCAGTATGACGATGATGCTGATCACCACCATCAGCTCGATCAGCGTGAAGCCACGTTGTCGTGAACGTCTCATGCTTGTACTACCACGTCTTGTACTTCGTGCTGTCCAATCCTGTGCCTTCGGATTTGGTGTACACGTCGAAAACGTTCTGACCGCCCCAGGAGTCTGACTCGGGATCGTCTTGCATTGAGCGGAGACCCCAATCTGTCTTACCGGTCATCGGATCGACGGGAATGCGACGCAAGAAGCGCATTTTCTTGCCGTTGGAATCCACGCCTTTGACGAGTGTCTCCAAGTCCGGCGGATAGCCTTGACTGTCCAGCTTAATCTGAAAGGCACCACGGTCAGCGGCATCTTTGTAGCGATCGATTGCGTCTCGCATTTCCCACAAATCGCGGCGGAGCTCACGCTCTTTATTGCGCTGAATTGTGACCCGCACGACGGGCACCGCTACGGCAGTCAAGATCATGAGGATCGTCATCGCGACGATCAGCTCGATTACCGTAAAGCCTTTGGTTCTGGACGCGCGAAACATCGGACTTCGCTCAGTGCACCGTCACAATGGCCTGCGAGCCGCCCGCCGGTATGCTTTGCATGCTGGTGTTCTTGAGCGACGCTCGATTGATGCTCAGCGTCGCTTGCCCCGGCGCCTTCGCTTGGAACGTGAGAGTGAATACCTGCCCATCACCTGAAATGCCAGCGCTGCCTGGAGGTCTGGAAGCCGTGAGTTGCAGAATTCCCATCATGCTGTCGTCGCGGTGCACGAGGGCGACGGCCTGGCCGTCCTGCGAAAGCATCGGTCCGTTGGACACATTCACCAACTGCAGGACGTTGGGGTTATACAAAATCTGCAGCGGCACAGAAAACACATTCTGCCCACCCGATAGGTTGACGTTAACTGTAAAGGTTGAGCCGACCGCCTGACTCAGAGATGGCGGATCGAAACTCAGCAGTGCGCTTCCCGCGGGAGCGGTTGCGGCTGACGGCTCTGGTGGGGTGGCACCCGCTTGCGCTGCACCAGGCGGCGGAGCCGGCGCAGTTGCCGGTTCATTCGCCGGTGTCGCTGTGCGATGCAACGTGATCGCATTGGCTGTCCCGACATCGATGGCACGGGTATTACTCTCAAACACGTCCTGCGCACGAACGATATGCGGGATCAGCATGAAAACGAGTTCATTGTCCTGGCGCTGCTTGTTCTCGGTGGAGAAGAAATATCGGAAGAAGGGAATCGAAGCCAGGCCTGGGATGCCATTGATGGAGCGGCTTTCGGTTTCCTCCAGAATGCCGCCCATGATGTTGGCCTCTCCTTCGCGCATGCGAATTTCGTGCTCAATCTTTCGCTGACCGATGACTGGTTGTTGAATGCCGCCGATATTCTGAAAGGAATCGACGGCCGAGATGTCCATCGCCAGCTTCAGCGTAACCTGGTCGGTGCCGTGGACG
>DASRAA010000286.1:0-30820 GCA_035638375.1 Binatia bacterium | reverse complement strand
GAAATAGTCGGGCGCAACCGAGTCGGTGACGATGCTAATGCTTTCACCTTTGGCCGGCTGATATCCCGCCACCGACACGTCGCGCACGTTGCCGCCGCCGGTCGAGCCCATGGGTACGTAGCTGGTTAAGGAAGCATTACTGACTCCAGGCAAAGAACGCAGCCTCTCAAGCAATGTGCGCTGAAAGGCGAGCCCTTTTGCCTCGGAGTATCCAGCGCGAGTGAGATCGATGGAGGCTACGAGCACGTTGTCGGTTGCGAAGCCCGGATCGCGGTGAATCACCTTCCACAACGTTCGCACCAGAAGTCCGCAAGCCACCAAAACAACGAAGCACAGTCCAAGTTGCAAGCTGAGCAGCATGTTGCGGCGAGCGCGGGAGCGCGAGCCGACCACCGAGCTTGCTCCTTGATGGAGTGCGCTGATTTGCGAGATCTTCAGCACTTGACGAGCGGGAAGAAGTCCACAGGCAAGCACGGTGACTGCAGTAAGAGCGAAGGCGAAAGCCAAAATTCGCAGGTCCGGCTGCAAATTGAATACAAAGGGCATGCCAAACTTCGGCAGCAAGGCATACATGAGGCGCGCTAAGCCGATGCTTGCCAGCCATCCCGCGAGTCCGGCCAGCACGGCAAGTACAGCCGTCTCGGTGAGCAGTTGTTGGATCAGGCGAGTGCGCGTGGCCCCCAGCGAAGTACGTACAGCAATTTCGCGCGCGCGACCAGAACTGCGCTGAATCAACAGAACAGCGACATTGGCATAAACCAGCACAAGCAGCAGTCCGGCTGCGCCAAACAGAATGGGAATGATTTGGCTGACACTTCCGAAGATACCGCGTTGCATGTGGCCAGGATCGGACATGAAGATGTCCCAATCGTTGTAGCGGGTCGAATTCTGCTGGGCAGCAAACTGATGGGCCAGATTGTGGAGTTCGGCCGAAGCCTGCGCATCGCTTGACTCTGGTCGCATCCGGACCGCGACTTGCAGGCCAAAGTTGCCCCCGATCAGGGGATCCGGTTTGCCATCGGTCAGAGCCGAGAGCTGGTTGAAGGGAACCCACAAGGATTGCTGCAGGCCGCCGTAAATGCCCATGAAACCTATAGGGGCGACACCGATAATCGCGAGGGGATGCCGATTAACGTTGATGGTTTTTCCGACAATAGCTGGATCGCTTTGAAATCGCGAACGCCACAAGTCGTAGCTGATGACCACTTCGGCTGCGGAACCATAAGCGCGGTCATCGTGAATGGCGAAGGTACGCCCGAGCACCGGGCTTACGCCCAGCACTTGAAAGTAGTTGCTGGCAACGATTCCTGCCCAGTAGCGTTCCGGGCGTGCGCCGCCACCGGCGAGATCGACGGGGAACATCTCATGAGCGGTGAGCTCGGCGAACCCATGATCGTGTTCGCGAAGATACTGAAGCTGATTGTAGTGGAGCGTATAACCGCGGTCGCCGTGAACGCTGGCATCGAGAATACGGATTTCGCTGGCACGCGACACTTGCGGCCAGGGATTGAACAGCACTGCGTTGGCCCAGGTGAAGACCGTGGTCACGGCCGCAATGCCCAATGCCAGCGTAAGCACGGTGATGACCCCAAAGCCAGGGCTCTTCTTCAGCTGCCGCAGTGCGTAAAGCAAATCTCGCCGCATTCTGCCTCGTTTCAGGAAGCCGATAGAGCTTCCAAGCCTGATGGCTTGTGAATGCAAGGAACTTACCAGCGCAGCCTCTTTTGTTTGCAATAGCTTAGAGGTGTTTCATCACAGTTCCTGTCCGACCCCGCAATGACTTGTCCGCTGGCGGACATCTGCACTGAGCGATGATACGTAAACCCACAAGGCAGGTTCCCAACCGACGTTGGAAGGCTTCGGTTTTTAGCTGTGTCCGATAGAATGGAACGAAGCGGTACGACCCAAAACGGTTGGGAGGAAGTCTATGGCTCAGGTGAAGATCACAGTTCGGAGGAATGGTCCGTACCGGGTTGAAGCGCCCGAGGGAGCGATTGAGCTGGTTGATGCCGACGGCAACGCCTACGATTTGACCGGCAAAACCGCTTTCTCCCTGTGCCGGTGCGGCGGCTCAGTCAACAAGCCGTTTTGCGATGGCACTCACTCCAAGATTGGGTTCCAGGCGGCCGAGGCGGCGGTGAACGCCGAGATTACAGCCAAGAAGGAAGAGGGGACGCCCTTGTCATAGTGTTTCTCGCGGGTTAATGCGATCAGTGAATCGTTTTGGTCTTGCGAGACATGTAATCCATGAGCAGATATTGGCCGAGCGTATAGGGTGTAGTGAAGTATGCCTTGCCGCGGCACATCTCGGTGACCTTCTGCACGAATTGCACAAGGCCGTAATCAGACGCAAGCATGAAGGTATTGATCAGAATGCCGGAACGTTTGCACTTGGAGACCTCCTGCAACGTCTCGCTCACCACCATGGGATCAAGGCCAAAAGCATTCTTGTAAATGCGTCCGTCTTCCAGGGTGAGCGCAGACGGCTTGCCGTCGGTGATCATCACGACCTGCTTCATGTCTTTGCGCTGACGCTGCAGAATGCGCTGTGCCATGCGAAGACCTTCGCGCGTATTGGTGTAATAAGGGCCAACCTGCACGCGCGCCAACTGCGACAGAGGGACCTCTTCGGCAGAATCGTGAAAGAGCACGAGGGAAAGCGAGTCACCGGGATATTGGGTGCGTATCAAGTGCGAGAGCGCCATGGCAACTTTCTTCGCTGGCGTGAAGCGGTCTTCGCCGTAAAGAATCATCGAGTGGGAGCAATCTAGCATGAGCACGGTTGCGCATGACGATTGGTATTCGCACTGGTGCACTTGCAGGTCGCTGTACTCAATGTTAAGCGGCAGATGCAGCCCCTCGCGCTGAATCGCATTGGAGAGCGTGGCAGTGATATCCAGGTTGAGAGTGTCTCCGAACTCGTAATTTTTCGATGCGCCACTGGCTTCAATTCCAGTTGCCTGGTCGCGCGTGTCATGGCGTCCAAAACTTGACTTACCTAGCGATCCAAGCAAGTCGCGAAGGGCGCGAAATCCGAGGAAATCGAGCCCTTTGTCGGTAATTTCAAAGCGGGTCTGGACCTGCGATTCACCAACTTGTCCGCCGGTTGTCGAGTCCCGCGAAGGATCGTGCGGCTGGTCGATGGTGATGTAATCCTCCTGCTGCATGCGATCGATGAGCTGGTCAATGAGCTGCTCGAACTGCTCCGGAGTCATCGATTCAAGCTGCTCGCGCATCCGCTCATCGAGCATGTCGCTATTCAGGAGAGCGTCTGCAATGGCATTGCGGAGGTCTTCGAGCGTCTGTGAATTATGGTCGTAGTAATCGTAATATTGCCGTTGAAAACCGCTTTGCAGGAGATGGTCGGAGAGCGCAGCAAGCAGATCCTCCATGCTCATTTCAGAAGCAGGCTCGGGGACGTATTTTTTGTAGCGAACGAATTTCATAAGACAGTGGCTAGTGGCTGCTGGCTAGTGGCCACACAGCCTTGTTTCCACACGAGGTGCCAATCACATTTAAGTCGATCCTTCGCCGGCCAACAGAGGCCGCGATCATTTCCTTTCTAGCCACCAGCCACTAGTTGAACGGCCTCCGCGAGCGGCGGAAATCGCGCTCGTCGTCTTCCTCTCGAAAGCTTTGCTTCTCGCGATGTGGCGCCTTCTCCCCTGCGGTGAAAACACGCTCCTCACTGCGACCAATGCGTTTGTGAGCATACAAGCCCTCGAGGATGAATTCGGCGGCAGAGACCAGCAGTTCCGAAGGCTCCTTCCCGCTCAGGCCGAGGGCGCTCAGCTTGTCGAGCAGGCCTTGAATTCCGCGCAGCTTGTGCAGCATCTCCTGCGCGCCAGCGGAGTCGCGAAGCTGAATTTCACCGCCGAGATCGAACCACTGGACGATCTGGTTCATGTTGTTATTGCCGTGAAAGTAGCGATCGTAAGTGCGAGCGACGGCGGCGCGGATGATGTCGCGCGCGACATGGTCGGCACCTTTCAGCTCTCCCTCGTACTCCAGTTCGAGCTTGCCGGTGATCGCCGGCATAGCGGCGTAGATGTCACCGACACGTGGCACTACCAGCTTCTCGCCAGAGCGAATTGCGCGGCGCTCCGCGTTTGAGATCACGTTCTCCATCGCACTAATGGGCAAGCGCTGGCTAACCCCGGAACGTTTGTCCACCCGCTTGTCTTCGCGGGCCACAAAAGCCGCCTGCTCAATGACCTCGCGAACAAATTCCGGCACCTGCAGTTGATGGCCATTGCGCTCCATCCAGGCTTCTTGTGCGGTGATGGCGATGCCTTCCTGCACGGTAGCCGGATAGTGCGTACGAATCTCGGAGCCGATGCGGTCTTTCAGTGGAGTCACGATTTTCCCGCGCGCGGTGTAGTCTTCGGGATTGGCACTGAAAACCAGCATCACATCCAGCGGGAGACGAACGGGATAGCCCTTAATCTGCACGTCGCCTTCCTGCATGATGTTGAACAGCCCCACCTGAATTTTCCCCGCGAGATCAGGCAATTCGTTGACGGCAAAGATTCCGCGATTGGCGCGAGGCAGCAGACCGTAGTGGACCGTAAGCTCACTGCCCAACTCATGGCCACCCTTGGCAGCCTTAATTGGGTCGATGTCGCCAATCAGATCAGCGATCGTGACATCGGGCGTTGCCAGCTTTTCTACATATCGCTGGTCCGGAGTGAGGTAGGCAATAGCCACTTGATCGCCTTTTTCGGCAACCAAATGCTTGCAGCGTGAGCACAACGGGGAATAAGGGTTGTCATGAATTTCGCAACCCGCAATGTGGGGAAGTTCCGGGTCGAGCAGAGTGGTCAGCGCACGCAAAATACGGCTTTTCGCCTGACCGCGCAGTCCCAGCAGAATGAAGTTGTGGCGCGACAGGATGGCGTTCACTACCTGGGGCACAACCGTGTCTTCGTAACCGACAATCCCCGGAAATATCGGCTCGCTAGAGCGCAGCCGCAGGATCAAGTTGTCGCGTAATTCGTCTTTGACGCGGCGCGCAAGCATGCGTTTTTCACAAAATTGTGAATGACGACGAAGCTCGGAAAGGGTCTGAGGAAGAGCACTCAAGGCTGGGGTACCTCCAGGGTCCCGACCGTCCGCCCACACGTCCAGTCGATTGTTGGTATTCTACGCCAATTCACTTCTTCACCACGGAGGCTCGGAGAACACGGAGAAGAACAAAAAAGCATCTCAAACCATTCGCGACGCGGAGTTTTGTCCGACCCGGATGAGATGAGCGGCGGGCTCAGTCGCTGGCCAGGAGTTTGGCATTGGCTCCGGTCTGCAGTGCCTCCGCGACGTTGGGGTCGACGGAGCGCAGGTGCAAATCGCGTTGTGGGAAGGGAATTTCGATTCCGGCTTCATTCAGGGACTGCATAATCGCCAATGCCACTTCACTGGTGATCAGCAAGCCGTTGTTCTCTTGCATGACCCAGAAGTGCAGCTCGAAATCGAGGGTAAAGTCGCCGAATCCTTTGAAGTATGCCATCGGCTCGGGTTTGGTCAGCACCAGCTCATGTTTCCCGGCGGCACCGCGAAGAATCTCTAGTACGAGCTTGGGATCGGAACCGTAGGCCACTCCCACCGGCAGCTCGCGGCGGCGTCGCGACTCCGAGAGAGTCCAGTTGATCACCTTACTGGAAATAAGCGTGGCATTGGGAAGGATGACTTCGGCGCCCTGAAACGTTTGGATGGTGCTGGAGCGCACGCCGATGCGGGTGACCTTTCCCATGTTGTTGTCGACTTCGAGAATGTCGTCGATGTGAATTGGGCGCTCGAACTGAAGGATGAGTCCGGAGACAAAATTGTTGATGATGTTCTGCAAGCCGAAGCCGATGCCCACGCCAAATGCACCGGTGAGGACGGTGAATTTATTGAGCTCGATGCCGCCAGCATTCACAGCAGCGAGTACCACGATCACCATCAGTAGGTAGTAAATGATGGATGCGAATAGCTCAGGCAATCCTCGGGTGAGGTGAAAGCGGCGGAGGAGTTCTTCACGGAACAGGAACCGTATTGAGGCGGCAATGGCGTAGCCGGCTGCGAGTATCACGAAGAATCCGAGCACGCCCCCGAGGGTTGCACCACTGGCGCTGCCTGCAAGGTGAAAATCGCGCAGCCGCTCGATGGCAGAGTTGAAGTTATCCGTCATGCCCAGAAGGTCGGTGGTCCCCTTGAGCCAAATGAATGTGCCGGTCAGTTTCAGAGCGCGCGGTACCCAACGCTCGATTCCTCGGCGATGCACTCGCACCAGTGCTAGGCGTTCCGACTCGGGCGCACGCAAGCCTACCGTCAAAAGCAGCGTCAGCACACGCCACGCGGTGAACACACTGATAGCGACGAAGGTGCTGTAAATGCAGGCGAGCGCGAGATAGTGTGCGAGTTTCAGGTAGCCCAAGATGCTGGCAATGAGAGAAATCCCCCAGGCAACGACGGCACATCGAATGCCGAGCTGGAGCCAGTAAATCCATCCTCGTACTGGCTCAGCCCGTCGCCTCGACGGCCATACCAGATAGACCAGCACTACGAACATCGCAAGGCTGGCGAAGAACTCGATTTCGCGGCGCAGGGCCGAATTCAATGTGATCCACGAGGCGGCCCAGGAGAACGCATACATCGCGCTAAAAAGGTAAAGAAGGGCGCGAAACCGCGGTGTGAGCAGTGGGGGAAGGATGACCAGGACGGGGAAGAACGACACCATGATCATCAGGCCGATCAGACTCACAGGCGCCGACGGCGCCAGCACGTAGCCCACCATCATCGGCGGCAACAAGCCGAGGGCAATCCAGTGGCGAAGCACGCGATCAGCCTCTGCCTCTAATTCATCACGCGGATGCTTGTTGTATGTGAGCTCGTACAATCTTCGGGCGGCTATCAGAGACAGAACCAACAGAATGCCAAGGAAAACGATTGTGCCCTGGTTCTGCTTGAGGAAGGCGGCAATGGAAATCCAGCGGCTGCTGATGGTGTGAAACATCGCCGGGTTTTCGCCCAGTTCACGACGGGCGCTCACTTTCCACAGCGGGAGACTGTCGCGATCGAGCAGATGTCCCTTCAACTTCGCGCGGGCCGCCGCCAGGCGAGCGACCGCGTCGTCGCTGGCAGCATCCAGATTTCCCACGCGGATCTGGAGGTTGACGGCCAACTGTAGAGCATCTTGCGCTTGCTCTCTGAGGCGATGAATCTCGTCGAGATTGTTTTCTACAACGGTGAGCACCGGCTCCAGAGCTTTGTTGTCTTTATTCTCTTCGAGAGTTGCCTGCCATGCCGGCTCCTGCACATCCAGCATCTTCAGCGTGGCTTGTGCGTTGTTCGCCCACGTGAGCAATTGTTGCTGCCAGCCGCTGGCAATGGTGTCAACGCCACGCCAGAAGTTTTCCTCCTCGCGGACCTCGAGCGTGTTCGGGCTCGCCGAGAGCATGGTGTTAACTTCCTGCAATTTGGTTTGCAGGTCGGGCTCCATTTCGACGACGGAAGACTGCACACTTTCGATCTGCTCGCGCTTAGGTAACTTGGCGGCAGCGTCCCGCATCTTTTGCGCGAGGTCGAGCGACCGCGCGGCAACATCGGGTAGCGGTATTGCGCCGGAAACATCCGGAATGACAGGTGCTAGCTCGGCATTGACGATCTGTGGTTTCGGCGTTTCTTTTAACAGCAAGCCCAAGGGGCCGGTCGGAGTTTTGGCCGGCGAGGGATTCGAGGCTGGCGGTTGGGCGGCGAGTGTCTGGGGGCCCACGAAAACCCAGAGGGCAAGCAGCAAATGAGCGAAAGATACACGCCAAGGACCGGGCCCGCCCGACTTAACTGGCCAAACTCGATCTGCTTTCGCCATGTCCCAACAATTATCGCTTACGTCAGCAGTGCTGGACTGAAAATTCAGTGCAGGTTCGAGCCGGACCGATTGATTGCAGCTGCTATTCTGCACCTTGCAGTTGGTCGAGCATGGCCTCCATTTCCGACAGGGCATGGAGGTTATTCGATTGGCGGGCCGACTCGATACCTTTCAGCAGCATTTCGCGGGATTCATTAATGCGATCGGCACGCTCGAGCACTTGCGCGGCCATGAAATATGCGTTTGTGTAATCGGGATGTGTGACCAGAAGGCGGTTAAACTCGCGCAGCGCCGCCTCATTGTCGCCCGCTCCGGAATACTCCAACCCGAGGGCGTAGCGGGCGAAGGCATCATCGGGGTTGCCCTTGAGAATGTCCAGCAGCGCAGCAACGCGGACTTCATCAACCATTCAACCTACTCCCTTGACCAGAGTGCATGGTACAAGAGCGTGCCTGCAGCATTCAACGTGAATACCTGAAAGAATGCAGTCCGTTAGAATGGGGTTCGCAATTATCCCACCAAACAGTGGGTTGGGCTCCGCATCTAGAGGCCCGATGCGCATTAAAAGGGCGGAAGCAGGCACGTAGATGGAGAACGAGGAAGCAAAGTTGGTTCCAAGACCGGTGAGCGATTCTAAGTCGGAAATGATTGAGCTGGTGCTGCCCAATGATGCGAATCCGCTGGGCGCATTACTGGGTGGTCGTTTGATGCACTGGATCGACCTTGCGGGAGCCTTGGCAGCTCATCGACATTCGCATTCGTATGTCGTAACAGCCTCCATGGACCACATCGATTTTCTGATCCCGGTGCATGTCGGTGACATGGTGCTGCTGCAATCCTCAATCAATCGCGTATTTAAGACCTCAATGGAAGTCGGCGTTAAAGTTTCGGTGGAGAACTACATCTCCGCGACGCGGCAGAAGGTTGCAAAGGCCTATCTCACGTTTGTAGCGGTCGATCGCCATGGCCGCAGGTTACCTGTGGCCCCGGTGATTCCTGAGACCGAGGACGAAAAACGCAGGTTTGAAGGTGCGCTGCGCCGCCGCGAATTCGCCAAGGCGGAGCGCGAACAGCGGAAGGCGGCGAAGTCCTGAGGCCTTCGGTTCGTGTTACAGTTGCAAATTCGTGTTTATTTCAGAAAGTGATTGCCCAAAACTCTGGGGGGAAGTGGATGCGGCTGGTCCGCCTGATCGCCCTTTTCGTCACGCTTGTCATTTGTCTCTCGCCGTTGAGTGCTCAACAGAAGGAAGCCGCCGAGGCCAGTAAGCCTGGCGAGAAAGCTGGCCAAGCTCCAGAAAAGTCCGGCAAGGCCGAGTCCGAAAAGCTTCCCAAGGAAGAACCGCCGGTCGTCACCCATCACCAGATCCAGCTTGCCGGCAAGGTCTTGCGATATACCGCGACCACCGGATACATGCCGCTCCGCAACGACGAAACTGGCGAGATCGAGGCCAACATTTTCTTCATGGCGTATTCACTCGATGGCGCGCCCGCCAAGCGGCCGCTGATGTTCTCGTTCAATGGAGGTCCAGGCTCTGCTTCCATCTGGCTGCATCTAGGTGCAATTGGGCCACGCCGGGTGAAGATGCTGCCCGGGGGCGAAATGCCGGAGCCGCCATTTGAGCTCGTCGACAACCAAGACACGTGGCTCGATCAGACCGATTTGGTGTTCATCGATCCGGTAGGTACCGGCTACAGCCGTGCCGTCAAAAAGGAGCTTGGCAAGAAGTTTTTCGGTGTCCGGGGAGATATTTCCTCGGTCGCGGAATTCATTCGTCTTTACTTAAGCCGCTATCAGCGCTGGAATTCTCCACTGTTTCTGGTGGGCGAGAGCTATGGCACCACACGCGCCGCAGGACTCAGCGGCTATCTGATTGATCGCGGTATCGCGCTGAATGGGGTCATACTGGTTTCGTCGGTGCTGAACTTCCAGACCCTGGCGTTCACTCGCGGTAACGATCTACCGTACATCCTCTTTTTGCCCTCGTACACCGCCACAGCGTGGTATCACAAAAAGCTTCCGGCTGACTTGCAACAGCGCGACCTTGCAAGCGTCCTGGCAGAATCGCAGCAGTTTGCCGCCGGAAACTACGCGACTTCGTTGGGCAAAGGCGACAGCCTTACTGCGCAGGAGAAGCAGAGCCTGATCGATCAGGTGGCGCGTTTCACGGGACTGGACCGCAGTGTAGTAGATTTCAACGAGGCCCGGGTGGAGCAGGCAGTCTTTTGCCGGGAGTTGTTGCATAGCCAGAGGCTGACGGTTGGTCGTCTGGACAGCCGATTTACCGGCGACGACATTACCCGGGTACGCGGCGAAGGACGTTTCTTCGATCCTTCTTTGGCGGCGATACGTCCGCCCTTCACAGCTACCTTCAACAATTACGTGCGCACCGATCTCGGCTTCAAGAGCGACCTTGAGTACTACGTCTTGGGCGGGGGAATCGGCGAATGGGATTGGGGTTCAGCAGGCGAGGGTTTCCCCGACACCAGTGAGGCGCTGCGGCTGGCATTCGTGAAGAATCCGTACATGAAGCTGTTTGTCGCCAATGGGTATTACGATCTGGCCACGCCGTTTTTCGCGACCCAGTACACGCTGGATCACATGAACCTGACGCTTCAGCAGCACCAGAAGATCACACTGGGCTATTACGATGCCGGGCACATGATGTATATCAAGAGCGATTCGCTGGCGCACCTGAAGAAAGACGTCAGCGCGTTCCTCGCCTCATCGTGGCAGTAGCAGGCCTTCAGTCGTAGCGCTCGAAGACAATCTGGCGACGGTCCCAGCCCAGCTCTTCCTTCAGGAGCTTGCGGTTGGCGTCGACCATTTGATGCAGGCCGCAGATGTAGGCCTGCATGTTGCGGCGCGTGCCCACGATTTCTCTAACGTGATCCTGCACGTAGCCCCGGCATCCCGGCCAAGCGTTGCCGCCGCGGCTCAGTGTCGGGATGTAGTGGAAGTTTGGGAAGCTCTGTTCGATGGCTAGGAACTCGTCTCCGTAATACAGTCCAGTTTCGTGACGCGTCCCATACACCAGCCAGTATTCGCCTCCAAGATGACGGCTCGGATCCTGAAACAGCCAGCGTACCATTCCGCGGATAGGCGCCACGCCCGTACCCGTGGAGATGAAAATCGAGTCCTGCTGCCTCTGACGCAGGGTGAACATTCCGTGCGGACCATGGAACTGGATTCGCGAACCTTCCTCCAAATCGCACAGCCAGTTCGACAGAAATCCGTTTTCAACGCGATTCAAGCAAAGATCGAAGGAAGCACTGGGTCGTGGCTCGGAGGCTAGAGAATACGCGCGGGTATGGACCTTGCCGTCGGACTTGGGCTGCTGAATAGAGACGAACTGCCCCGGAACGAATGGAAATATTTCGACGTTCTCCACTACGAACTCAAGGTGCTTGGTCTGATCTGATAGCCAAACCGCGCGATTCAGCAGCGCGGTCTGCAACTGACGCTGACCCGGCTGCCTCGTGGAAACGCCACTAGCAGAAACCTCCGATACTGAACCTGAGTGTGTCACAGGTAATTAGATGCAGCAGAAGCAGATAAGCGGCATGTAGCAAGGCACAGCGGGGGACCCCTGGGCCGCCCTTGTCTTGCCGAGTGGGCTACTCCACGGTCACGGATTTCGCGAGATTGCGCGGCTGGTCCACGTCGCAACCGCGCCGCACCGCAATGTGATACGCCAATAACTGTAACGGCACAACTTCCAGTATCGGCGAGAGCAATTCAGGCGCCGGCGGAACGTAAATGACGTGGTCGGCGGACTCTTTGATCTCCTCGTCACCCGCAGTGGCCACTGCAATCACCGTTCCGGAACGCGCTTTGACTTCCTTCAGATTCGAAATGGTCTTCTCATACCGCAGCACGGAACCCTGATCGTTAAGATCGCGGGTCGCAATAATCACTACCGGCAGTTCTTCATCGATCAGGGCATTCGGACCGTGCTTCATCTCGCCGGCAGGATATCCCTCAGCGTGGATATAGGAGATTTCCTTCATCTTCAGGGCGCCTTCCAGGGCGATCGGATAATGGACGCCGCGTCCCAGGTAGAGAAAATCCTGCGCACGATGGTACCGCTTGGCCAGCTCCTCCGTTTCATCTTCGCCGCCAAGTAGTGCTTCCAGCTTGCCGGGAACCAGCGTCAACTCCGTGAGCAGTTTTTTGGCCTCGTCGGGCGTGATTGTGCCGCGCACTTCTCCCAGGTAAACAGCGAAGAGGAACAACGCCGTGAGTTGTGCGGTGAAAGCCTTAGTCGAGGCGACACCTATTTCCGGGCCTGCATGGGTGTAGATCGTTCCATTGGATTCGCGCGCAATCATCGAGCCGACCACATTGCACACGCCTAAGGTTTTGGCCCCCTTGGCGCGCGATTCCCGCATGGCTGCGATGGTATCTGCGGTCTCGCCCGATTGGGTAATCAGGATCGTCAGATCCTGCAGACCGGTCAACGGGTCGCGATAGCGGAATTCGCTGGCGTAGTCCACTTCGACTGGGACCTTAGCCAGCCGCTCGATCATGAACTTCGCCGCGAGTCCGGCATGCCAGCTGGTACCGCAGGCGGCGATATAGACGTGCTGCAGCTGACGGAAGTCTTCCTCGGTGATGTCCATCTCATCGAGGAAGACCTTGCCTGTATCCAGCGACACGCGTCCCAAGGTTGTGTCGCGCACAGCCCTGGGCTGCTCAAAGATTTCCTTGAGCATGAAATGCTTGAAGCCGCCCTTCTCAGCCATGATCGGATCCCAGGTAATGTGCTGCACCTGGCGTGTAATCGGATGGCCATCAAAGTCGGTCAACTGCACGCCGTTGGGAGTGATGACCGCAAGGTCGCCATCGCCGAGGAAGAACAGATCTCGGGTGTGATAAAGAATCGCCGGAACATCGCTGGCAACGAAGTATTCGTCAGCGCCCAGTCCGATCACCGCCGGCGGGCCATTGCGCCCGGCCACGATCTTGTTTGGCTCGTCGGAGGAAATCACCGCGATCGCAAATACGCCTGTGAGTTGCTTGACCGTGGCGCGCACTGCTTCTTCCAGAGAGATTTTATGTCCAGACTCGACGATGGTCTGCTCGATGAGGTGGGCGATGACTTCGGTGTCGGTTTCGGTGCGGAACTTGTGTCCGGCAGCGATGAGCCGCTTCTTCAAGCTCATGTAGTTTTCGACGATGCCGTTGTGAACAACGACAATCTTGCCCGTGCAGTCGCGGTGCGGGTGAGCGTTCTCTTCGGTCGGGCGACCATGCGTTGCCCAACGTGTGTGTCCGATGCCGTAGGTGCCATCGAGCGGATTCAGCTGGATGGTTTCTTCGAGGTTGCGCAGCTTGCCTTCGGCACGCCGGACCTGCAATCCTTCGCCGTTTCCAGCCACGGCGATACCGGCAGAGTCATAACCGCGATATTCCAACCGTCTCAGGCCGTCGATAATGACCGGGACGACCCTCTTCTTTCCGACGTATCCGACAATACCGCACATCTGCTGCTCCGTTACCCGGCGATTCGAAAACCTTACTTAACACAACCCACCAGGTCGCAGGGGAGGATTTCTCAATCTTATCTGATTCTGCCCGAGTCGGCCGGACTCCGTCGCCGGCGTGAAGAAGTGTGAAGAAATAGCGACAGCGCATCAACCTTCGAGGGTGTAGCGATATTCCTCGATGACCGGGTTCGTCAGGACTTCGCGCGCAATCCGCTCGATCTCAGCCTGCGCATCTTCTCGCCCGATGCCGTCATCCAGGGCGATCTCAAAATACTTGCCTTGACGCAAATCGTTGACACCGCGATAGCCCATCTTCTTCAGGGCGCCGTGGATGGTTTTACCCTGTGGATCAAGGACACTCTTCTTGAGAGAGACGTAAACGTAAGCTTTCATAAGAAATACCCATTATAAAGGCGAGTTGGTTCTGTAGCGCTAAGCGTGGATCAGTCTTACCCCAGAGGAGTTGTGAACGCCTCATCAATCTCCACTTGGTAGCCCTTGACCAGGCGGTTGGTTTCGTTCGCCATGCCGACTACCGACATCAGCTCGTGAAACATCGCAGGAGTCATTCCCTGCTTTCGCGCCGAAGCTGTATGAGAAGCAATGCAGTACTCACAGCCATTTGTTACGCTCACCGCCACATAGATCATTTCCTTGAAGAGCGAATCGAGTGCACCCGGCGCCATGATTTGCTTGATGCTCTCCCACGTGCGCTTTAATAACACAGGGTCGTGGGCTATGGCTTTCCAGAAGTTATTGATCCAATCCACCTTGCGTGTTGCCATGATGTCGTCGTAAACCGCCCGGACCTCCGGGCTGGCGTCAGCGTATTCCACCAAACTGTACGTTGCCATGGATAGTTCCTCTACGTGATCTGTACCTTCTCTTTGTAAGCGGCCACCTGCACATTCCACGACAGGACTTTGGTCATGGAAGCGCGAAGCTGGGCGGAAGCCGGGGGCTCGCCGTGCACCAAAAAGGTTTGCTTCGGTGCCGCCCGGAATGTGCGCAGCCATTGCAGCAACTCCGGTGTGTCGGCGTGATCGCTGAACTGCTCCAGAGAAGCGACCTGCGCGCGCACCGGCACGACCTGCCCGAACATCTTGACCTCGCTCGCATTGTTCTTGATATCGAATCCGCGTGTTCCGGGAGCCTGGAAGCCGATGAACAACACCAGATTGCGCGGGTCGGGCAGGCGCTGCGCCAAATGGTGCAATACTCGGCCGCCCGTGGCCATGCCGCTGGAAGACACGATGATGGTCGGATACTTAGACTCGTTAATTCTTTTCGAGTCCTCCTGGCTCTGGTCAAAGTGGAAATTAGGCCAGCTAAGTGGGGAGCCGTATTTTTCAATCAGCGCTTTCGTGTCTGGGCTGAATTCGTCCGTGTATTTCAGGAAGATCTGCACCGCCTTGATCGCCATTGGGCTATCGGCGTGTACCGGCACCGGTGGAATCTGCTCGGTCTCCATCAATTCTTTCAGCATGAAGAGCAGCTTTTGCGTGCGCTCTACGGCAAACGCCGGAACGATGACGCTTCCACCGCGCTGAACCGTCGCGCGAATCAGTCCGGCCATCTCTGGCCTGGGATCGTCGTGCGGATGTTGCCGGTTTCCGTAGGTGCTCTCCATCACGAGGTAATCGCAGCTTTCGTTCTCCTGCGGGCCGGAACGCACGACCTTGCCGGGCGACACCTGGTTATCGCGCACGCGCCCGATATCTCCGGTGAACAACAGGCGCGAGGTACTTCCGTTCGTAGTCAGCGAAACCTCAGCCATCGATGAGCCAAGAATGTGCGCAGCCCGAACCAAGCGGAAGGACAACTCGTTCGACAACTGCTTGAGCTCGCCGAGTTTCAATGGCCGTAAAAGCGTGAGGCACCGCTGAGCTTCTTCCATCGTGTAAAGAGGCAAGGCAGGATCGTGTTTCGATGTTTTATAGCGATTGTGAAAGGCTGCGTCCTCTTCCTGCAGGTGGCCTGAATCAGGCAGCAGAATGCCGCAAAGATCAATGGTCGGCGGCGTAGCATAGATCGGGCCGTGGAATCCCTGCTTCACCAGGCGCGGAATCCATCCCGAATGGTCCAGGTGAGCATGGGTGAGGATGACCGCATCAATTTCACGGGCAGGAATGGGGAGGTCCTGCCAGTTGCGCTCTCGCCACTCTTTTTGTCCCTGGAAGAGACCGCAGTCGATGAGTACCTGAATTCCTTGCCGACCGGTCTGGTTGCCAGTGTTGATCAGGTGCTTCGATCCGGTTACGACTCCAGCGGCGCCCAAAAACTGGATGTAGCTCAATTCGTCCTCGTTACGCGCAAGCCGCGCAGATACATCCGAGATGGTTGTATCGTTCGAACCTGCGTGTTGGCAAGCGACCCTCACTCCTGCTTCGAGGTCTGCGGTACTTCATAGACAATCCCGCCTAGGTTCGCCACCGGCACGCTTCCGTCGTTCACCACCACACGAGTGGGTGTCCCAGGAATCTGCTCGCGTGCAGTCGCCTTTTCGTGAGCCGGAACCAGGACACGGATCGTCCTCTCGCCGCCTGGCGATTGCAGCGTGACCGGCGCCTCGGCGCCCGCGCTCCCGCGGTTTTCCACCGTCACCGTCACCAGGTTCAACTTCTGCGGATCATCCAACACAGGGCGGGCGTACACGCCGTCAACTCGAAAATTCGGCAGTCCGCGATCGCGGTAAACCCAATCATCAAAAAACCACTCCAGGTTGCGCCTTCTGCCCTCTTCCAGCAGGCTCTGGAAATAAGCTGGACTCGAGTCATCCTGACTGTGATAGGCGGCCAGTGCATGCTGGAGCACCGAGTCGCCCACCATGTCGCGCAGCATCCAGAACACGAAGCTGGCCTTTCCGCGCAGCAGAATCTCATCGGAAGAGTTAATCAGCGAATCGGCGGCAGAATTGGCTGGCTGGCTGTTGCCGGCAGCGTCCTTCGCATCAGCCAGTTGTTCGGTCTTCACAATAGCCGGCAAGTATTGGTTCAGGAACTGCAAGGCGCTCTTACGCCCAGCCCGGTGTTCCTCGCTGATCGCCTGCAGAAATCGTTGCACGCCAGCATTAATCCACGGCCGCGCCGAGGAGAATCTGGCTGCTACCTGTGCAGGCATCTGCAACAGGCTAAGCGTCGCCTGGTCCGACTCGCGCATCGGCGTAAACAAGAATAGTCCGCTCTGAAACGGATTGGCATTCGGGTCGGTCAACTCGATGACCAACGCCGGAGCGCCGCGCTGTGGCAGCCACTCGTTAAGGAGAGGATCGTTGAGCTCAGCGGCTGCGGCGTAGTCACGCGCGACGGGCGTCTTTGCGGGAACATGCACAATAGTGATTCCGGGCCGCTCTAGCCAGACGTATTCCGCAACTGCGAACGCTGGCGTTGCAGTGCCCAGGCTCTGCAGGCGAATGGTGTTGCTGACCTCATTGGTCATCTCTCCGGTGTGCGGGTCGGAAGTCGCACCGTAATCGCCACAGCGCGATGTTATGCCGGTGCCCGCAATACAGAGCTTCTCGGCGCCTGCCACAACTCGGATGCGAGCTTCAAACTGAGAGTTTCGGTTACGGGTCTTCCATGCATCGATGGCGGCAAAGACGGTGTTGCCCTCACTCATACTGACTGCAGCGATCGAAACTGGATACCAGACGACGTTCCCCAATCCGCGGACAGCTGTAAACGCAGGGCTGATCTGGTCCCAATCATTACGGAGAGCTAGCTCGGCCGGCATCCCCATTCGTGTGAGTCTGGTGGCGTCCGGTATGACCGTACCGCCGTATTGCACGTCCAAGGTAACTTTCCCGCCAGGAGCGACCGGCTTCTCCAGGGTTACGATAGCCTCAGATAGCGCACCCGTGTGGTCGATGTCGGAGGTGTAATCGTTACCGATCCACTCGACCGGCTTTCCATCGAGGGCGATGCCATTCCAGGCTAGCGAAGACGAGACCTGTAGAGCGATGTTCTTTTGCGGGGCGTTTGAGTCGTTGCGAAGGCTAAGCCGTCCGGTGACAGCCATGACATGCGAAGCGCGATCGATCTGCACCTCAAGGTTGTAAGCCGTAATTGTGAAGGCTTCGCGGTCAAGCGCGCCCACCACGGCGCCAGAAAGAAGCAGGAGAGCGGCCAGAGCAAAATTTCGCTTCATTTCGAAGGACGGGTCTTCCCAGAGAATTGGCCGACTCGGCGCTGGCGTGCTACTTCATACATCACCACGGCACCCGCAACCGATACGTTGAGTGATGGGACGTGTCCGGCCATCGGAATCGACACCAGGAAGTCGCAACGCTTACGCACCAAATCATGCAAACCCTTGCCTTCGGCGCCTAGGACAATAGCACAGTGCATGTTGTAATCGAGGTCGGCGTAGCTCTGAGTACCGCGCTCGTCTAACCCGACGGTCCAGACATTGCGTTCTTTCATTTCGTCCAGTGTGCGCGAAATGTTTGTCACTCGCGCTATTGCCAGATGCTCCGAGGCTCCCGCAGAAGCTTTCACCGCAGTTCCAGTCAGGCCGACTGCACGACGCTCAGGAATAACGACGCCGTCAACCCCTGCTCCATCGGCGGTGCGTATCAATGCACCGAGATTGTGCGGATCCTCAATGCCATCGAGCACCAGCAAGAAGCTGTACTCACCTTTGCGCTGTTCCAGCAGAGTATCGACATCGGCGTACTGCTTGCTGCTGGTAATAGCTACCACGCCCTGGTGCGTATGAGTGTTGGCGATACGATCCAGCTCCTCACGAGGCAAAAAGCGAACCTGAACCCCGGAGGCCCGGGAATTATCGATGATCCGCTGCATCCGTTGGTCGTGCCGTTCGCGCGAAACCCCGACATAATCAAAGCTCCGTGTACCGGATTTCAGCGCTTCGCTAACCGCATGAATACCGAAGATGATGACCATCCATCACCAGTGTACGACAGCCCTTGCCTGCTACACTGACTGGTGACGAAGGTTTATACTCCAACCCAAAAACATCCTGTGGAGCGGGAATGACGATATCGGCGGTCATTGTCGACGATGAACAACTGGCGCGCGAAGAACTGGCCTTCCTTCTAAAGGAATCCGACGTCGAGGTCGTTGCTCAAGGGAAGAACGGAGTCGAAGCCGTCAATCTGATCAAGGAATTGTCTCCCGACATTTTGTTCCTCGACGTGCAGATGCCGGGATTGGATGGCTTTGCTGTCATCAAGAAGTTGCTTGACCGCAAAGTCACCTTGCCACAAATCGTTTTCGCCACGGCTTTCGATCAATATGCAGTCAAGGCATTCGAGGTAAACGCCGTCGATTACCTACTGAAACCATTCGACAAGAAGCGCGTCGCTCAAGCCGTAGAGAAAGCCAAGAAGAAGCTGGAATCCTCGGCCTCTTCCAGCGAGCAACTCGACACGCTGGTCAAGATGCTGGAGCAGCAGCACCGGCCGCAAGCCGCAAAAGTGCTGCTGAAATCAGCCGGGCGCCTGTTGTTGGTTGACCAGAAAGACATCTGCTATGCGTCTATTGCGGATGGCATCATCACCGTGGTTGCAACCAACATGGAAGGCCAGTCGAACTGCCGGACACTCGAGGAGCTGTTCGACTCACTCGATCCCAATGTCTTCTGGAGAGCGCATCGCTCCTACCTGGTGAACATTCAGCGGATCAAGGAAGTCGTTCCTTGGTTCAAGAGCTCGTACCAGATCCGTATGGATGACAAGAAACAAGCCGAAATTCCGGTCAGCCGAGCCCAAACCAAACGGCTGCGGGAGCTCTTTAATCTGTAGCTATTTGTTGTCCACACTGGTCGCGGCGTTTTTCTTCTCCTGCAGCCTACGAACGACCTTCGTCACCGTCGCACGGGGCGAAATGCGCAGCATTTCCACGCCGACCCGGTTCTTCCATCCCGGAATCACAATCCTCTTGCCGCGTTTCATTCCTTCGTAGCCCTGGCGCGCCACTTCTTGCACATCCACCATAAGAGGGCTGTTCGTCATAGCCGTACCCTGTAGGTACGCGCGCTTCTGGAAATTCGTTGCCACCGGCCCGGGGCAGAGGCAGGTCACGGTGCAACCAGTTCCTTCAAGCTCCTCGGATAGCGCTTCGCTGAAGCTAAGCAGATAAGCCTTACTGGCGTAGTAAACCGACATGAACGGTCCGGGTTGAAACGCGGCCGTGCTGGCCACGTTGAGGACGCAACCCTCGCGCGCGCGAATTTGCGGTAGGAACAGCTTGGTGAGATGTGTGGCCGCCACCATGTTGACCTGCATCATCTCGGCTTCCCGCATCCAGTCTGTTTCGAGAAACGCGCCGGCCAGGCCGAACCCGGCGTTGTTGACCAGCACATCGAGACGGATTCCAGCCTCCTGCAGTTCCTGGTACAACTCGGCGGGAGCCGACGGATGCGCGAGATCTTTGGGCGCGATTCGCACCGTAACGCTGTAGCGCGCCTGCAGGTCATCGCCGATTTGGCGAAGAATGCTGCGATTTCGCGCCAGCAGCACCAGACGATAACCGTCGCGTGCGAAGAGGTGCGCCAGCTCAAGTCCAATGCCGCTGGACGCCCCCGTGATCAACGCCGTTTTCGGGGCAAAGAAAGGCGAACTGGTAGTCACAAATCAGTTATAGCGGATTTCCCACCCTGCTGACGACGATGTTTAATGACCGCCGTTCTTGGATTCCAAAAACGAAACAATCTGCCAGCGCTGCTGCTTGGGCAGTTGCGGCCAAGCCGGCATTCCTTTGTTAAGGTCACCATTGGTAATGAACCAGAACAGTTCTCCGGGCGAGGCATTCTTCACCGTTGCGCTTACCAATGTAGGTGCCGGACCCATGCCCTGCAGATTGTTTCCGTGGCACTGGGCGCAGTTTTGCGCGTAGAGCTTTTTCCCCCCGGAAGTGGCCTGAGCATCGGTGGAATAAGGATTCTTCATCTGCGCGGCAGATGCCGGCGCACTGCGGAACCCGGTACCTTGCGCATAAACCACGAGAACGGAGCCCAAAAGGAAGGCCAGAGTTAAGACTCTTGCATAGCTAAGAGTCTTCCGAAGATTCACTATCAAATCGGATTCTCCTTAAGCCAATTTTACAGGCACCGTTCAGTGAAACAGACTTGCCACCTTCCGTCCAAACCCGGAGAACTCATACGACACGCCAAACCGCAACATCACCGGATAGCTGGCGCTCGTCATTCCAATTGTCGGCGAGATCTTCACGACGGTGTTGTGGATTTGCCACGACAGCGTAGGCGCGACATACTGCGATGTGCCGTGGAGAGTAAACCTGTCCGTCGTGCCCAGGCCTCCGTAGAACTCCACGCCCGCCTGGAAGTTTTCCGGACAAAAGACGCACTCATTAGCGGAGGCCAAAAGTGCAAGAGGCCGGCTGACTGCGACAGAATACCCGAATTCCCACGGATTGCCTGCCAGGTTCTTCTCGGCAAGAAAGTTCTCAGAGATATTCCAGCCGTTGGCATTGCTCGACAGGATGAGGCGTGTTTCGATCTCATGCTCCCATTCGCGACTGGCTTGCCTATTGGGTACCAGACCGTCGTATTGAGAGTCGAAACCGACGACCTCCAGCAGGCTCTTGTCGGCCCCACTGATGTTCTCGTATTCGACATAGAGCACGGGGTTGATTTTGTGCTCCTTCATCAGCAGACGAAAGCGGTTCTCCCAGCGAAATCCGGTGAATAGAGTGCTCTCGTTCTGCGTTGTCTGGCCGTCGAGATAGAACTCGGTGGTCCACCAGCCCTTGGCGCCATATTCAAACTCGGTTACTCCTGACAAGAAAGTATTACCAGCCTGAGGAGAAGCCGTCAGACCTCGCGCTTCGATCTCGAGGTTCCCGGGTTCTTCCATCGTTTGTTCGTAAGTAACGAAATAAGGCCGTTCACCCGCCTCGCAGACTCGATCAGCGAGTAATGCGGATACCAACAGCACGGTGACGCAAAACAAACGAGCTGTCGACATAGAAGAGACCCACCAAATCAATTCAAGCTTTGTTATCGCAACTCAGTTGCAACTCTTATGCTATTATTCGAACTCAGGGTAGGTTTACAGTCAAGCAGTTGTTAGAAATATAGTTGCAACCTAGTTGCATCTTGCTGCAACCCTTCCGCGGAGGTAAGCTGTGCCGTTGCCCCATACATCCGCTCCCGGCGCATTGCAGTCCGCCCTTGTGACCCGAGGGATCAGGCTGACACATCAGCGGCGCATCATTCTGGAGATCATTGAGAACGCCAGTCAGCATCTCGACGCAGCGCAGATCCTACGCAAAGCAACCAAGATTGATCCAGGCATCAATCGCGTGACGGTCTATCGCACCCTCGCGCTGCTGAAGCGGCAAGGTTTGGTCGATGAACTGGATCTATTGCACGTAAAAGGGGAAGGCCACTTTTACGAGCGGCGTCCGCAACGCGATCACATGCACATGACCTGTCTGCGATGCGGCAGCGTGCAGGAGTTCGAGAGTGATCTGTTCGATCGCGTCAAAGGGCAGGTCGAGCGCGATTGCCAGTTCCACATCCTCATCGCCCGATTTGAAATCGGCGGTTATTGCGCAAAATGCCGGAAATAAGAAGACGCCTAAATGCAAAAGCGCGCAGAGGTCTTCCACGCGCTTCAGATTGCTGCCTAATCCGACTACTAGCTATCTCCCGGCCAGCGCTGGTTCCGCCACCTCGTAAATGCTGTACCACGGGGTTGCCGCTTTCAGTGCGTTGTTAACATTTTCGATGTTCGCGACGCCCTGGGTCTCCAGCCACTTGCGAAATTCCGCTGCGCCCTTTTCGGCGAAGATCGGGATACCATCTTTCCATGTAGCCCGGCCGCAGAGAACGCCATTGAACTTCACGCCGGCTTCGGCAGCGAATTCCAGATCCTCGATGAACTCAGCATTGCTTACGCCGGCCGACAGGTAGATGAACGGCTTTTTCGTGGTGGTGGCAGCACTACGGTAGTGGGCAAGCGCTTCCGCCTTCGAATATGCCTTCGTTCCCTTGAATGACTTCGCGCCTTCCACAAACTGCAAATTGACCGGAATTTCTACCTTCAGAACATCCACGCCGTAACGATCTTTGGAGAACTCCTCCATTGACTTAGCGACAACCTCGGGTTTCAGCTTGGCGTATTCCGGACCCTTCTCGTCCAATCCCTCTTTGTAGCCGACCAGCTCCAGAAAGAACGGAATGTCGTTGGCCCGGCACTCGTCGCCAATGCGCTCGGTCCAGGCATGCTTAAGGTCGTTGATCTTCTCCTCGTCATAGGGCGAGTAGTACAACAGGATCTTCACGCAGTCGGCGCCCGCTTCCTTCAACCGCTTGGCGGACCACAGGTCCAGCAGATCGGGCAGGCGTCCAGGCAGGGTTTTGTCGTATCCAGTTTTCTCGTATGCCAGCAGCAATCCCGACCCCTTGGCGCGACGCTTTGCCGCCGGCAGTCCCCACTCGGGGTCAAGCAGAATCGCGCTGGCATGCTGGGTCAGGACTTCGGTGACATGGATCTTAAATTCCTCGAGCCCGGCATCGTTGGCTCGGCTGCCCAGCATCTTCTTCAGCGAGCCACGCTGGTCCATCGCGGCAGCGGCAATGACACCCTTATTGTTCGAAACATTTTTCATTCCCTGGAGCTTCCCAGGCGTAAGCTTCATGGCATCCTCCTCGAGCGCACGGCGCTCGCTATGAAATTCGCGCCGCTACAGATGATGGCTTGTCCTGCGGTATAGGGCGGCAGGACAAGCAATTCTAAATGAAACCCGGCATTCTGGCCTGAAGCCGGCCGGAATTCGGCGACGTATTTACCCCATTTTAAAGCCGGTTAGGAGCGCCCGTTGCTGTTGTATTAACGACTCAATCCCCTTGCGTGCAACCGAAATCATCTCTGCGAGTTGAGAGTCGGCGAACGGCTTGTGCTCTGCCGTGGCCTGTACCTCAATCAGCTTGCCGCTGCCGGTAAGCACGAGGTTCATATCAACATCGGCTCGCGAGTCTTCTTCGTAGCAGAGATCCAGCATGACCGCGCCATCGACGATCCCCGCGCTGGTAGCCGCCACAAAATCACAGATCGGCAGCGAGGGAAGTGTACCGCTTTCGACCATGGCTTTCATTGCGAGTCCCAATGCCACGAACGCTCCTGTGATCGACGCGGTGCGCGTGCCACCGTCCGCCTGTATCACATCGCAATCGATGAAAACTGTTCTCTCACCAAGTTTTTCGAGATCCGCGACAGCCCGAAGCGAGCGGCCGATGAGCCTCTGAATTTCGTGTGTGCGCCCGCTGGGCCTTCCCTTGGTGACTTCACGGGGCGTGCGCGTCAGCGTGGAGCGAGGCAACATCCCATATTCCGCGGTGATCCAGCCTTTCCCGCTATTACGCAGAAACTGCGGAACCGTGTCTTCGATCGTTGCGGTGCACACTACTCGCGTGTTGCCCAGTTCCACGAGGCAGGAACCCTCGGCGATTGCAATGTAGTCTGGGATGAGCCGGACCGGGCGTAACTGGTCGCAAGCGCGATTATCGGAGCGATAGACCATAGCAGCCGATTGTACCGCTCGATGCGTGGAACCCCAGGGAGATTTAGATCGTGACTGACACGTACCGTGGGGCGCTGCTTCACCAGGGACCGCCCAGGAGCGCCGATGTTACCGGCGTTGGGTAACTGTTCATCCACCCAAATCCACGTGCTCCACGCGATCCACCTGGCGTCCCAAAAACCGGGTGGCCAGCTTCTTGAACTTTTCAACGGAATCGGTCGCGAAGAAGCGAAAGCTGCGATGATCCTGTGCCGCATCCTGCGCCCGGTCCCTGTGCGCCGATTCGACCACGCTCCGCACCGCCCTCGCTGTCGATTCCGCCGAATCGACGATCTTCATGTGCGCCGGAGTAATTCTCCGCAACAAAGGCGTGAGCAACGGATAGTGCGTACACGCCAGCAAAAGAACATCGGCCTGCTGTGGTGCGGCGGCAGCGGCTTCGCCCAAGTAGATTTGTGCCACCCGTTCGGTAACCGGATGGTCGACCCAACCCTCCTCAACCAGCGGCACGAGCAACGGGCAAGCCTTTTCGTACACCTGCATGCCTTTGCCTTGTAATGCTTCTCTGTATGCATGACTACCAACTGTCGCATCCGTTGCGATCACGATGGCCGACCGGGTCTCGCTGACCTCAGACGCTACTCTTGCTCCCGGCTCAACAACTCCAATCACAGGTACCCGGACCGCCTGTTCAATTTGCGGCAGTGCCAGCGCCGTTGCGCTGTTGCAGGCGATCACCAGCAAATCGATCCCCTGAGCCTCAAGGTACCTTGCCGCGCCGGTTGCATAGCGCGCGACCGTCTCAGCCGATTTTGTGCCATACGGTAGCCGCGCCGTGTCACCGAAATACAGAAAGTGCGCCTGAATTTGTGCCGCCATCGCATGCAACACTGTCAACCCGCCAACCCCTGAATCGAACACGCCAACCCGAGGTAGAATCACTTGGCTTCCTTTGCAAAGTTGTCCATCTCGCCCGCTGTGTAGAAGCGTCTCAGGTCGGCGTGACCGGCCAGCGTCTCGCGCTCTTTGCCATCCACCAAAATTTTGACTCGAACAATTTGCGGATAATTGGCATTTAGCGTCGCCACAATCGAGGCCACAGTCAGCTCTTCCGCCAATACTCCCGAAGGATGCGAGTCGGCGAAGCTGGAGCTTGTATCCACGACCGCGGTATCCGTGCCCAGAAGAAAAACGCCGCGAACGTCCGAATCGCCGCCGCCCGCTGACTGCGCTCTCGCCGGATACTTGGCAAACAATGCCTGCAACAGCGCTCGCGCTCTTTCGCTGTGCTCTTCCGGCAGAGGCATATTTTCCTGCATGCGACGCAACCCGCCATCGGCTTCCGAAGCAATGAAGAACGTTACCAGCGTCGTCGGCCCGCTGGTCGGAGCCAGGACACTCCTAGGTTGCTGCGCCAGCCGCTGCTCCTCCAGCGCCACGCGCTTTTTGAGGTGATAGGCGTACCACCCCAATCCTGCGGCGATCACCAGCAGGATTACGAACATAATGAGCACGCGCCGCGTCACGGACGCACCTCTGATATCTTGCCGCGCATCGCCGCAATGCCCGACGCCACCGATTGCGCAATCTGCTCCTGGTAAGCCGGCTTCCAGATGTCCGTCACATTCTCTCCTGGCGGAGCCATCTCGAGCGCAATCGCCGGCGCGGCAATATTCGCCATAGGTCGCAGCGGAGCTGTAAGTACGATATTCGGTAGTTTGCGCGCCTCCAGCTCGGCTGCCACCGATCCCGCCACCGCCATGCTCGATTCGAGGTATGCCGACTGCGCGTTATCCCACGGAAGAAAGTCACGCGAGCTTGCGCTGATCGCATCCACCATCGCCGTGAAGACATGTACGCCATGTCCGCTATTGGCAGCATGAAGCGCAACATAAAGCGCGGGTCGCGCCGCATTCGCCGTTACCGCTCGCTGCTCCAGCGAAATGGCGGTATCCGAATTCCTCATTAAACTCGACGCAATACCCTTATTCGTCAATTCACGCTGCAGCCGCCGCGCTAACGACAGCACAACATCCTTCTCAGGAGCGTCCGGAGCAATTGCCGCCCCATTGTCCTCACCTCCGTGTGCCGGATCGATCAGCACCAGAAACCTGGGTCCCGCCGGCCTGGGCTGGTTTGCTGGAGGTTCAACCGCAGCCGGCAGGCTGGGCGGAGGAATGGGCTGGGCCACCTCCGGGGGCGGGGCTGGCGCACCGGAAATCACGATTGTCCTTCCAGCGTCGGCGAAGTTCGCCATCATTGGCGCGTTGCCCGTGATATCCAGTTCGCCCACTCCGTCGTGCTCGGTGAATCTCGCACCGGTTATGACTGAATCGTTGTAGTTGGCATGCTCCACTCCGGGCAGCACCGGATCTTTGCGAAATGTAAACCGGATGTGGCCCGGCTCGGTTGCCACGGTTGGATTCACCGGCGAATCGAAGCTCACGAACAACTTTGACGGAATTCCCGTACGCAGCTCCATCGTGAAGCGCTCTCCGACATCCCCGATGAACAATCGTTGAGCCGCCGCATTCAACCGGATCGGAAGGCCAAGAGCGTGCGCTAGTACATCGCTGACCCCAGACAAGGGAATGTATCCCCGCCCGTTCTGCACGACAAAGCTTGCAGGGAGCTGGATGTTGCTTCCTCTGACTTTGCCCTTTTCCTTATTGTCCTGGAATTGCAGTTCGATTTCCTTGCTGCCCGGTGCCCCAAACTTCAGCTTGAGTTTCTTTCCATCGATCCGCGCATCCACCGTTCCCAACGGCTCCAGCAATTCCACCAGCCCAACATACGACTGGCCGTTAAAGTTCAGCAGTGGAGTCGTGTAGTATGCTTGGCGCGCGTATACCGACAACGGGACGGGCGCCGCCGGTTGGGCCAGAACGCTTACGTGCCACTGCCAGTAGGCAACCGCCGTACAAGCCAACGTCAGGGCAACACCGCTCCACGGGATCGAGCGGCGACGCGATCCAGACAAATCACCGGCCTCCGGCAAGGGCAGGTTGCGTAGCTTCCTCCAGGGAGTAGATGGTCAAGCCGCTCAGCAGCTTGGGGAAGAAATCGGTGGACTTCTGCGGCAGCACCTCGCCGCTAAAGGCGATGTCTCGCACCTGCGATATGCGCACGGGGTTCATCAGGAACGCGACGTTGGCGCCCTTTCGAACCTCCTCCACCGCCTCCTGTGCCTCGCGTAGGTACTTCAGATACTTCTGATCGCGGATGTCCTCTTCCGACATATCCAGCGCCTCTTCCAGCACCAGCTTGTGCAATTGCACCACGTCCAGCGCGCGCTGCTGAGCACTTTGTTGGGTGAGGAATTCTGACTCTTGCTCATGACGAGCTCGCAGAAGATAGTTCGCATTTGCAGTCACAGCCAGCAGTGCCGTCCGACTGCGGCCGGCCTCGCACAACTTGGCGAGGGCGCTCTCCAATCGTTCCGGGTGTTCGAGCTTTTCTACATCGAAGTACTTCTCGAACTTGCCCAGCATGGCCGTCACATCAAATCCAGCCAGGCCGAAGACCACTCGGTGCGTCGGCAGTACCACCAGTCCTGGCGACTCCATATTTACAAACGTCATCATTACCCGTTCATAAGGAGCACCAGGCGCATCACCATATCGCTGGCGCATCTCGTTGCGGTAATTCAGCGCGGTCTCGTACCGATGATGGCCATCGGCGATGATGAGCTTCTTGTCTGCCATAGCAGCCTGAACCCGCGCAATTGTGGCCGGATCCGACACCCTCCACAGCCGATGAGTTACCGCGTACTCATCGGTAACCTCAACATGTGGCGGGCGTGATGTAGCTAGAATCGAATCCACCTCGGCCGCCGGATCGCTATACAGCATGAAGATTTGGCCAAAGTGGGCATTTGTCGCACGCAGCAGGTTCAGACGGTCGGCCTTTGGCTTACTCAGCGTCTGCTCATGACGAAACACGACCTTCTGCTCGTAAGCTTCCAGTTGACCTGCTGCAATGAATCCCCGCCGCTCGTGGTGCGTGCGCGAAGCGTCGCCCGGAACCCTAAACGTCTGCATATACAGATAGATACTGGGCTCGGCGTCCTGAACTAGAACGCCCTCGGACTGCCAATTCCGTAGCGAATTCGCAGCGCGGCTGTACACATTTCGCTCGCCATCGTCTCCCGCCTCGGCTTTGCCGAGGATGATCCGCACCAGATTGTGAGGACTGGCTTTGTAGTACCGATCTTGCATGGAGGCAGAGATCTTGTCGTACGGCTGGGTAACGACATCCCCCACCGAAACCCTGGAAGCGTCGTAGCGAAGAGCCCGAAACGGGAATATGTTTGCCATGAGCGGTGCTTTTCGACCCGTATATGGAATTGAGAAGAATCGAAGTAAGCCCGATTGTAGCAGTTGCCCGGTGGCCATCCACGCTTGTCCAACTTGCATCTTCTATGTGCGTATCAGGCTGCGGAATGTTTTCGAATGCTTGACACAAGGCTGGTTTGGCTGTGATATATTCTGCCTACCTGAGTAGAGGATTTATGGCCCGGGGTAGCATTGCGGGAGCCGGGATGTCCCAGCCGGCAACCCTTCCGCCACTCGTTACGCGGACTCAATTTCCTGCCCGCTGGTCCGCTGCCAGATTCGCGTTTTCCCACCCTGTTTCGCCCTTCACGCTCCTAATCCTGCTCATCTGCAGCTACCTGCCCGCGCTTTGTCAAACCAGCCAGGAAGACGTGCATGTGGTGCCGCGCGAGCAGAAAAAGGACAGCAAGTCGGACCCCACGGTTATGCCTCCTGCCATTGCGGCTGAGGCCAAGGACGCCGGTGTTTCGGTTGACCCGTCCCTCAAGACCCACACCAAGCCGATCCGCAAAGATGTCGATTTGGTGTTGGTTCCCGTCACCGTTACCGACCCGATGAACCGGCTTGTGACGGGCCTGGAGAAGGACAACTTCTCCCTGACCGACAGTGGTCAGCCGCAGGAGATTCGCCATTTCTCCAGTGAAGACGCCCCGGTCTCGCTCGGTGTCATCTTTGACGTTAGCGGCTCCATGTCCAACAAGATCGACAAGTCGCGCGACGCAGTAGTCGAATTCTTCCGCACGGCTAATCCGGAAGACGAGTTCTTCCTGGTCACCTTCTCCGACAAGCCAGAAGTGCTCGCTGATTTCACCACCTCGGTCGAGGACATCCAGGACAAGCTAGTGTATGCCGTTCCCAAAGGCCGAACCGCTTTGCTTGATGCGATTTACTTGGGCATGAGTCGCATGCGCAAAGCCAAGCACCAAAAGAAGGCCTTGCTCATTATTTCCGACGGCGGCGACAACCATAGCCGTTACACGGAAGGCGAAATCAAGTCGATGGTAAAAGAAGCCGATGTCCAGATTTATGCCATTGGTCTCTATGACCGCGATTTCAAGACGCCCGAGGAACGCGAAGGGCCACAACTACTCGCAGAGATGACCGACGTTACAGGCGGCCGCTCCTTTGCGATTGGTTCGCCCAATGAACTGGCCGACGTGGCGACAAAAATAGGCATCGAACTGCGCAATCAGTATGTTCTGGGATATCGGCCCACTAATCCGGCTCGCGACGGGAAATGGCGTAAGATCAAGGTGAAATTGAACCCTCCCAAAGGACTGCCGCCGCTCCACGTATACGCAAAGACCGGTTACTATGCGCCAACGGAATAGCAGGCTCCTCTCGCTCTCACTGATTGCGGCTTTCCTTTTCTTGGCTCAGTTGGCACTCAGCCAAACTGGCTCACCGCCCCAGCCGAACCCACCAGAATCCGCTCCCCAGCAGAATCCGCCCGCCTCGGCTCCTTCCACCACCCAAGGGCAACCACCCGTCGAAAAGAGCGGCGATATATACGTCTTTCACAAAGAGGTTGATGAAGTTACATTGCACGCCACCGTGGTTGACGACAAGAACCACCTGGTAAGCAATCTCGACCGCGCCGACTTCACCGTTTACGAGGACGGCCAGCCGCAAAAGATCACTTCGTTTCGCCACGAAGACATTCCCGTCGCCGTGGGCATTGTCATCGACAATTCAGGCTCCATGCGCGACAAGCGTCCCGCCGTGAACGCCGCGGCCATCAATTTCGTGAAGTCGAGCAATCCGCAGGACAAGGTATTCATCGTCAATTTCAACGAGGATTTCTTCCTCGATCAGGACTACACCGCATCGATCCCCAAACTCAAAGATGCTTTGGAGCGCATCGAGGCCCGGGGCGGAACTGCGCTGTATGACGCAGTGGTCGCGTCCTCCGATCACCTCAAGAAGTCCGGACTCCTGGAGAAGAAAGTGCTGCTGGTCGTCACCGACGGTGAAGACAACGCGAGCCGCGAATCCCTCGAACAAGCCATTCGTCGCTTGCAGGAAGAAAATGGCCCGACCGTGTACACCATCGGCCTGCTGGCCGAGGAGCACTCCAAGCGCGCCAAGCGGGCGCTTCGTGAAATGGCCGAACAAACCGGAGGAATTGCGTTCTTTCCGCAAGGCCTCGCCGAAGTCGACTCCATCACCCAGCAGATCGCCCACGACATCCGCAATCAGTACACCATCGGCTACAAACCCTCGAAGCCGCAGAGCGAGGGCGGATTCCGTTCTGTAAAAGTGGACGCCAATGCCAAAGGCTACAAGAAGCTTCAGGTACGTACCCGCAGCGGCTATTACGCGGGCCAACAGCGCGCCGAAACCCAGCAGCCAACCCCCACAGCGAAGTGATTGCGGCGACTGCCAGAATTCGAGGCGGAGGCTGGAGTCGAAGGATCCCGTTGTTGCGCAGAATCCCTTCGTGTGCACCTTCAGTAGATAGACGAGTTTCTTCTTAGGCGGACCTTACTGCTGCGGCTTCCCCGGCTCGAACCTCGCCACTGCTTTCTTACGCTCCAGCAGTTCCAGCACATTCCCGTTGATTTGGTAGGAACCGGTCGCAGTCAGCGCTTCATTGAACTCCTGCTCCTGTTTCATCAGCGGTTCGGGGCATGCCATCAACGTCG
>DASRAA010000285.1:0-7169 GCA_035638375.1 Binatia bacterium | reverse complement strand
CGAGTTGCTCCAAAACGGAATTCGCATTCTTCACATATGCAGCGGTTCTGGCGCGAACTACGCCCGATTCCTTCTGTTCGACAGCCTTGGCGCACTGATCTGGATACTCTCATACGTTTTTGCCGGATATGTCTTCAGCAGTCAACTCAAAATCGTAGTCGGCTATGCGATCCGAATGGGCTCGGGGATTGTATTCATCGCCATCTGCATGTTCACGGCATGGATCGCCTGGAAATATCTTCAACGACGCCGTTTCGTTAAAAGCGTCAACGTGGCGCGCATTTCTGCAGAGGAGTTGCATGCCAAGTTGAGTGCCGGCTTGGATGTCACGATCGTGGATGTCCGGAGTAACCTAACGCGTGATGTGGATTTAATCCCAGGGGTACTACGAATTCCGACTGAAGATTTGCCGACGCGTCATGAAGAAATCCCGCGCGATCGAGAAATCGTCCTGTTCTGCACTTGACCGAACGAAGCCTCCAGCGCCCGTGCGGCGCTGATCTTAAGGAATTACGGACTCACTCGCGTGCGCCCGCTTCAGGGGGGAGCAGATTCCTGGCGAAGGATAATGGGAGGGACGTAGTAGAGGTTAACAACTTTACAGATTGTTCCCGGTTGTCCGATCGTAACCCACGCTGCGAATCTGAACATCCCAGACCGGCTGACGTTTGATCGTCAACGGTTCGACGCAGTGAACACAATCGCAAATCCAATCCCAACAGCCAGCGCACCAGTGGAATTGCGGATTGAGATAACAGTCACGTTCCCTTTGACGAGCTTACAAAGCGTTCACGGCAAGCTTGATAGCTATTTCATCCGCATACTTCAATCTTTTGAGTTCTTGTGATGCAGCCTGCATCACAGCCTCCCTTCATTCAAAACAGTGGCGCACATGTGCACCTTCTTCGGATTCGAGTGGTGAACCTCGAAGAAGAAAGTCAACGCAGCGTTGGATTGAAAGGTGGTCGGAATTGGGCATGAGAGATGCAGATTCATTGAGATCTTTTATTTGTGGCGGATTAACGCCGAAAACGTCGCGGCTAGGATGCAGAACAACAAAAATAACCACACAGCGACTATAACGTCGTCCATTTGCTTGTTACCTATTAGCGTGCGACGCTGAAAGGCAGGACCAGGAGGATGACCGCATCTTCCTTCTGGCGCACAGAAGAGGGGATAGCGATCAGAGCGACTCATGCGCTTCAGGGACGACCTCGTGGTCCACCGTGCGATTGAGCGCTTAAAAGACGAGTGGGACGTTAACGCGCAGTTAATTTTCGATGAGTTCAGGCCAGCTCAACGAGAGTGTTCTCCACAATCCGGCCGCGACAGTTCGGACACCTCGCAGGCTGTTCCAAGACGTAATCCGTCACGCCCGGATCTGAGCCGGTAACGAGCAAACCTACATGGGAGGTGCAACGACTTTTGCATTCTCACTATCCACGCTAAAATCAGCAAGCCCCCCGCCACAATCTCCAGGAGTTGAATAGGCAATCAATCGGCCGAATTGGACTAGAGAGAGCCGCGAAGCTGTATTGCGTCTATTCCAGTTGGTCATGATGCCGAGACGACGCGGCGAAATTAAGCAAACAAACAGAGGCGGTGCGTGAACGAGCGGCCGAATTCAGCGAGGGACCCATTGAAGGACCGGGGGCCGCTTCACCCAAGGGCTGGACCGCTCCAGCCCTGCGCGACTCAGGCTTCAGCCACGCGGGCGCGCCCGTAATGAGCCGCGGATCGATGATCAGGCGAACGACCGCTGTCGCTAAAACGGGCAACATCAGAAGACCCGTAACCGTCAGGGGGCATCTGTTTTCCAAAGTCGCTTCAGCGTGGGGTTTCCAACCACGAAGGACGATCACATTTTTGAGTTTCTGGGGCGTTGTTATCTGACCACACGCACCAGAGGTAACTTCTGCCACAGTACCCGCAGTCCGAAGCTGCGCTCCAGTGCCCGACAGCAACAATCCGATTGTGGGCGCTTGCTTTAAGCGAGTCACTAATTTTTTACTTCCCATCAATCAGATCGAAATGTGGCGTCGCTAGTCTCCTTCTCCGCTGGCATCTCTCACTCAAACCAGCCGGTGCTGTAGTCGACCGGCTTCTCTTCCGCAGAATCGGTCACGATGACGGAGAGCGGATGCGTCCTCGCTCGAGGTGTGTGCAACGTTGCAAGATCCAGAGCCGGGAGAAGCTTCATGCATATCGATGATCGGACGGGTCTGCGTTGCGCGCTGGATCCCTTAACTGCTTTTCCCTTGGAGATAATTCATGAAGGTTCCTAAAACGCGAATGCTTCTTGGCATAGTCTCTTTCGGCGTGCTGCTTTCCGCTGTGGCGGCCTTGGCTCAGACGTCGGCCCAGACAACGAATGTCGAGTCTGCCGCCCGTTCAGCGCCGGCACTGCAAACCGCGCCCGGTCACTACATCACGCCGACCGCCCTGCGTGGCTCGATCCAGCAGTTCCTGAATCCGGGACTGCCTGCCTATCCCGATTTCATCGCCGGTGAGGCAGTCCGGTCGCAGCTCAGCCCGGACGGCAAGACTCTAGCCATCCTCTGCGCGGGCCAGAACTCGCTCAACAAGACGGACGGCACTACGGACACCGCGAACTCGACACAGTTCATTTTTCTCTTCGATGTGGGCGGGAAAAACAAGCAGTCACCCAATCTCACGCAGGTCATCCAGCAGAAGAATGCGCACGTGGGTCTGGTATTCTCTCCCGACGGCAGCACGCTCTACGCTGCCGGCGGAAGAGACGACGTCGTTTATGTCTACGGTCAGAGCCGCGGCTCCTGGGTCCAGACCGGGACCATCAAGCTGGGGCACCACGCTGGTATCGGTATCGGCGTCAGTCCGAACGCCAGCGGCCTCGGTATCTCCGCCGACGGCACAACTCTGGTAGTCGCCAATAACTACAATGATTCGATCAGCGTCATTGACACCAAGTCGCTCACCGTACGTTATGAACACGACCTGCGGCCGCAATTCGCCAATAATGAAAACGTTGACGGCGGCATCGGTGGAACCTTTCCGTTTGGTGTCGTCGTGAATCGCGGCACCGCATACGTTTCATCGGATCGCGACCGTGAAATTGTCGTTGTCGATATCAGCTCACCGACCAGCGGCCATCTGGTCAAACGTATCAAGCTTGACGGCAATGCTCTCGGTATGACGCTCGATGCTTCCGGCTCACGGCTGTTTGTGGCGCAGGACAACGCCGATCAGGTCGCCGTGATAGACACAGCGAGCAATACCGTCGTTACGAAAATCGATGCGCGTGCCCCCGCAAGCTTGCTGCCCTCCGCTACCCGTTATACGGGCGCCGCAACGTTCGCCGTAACTCTGTCGCGTGACGGCCAGACGCTCTACGCCGTCAATGCGGGAACGAACTCGGTGGCGGTAATCCCTCTGAGTGGCGCAGACGCTTACCACGTCACGGGTCTGATCCCGACTGCCTATGACCCACACGACATTACCTTCAGCGCCGATGGCACCTGGATGTACATCATCAACGGCAAGAGCATCACAGGGCCGAATCCCGAGAACCTCTCCGGCGACGCCACGGCTACAATGACCACCTTCCCTGGAGGACCCGCTGCGGCAAAGGCGGCGGCCGCGGCTGCAGCGGCTTCGAACGAGTATCACTTTCAGCTCGAGCGCGCCTCATTGGTCAGTGCCCGGGTGCCGGACGCGACCGAACTCGATCGCCTTACCCGGTTAGTTGCGCAGAACAACTTCTATCTTCCCGAGAGCGCAGACGACCGTGAAGTTATGCAATTCCTGCGCAGTCACATCAAACATGTCATCTACATCGTCAAAGAAAACCGCACATTTGACCAGATTTTGGGTGATCTCGGTAATGGCTCGAACGGCCATCCCCTGCTGACCCAGTTCCCCGAGGCGATCACACCAAACTTCCATAAGCTGGCGCGACAGTTCGTAACGCTGGACAACTTCATGGACCCGGGCGACGGCAGCATGGACGGCTGGTCGTGGAGCTTGCAGGGCCGTGTCACCAATACCGAAACCATCACGCAGCAGATCAACTACGCCTTCGTCGACCGCGGCCTCTCCTACGAGTCTGAAGGCACGAACCGCAACGTCCCGGTGAACTTCGCGTCCATCGCTCAGCGTGACGCCGCCGCGGGGCCCGCCGGTACAACGAATTACTCGGACGCCACTGCGAACCAGCCCGGTGGTACCGACGATGTGCTCCCGGGTACAGGAAACCATGCCTCCTCCGACGCGCCGTTCGGCATTCAGAAAGGCTACATATTCGATGCGGTGCTGCAGGCCGGCGGCACAGTCCGGGATTATGGTTTCCTGACACACAATATCGGCAGGATCGTCATTAATGGTTCTCCTGTCAGCGATCCCTTCGCGGCAGGTGAGGTGCAGGTCGCACCGCTCGATCCGAATCTGGCTCCGCTAACCGACGTCTACTTCCGCGGCTACGACCAGAACTATCCTGACCTTTGGCGCTACAACGAATGGAAGCGCGAGTTTGACCAGTTCGTCGCCAACGGCAACTTACCCTCACTTTCGCTCGTGCGTGTCAGCCATGATCATATGGGCTCCTTCAGCACAGCTCTGGCCGGTGTGAATACTCCCGAAACTCAGCAGGCCGACGACGACCTTGCTGTGGCCCGTCTGATTGAGGCCGTATCGCAGAGCCCATACGCAGCCGACACGCTGATCATGATTACAGAGGACGATTCCCAGGATGGTCCCGATCACGTCGATTCACACCGCGCCACGGCGTATGTTGTCGGACCGTACGTCAAACAGGGCGCCGTCGTCAACACCCGCTACAGCCAGGTCAATGTGCTGCGCACCATCGAGGACGTTCTCGGCACGCAACACTTGAACTTGAACACCGCCTTCCAGCCGCCGATGAGCGATGTCTTCAACATCGCGTCTTCAGGCAAATGGAGCTTCACCGCCACTGCATCGACAGTGCTCAAGGTCACCCAGCTTGCCGGAATCGCGGGCGGCCTCGGCGTGCAATACGCGCGCGGCGCTGACGTCAAGCCGAAACATGACTCGACATATTGGGCGAAGGTCACGGCCGGCTTTGATTTCTCCGATGCAGACCGTGTTCCTCCCGACAAATTCAACCGGGTTCTGTGGAAAGGCTTGATGGGCCGACGTCCCTATCCAGGAGTGGCAGGCTCTCACAAAACCGAAGACGTGGATAACTAACCTTGGCTACTTCGGAACGCGGGGGTACGCCGAAAGCAGCCCCGGCAAGATGATACCGGCCGTGGAGAAGGCGACAGTCCATACTTCCGGAAGTCGCCTTCTCCGTCATCTTCCCCGACCAATGAGAACTATTAAGACCGACTGTGGAAAGGAGAGAAGATGGGCTCGAACAGCCTTTATGGCATCTTTGGTGCACGGGCGACGCTGCAGCAATTTTTAGCCGTTATCATCCTCTTGTGCCTCTGAAACTCTATGCCCCATGTTCAAAGCATCGCCTCTGGCACGACCTGGAGCGCGAGTGCTTTTATTGCATGGTCGAGAGAAGTGAGGAACAAAAATCATGAAGCAACACAGACAAGGACGTCGAATTCCGCACCTGCGAAAACCTACGCAAATCGAGAACCAAAACTCACCGTCAAACAGCGCCGGTTCGTTGGACGCAAAACTAAAAGGGAAAAGTTCAGCCGCAGCGGCAAGGCTTGCGGGCTACGCCCCGAGTGTCCAGTGGCGGGCCGACGCGATCATTGCCGGCAGTTCGAGCGTTCGTGCCGCAATCGAGGCACTTCTTGAAATGGCCGGCATTACGGAGGCACTGTTAGCCCAACGGATCATGGAAGGCCTGACCGCCACCGAAACGAAGATTGCGACCTTTGCGAACCAAGAGACGTTCGCACAAATTTGTTACGACCTTCACAATTCCTTAATCGCGAGCTAGTAGCCTCCCGCCGAACCTTGCTGGGAGGCAGTATGAGCAGATTTATCGCCAGGTCATGCTTGATCGCAATCTTGCTTGGAGTATGCGTGGGATCCTCATCCGCGCGCAATGGTGACCTTGATGACGGACACGATCGTAGGATTCGACATGTCTTCGTGATCGTTCTTGAGAATGAAGGCTTCGACGTCACGTTTGGTCCGAATTCCAAGGCTCCGTTTCTCTCCCAGATTCTGACCTCACAAGGTGTCCTATTGCGCCAGTACTACGGCACCGGCCACGCCAGCCTGGACAACTACATCGCCATGATCAGCGGCCAGGCGGCAACGCCGGAAACACGCAACGACTGCTTCGTTTATGCCGACTTCAACCTCACTGGTATTACGCCCGACGGTCAGGCAACAGGCAGCGGCTGCGTCTATCCGGAATCCATCAAGACGCTTCCCGATCAGCTCAAGGCCGCGGGCAGGACGTGGCGCGCCTATATGGGCGACATGGGAAACGATCCCCAACGCGAGTCGGCGACCTGCGGGCACGCGCCGCTCAACCAAGTTGACAACACCGAATCTGCTGAGGCTCCTTCGCCGGCGGTTCCGCTGGGCGATCAATACGCGGCGCGACACAATCCCTTCGTCTACTTCCATTCCATCATTGACTCCCCGGATTGCGACAGCAATGTGGTGAATCTCAATCTGCTTCCGAAGGACCTCGCGTCGGAATCAACCACTCCGAATTTCGTGTTCATCACGCCCAACCTCTGTGATGACGGCCACGACGCACCCTGCACGAATGGACAGCCGGGCGGACTGGTCTCGGCCGATCTCTTCCTCCAGAAGTGGGTGCCGCTGATCATGGCGTCCAAGGCGTATCGCCGCGACGGGTTGCTCATCATCAACTTCGACGAAGCCGGAGCCAGCATCCTGCCCCAGCCCGGCGGTGGCTTCATCGTCGACTTCGAGGGCGCATTCTGCTGCAACGAACAGCCTGGACCCAACCTCGCCCCTTTTCCCCAGTCCAGTCAGATTGGCCCCTTCACATTGACCTTCAAGAGCTATGGTGGCGATCGCACCGGCGCCGTACTGCTCTCCCCCTTATTGAAAAAGGGCACCGCTTCCGATATTCCGTTTAATCACTACTCGTTGTTGAAGACCATCGAGGACATCTTCGATCTCGATGAGCATCTCGGCTACGCCGGACAACCCGGTCTCATGGGCTTCTTCGGCTGTGTCAACTCAGATGTGAAGATCAAAGA
>DASRAA010000284.1:0-7268 GCA_035638375.1 Binatia bacterium | reverse complement strand
GCGCCCAGCAGATTGTGGCCGCAGCCGTGCCCTGGCGCATCGGCTTTCACCGGATCGCGCGTTGGCACCGTTTGCTGCGAGAGCCCCGGCAGCGCGTCAAACTCGCCCAGGATTGCCACCACCGGCTTGCCTTCGCCATAGCTGGCGATGAAGGCTGTGGGTTCGTTAGCCACACCCGCCTGTACCTTGAACCCCGCCGCCTCCAACTGTTCCTGAAGCAGTTCGGAGCTTCTTGTCTCGTGATAGCCCAGCTCGGCGAAGTCCCAGATCTGCTTTGATACGTGCTGCCAGTTCGCGGCGTCCTTGTCTACCAACTGCAGCACCTGCGCATGTGCGCCGGCGAGCAGCTGGGCTGCTGCCGTGGCGGCAAATAGCACCGCAGTTCCGGCCAGCCACAACGATGTTCTGACCTTTGAAGATAAGAACCGTGAAAGCAGAGAAGACTTATCCATTGCCAAGCTCCTCATGGTCAGCCATCGAAAGCTCATTCCATCCTCCTAGACGAGACTCTGTGCGAGGTTCATCTACGATACCTGCGCGGATGTGAGTTCTGAAAATATAAATAGCGGGTTCTGGGCGATTGGTCGACCACGCTGAAGTTGAGACTCCTGCAGGAATCAAATTCTCAATTTACGGGTCGCTCGTCACTCACCCACAATTCGGAAGCTCCAAAATGAGGCTTTCCACTGTTCGGAGCAATTGGCCTTGATGTAATCTGTCTACTTCTCACGCCGCAGCGGAGCTAGCCCCATGAAACGACGGCATGCCCCCTGGTGGTTGTACGTGGTTGCGGCCTCGTTCTGCTGCTACTTCGCGTTAACCTTGTATCTCGAATTCCGTGGTCCAGAGATCGTCGGCATCGTGCCGGATTTTAGCAAGGGAGGAATGGTTCTGCGCTGGGTCTCTCCCGATTCTCCGGGCGCGCGGGCGGGCTTGCAGTCGGGAGACCGCGTTCTAGCTGCGGAACGGCAACCCGTTCACACCCTGTATGACTGGTTGGTGATGCGCGCCAACTTCGAAGTAGGTAAGCCTAGGCGGTTGGAAATCGAGCGCGGAGACAAGAGACTTGAGGTTGTTGTAACTCTGGAGCGGAAGATTTGGAGCCAGAATGACCGCCCTCACCAGTTGAATTCCATTGCGCTATACGCTCCTTTGCTTGTCTGCTTACTGCTGGGTTTGATTGTTGCTTTTAGCCGTCCCCACGACTCTACAGCATTGGTGGGTGCCTGGCTTCTTGCTTCCGCGACCAGTGGAGTGGCAGACAATTATGGTTTCGCAGCTGCTTGGCGACACCTGCCCGCGCTGCTAGGGGCCTTGCTATGGATCGCCTTTCTCTCCGGCAGGGTAGCAGCTCCCTTGTGTTTCACGTTTTTTGCACTTTTCCCTCGCAGGTTGTTCCGTTCGCTTTGGCCTCTGCGGGTGGTATGGGTGGTCGGAATCGGCGCAGCCGTTCCCAGCTTTCTGTTTACCTACCGAATGGTCTATCAGCCCGAGCACGCTATTGGGAGCTCGCAAATCGCGAGTTGGGCCCCTGCTCTTTTGGAGAATCTGTACTTTCTCGGGGGATTGATAGTGCTGGTAGTGAACTATCGAAGGCTGGATGACCGCAACGAGCGACGGCGTGTGCGCGTCCTGGTCCTGGGGACCGTAATGGGAGTGCTCGGACGCCTGCCTGTCCTTATCATCGGAGAGCTGTTTCCCAGTTTCACGGTCGCTTTCTTTTCTACTCCAGCCCCAATGGTGAGTAATATCTTGTTTCTTCTTGCCCCCGTTTCCTTCGCCTATGCGCTTCTGCGCCACCGGCTGTTCGACATTCGCTTAATGCTGCGCCAGGGTTTGCAATACGCCTTGGCTCGGGGGTTCGTGCTATCGACGGTTCCTCTGCTTGCCACAATTCTATTACTGGACGTTTGGCTGCACGCCGACGAGCCGCTCTCCAGCATCCTTCGGGCGCACGGCTGGGTGTACGCCAGCTTTGTCGTGTTGGCGATTCTGGCTCGCTTGAAGCGGCGGAGTTGGCTCGAATCGCTAGACCGGCGCTTCTTTCGCGAGCGCTATAACGCCCAGCGGTTGCTCCGTGAGGTAGTCGAGGACATACGTGCGGAGCAAAGATTCGAGCGCGTCGCGCCGGGAGTGGTGGGGCGCATCGAGGCCGCACTGCATCCGGAATTTGTCGAGCTGCTGATGCGGGAGCCGCGCGAAGTCGCCTACCATATTCTCGCTGCGGCGCCAGCGGCCCACGAACGGGCAACGCTGCCAGCTGAGAGCAAGCTGCTCGCGCTGGTGCGCCTGCTCGGCAAGCCACTCGAGGTTCCGCGCAAGGAATCCGGCTGGCTCCAGCAGCAACTGCCGCACGAGGAGACTGAGTTTCTTCTGCGGGCCCGGATTGACTTGGTGGTGCCGGTGGCGACCTTGCCCGATCGCGCCGAATCGCTGCTGGTGCTGGGCTCAAAGCGCTCCGAAGAACCCTATTCGGGCGAAGACCTGGAATTGCTTGCGGCAATTGCCGCAAGCCTGGCCCTCCTGTTCGAACGACAGCAGGTAGCGGCTGCCGTGGCACGGAGCGACATCTTTGAGGAGTGTCCCGAATGCGGCGCTTGCTACGACACCGGCATCACTCGCTGCGCACTAGACTCCGCTGCGCTCGTTCCGGTCGCGCTGCCGCGGCTGCTGGAAGGGCGCTATCGGGTTGACCGCCACCTGGGTCGCGGGGGGATGGGCACAGTGTACGAAGCTGCAGATACGGCTCTAGGACGACGCGTGGCAGTAAAGGTGATCCGCGATGATCTGGTGGGCAGCGCCGAGGCCGCCGAACGATTCCGCCGAGAAGCGCGAGCCGTCGCTACATTTGCGCATCCCAATGTCGTAACAGTGTACGATTTCGGTTTGGCTGTGGGTCGCCGCGCCTTCCTAGTTATGGAGCTGCTGTATGGCGCTACCTTGCGCGTAAGACTACGCAAAGAGACGCGCCTGACTCCATCGCACACGCTGGCAATCATGCGCGGTGTTTGCGCCGCAATCGAAGCCGCACACAGAAGACAATTGATTCACCGTGATCTAAAGCCAGAAAACATCTTCCTGGTCTGCAGCGACTCCCAGGAAATCGCAAAAGTGCTCGACTTCGGGCTCGCCAAATTTATTCTTAGCACTAAGGAGGAAGTCACCGTCGATACTGCCACTGGAATGCTGATAGGAACATTGCCGTACATGTCGCCAGAACAGTTGCGCGGTGAAGCGGCCAGCCCCGCTTGGGACCTGTGGGCGTTGGCCGTTGTAGCCTACGAAATGTTGACGGGCAAACATCCGTTTGCTGCAGCTAGCCGCTTCGAACTTGAACGCGCGATTACTGCGGGCGAGGCTTCACCGCTTGCCGCGTATCTCCCAGGTACGCGGCCGAACTGGCAGGAGTTCTTTGATCGGGCACTTGCGCGCGATTCAGCTCGACGTCCCGATTCTCCGGGAAGTTTTTTTTCTGAGTTGGAGAGCAAGCTGCAATAATTCTATCTCATAAGAACTGCATTATATGTCGTCATCCTAGAGTATTGCCCCCAACTAAGAAGAATACGGAGACGAAGAATGCGCCATTGTAATTTCCAATGGGGTTGTGGTACGCGGACGACGAGGTTTTGGTCGGAGGTCGGCAAACAGGAAGTTGAGATCGAGTAAACGCCAACTTCCGAATCGCCCGTCATCCGTCCACGATCCCATCTCCGCTAGAAGCACCGGCTGAGGATTGAGAAAGCTTGAGCGCGGAACGGCATGTCCTTAGATGTGAACACACAATCCAAACAGCTCCGCTATCATCTGTAATTGATAGGTCCTCGGAATTCGGGCAGGCCGTGTTGCCGACGACTCAACCGAACATATTTGGTTATTCGAGTTTGGGGTTGCGCAGAATGGGTACAGAGTTGAAGTCCTCTTGCGAAACCCGCTGAATCTGTTCCGTGATCGGGCCAATCATTTCGTCTCCCGCGGGGGTGTAAGTCTTGGCGTTTTCGTACGCACGAAGGGCCTCCGAGCGCAGGCCCCGCTGAAGCTGAATATTGCCCAACTCAATCCACCGCCAATAGGGAGCAGGGTTGATAGCCAGCGAGGTCGTCATATATTCCGCTGCTTTGGGAAGATCGGGCTGGCTGGAATATTCTGCATCCAACGCACGCTCGACGAACCTGAAAGCTCGAGCGCCTGCGAGGTCGAAGGTGCCGCGATAGATTATTATAGAGCCGAATCGTCCGACGGGCTTTGTTTTGAGTAGCGGCGTGTAGTCATAAGCCGATGTATTCCAGAGAATAGAAGGCGCTGAAATCAGGAAAGTTCCAGTGATCACATCCGAGTTGTCAGCCTCGGGATGGTCTTTCCACAACCCTTGCATGTCACGTATTCCACGACGAGCGTCTTCCGCAAATGAATCACTGTAGTCGAGGTAGGGCAATTCGCCCCTCGGCTGCAAATGCTGATGATAATAGGCAGCGATCTCTTTCGTTCTCTGTCCTGAATCGGCTCCTTCGTCGCCGAAATACTGCCACGCGTTCTGCATGCCGACGATCTCGTTGTAATACTCCCAAGGACGCAGCACCGGGGCCGCCGAAGCTACCGCTGCGAAAGATGCAAGGGCGATACCCGTAAGCAACAGACGTGATTTTCGTTGCCAAGCAATCGCCAACCCAGCGGCTACCAGCACAGCAAGCGTAGGCAGAACAATAAGACCGTGGCGGATACCCGCGTAGCTCGAGGTTCCTGTCATGAGCATGGCAAGCAGCAAGCAGGCAAACAGCACTAGGACGAAGAGCGGCTCCTTGCCTGGGCATTTTCGCGTGATGAGCACGAGCGCACCACCCGCTAATGTGAGCGCCAGCAGGCCGAGTGGCAGTTTCACGAGCAGGATGGTTGGGAAAAAATAAAATGGTGCGCGCTTTGAATAAGTGCGACCAAGAAAGAAAACCGGTCTGCTCCCTTCCAGACCGACATGCATAATGTCGGCCAGACCCCACAAATAGGACCGCGGTAGAAAATGAGTGTGCACCATGAACGACACCGCATTGCGGAAATGGGGCCGATGGAGATCAGCAACTTTTGCAGACAATGTCCGATTGAAAAGATCTACGCCCCAAGGACTCTCATTAAAGCGAAAGCGATAGAGGCCCCACAACGTGACCCATGCCAGCACCAGAACAGCTAATACCTCGCCCACTCTTCGGAGTGGGGCACGGCTCTCGTCCCTGCGCAGCGACATGATTGCACCCAGCAAGGCCACGGCGATCACTACGATCAAAGCGGTGTGTTTTGCCCCGAGTGCAAGTCCCAGAGACAAACCAGCCAACACCGCATCTAGGATCTGTCCCCAACGAAACGCACTCCATGACAGCAGCACCGCCGTGGTGCCCAGTATTGCGACGGGCAGATCAGTAAGAACCACTGGCAAATGGGCAGAGACCGTAGGATCAATCATCAGAAAAGCCATCACTCCCGTGGCAATCACCGGACCAATCTCGCTCCCAAACACACGCCATAGAGCCAGCGAGAACGCAAAGGCCAGAGCTCCGTTGAGACCAAACATAGCCAGCCGCGTCCGTCGCTGCGTCGCGTCAGGATCGTTTTGCGTGAAAACGACATCCTCCGTGAAGTGCCGTTCCTCATACTTATCGGCGAGCGGGCGGAATTGCGGGGTCTTGAAAATGTTCGGACGTAGAAACATACCGACCCACAATTTCACCAGTGGCGGGTGCTCGGGATTCAGTCGATAGTCGCCAAGCCGCGCATAAGTAACACCTGCTGTAATGTGGTAAGCCTCATCCAGATCAAAGCTGTCGAGTCGAGTGGCAATCGCGGAGCGCCAAATACCGGACAGGAGCATGGTGAGCAATAATCCGGCAAAAACGACCTTGCGTTTCATAAAGCGGTCGATCGCGAGCATGTTACTACCAATCCGCGGTGTGAGCGATTGTGATCACTTGTCCACAGTTTGGCGGCGAAGGATTGATATCTCGAGCGGATTGTCGTCAAACCTTCCTTTACCGGATTACGGAGGGGTTGCCCGTCGTCCGGACATGGTTACACCACAGCTTCAGAACTGCGCTCGAATCAACGATTCAATGCGATACTTGTGTTCTGCGGTTCATGACAGCGTTTGAATTATGCATCCATGACCTCACCGACAGTGAACTCAAAGCCTCAATTGAGAGGTTCGCGAGCGATCTGAATGGTCATGGCGCGACCGGGTTTGTCGCGGAACGCACAGGAGGAAACGATTCACTCCAAGCTCATGTTGTGGAGGAGATCTTTTGCATCGCGCGGGAAGCCCTGACCAATGCCTTCCGCCATTCTGAAGCGCCGCGAATCGTGGTCGAACTCGACTACCAGAAACGCAAATTCGTCTTCAGTTGCAGAGACAACGGGCGTGGCTTCGGTCCCGTTGCCCTACAGGCGAGCCAGACAGACGGTCACTGGGGCCTTCGCGGCATGGCGGAGCGCGCGGAAAAAATTGGTGCCAAGTTTTCCTACGCGAGTACGCCAGGCAAGGGCACAGATGTCCACGTAGTTGTGCCGGCTCGCCGAGCCTATGTCAATCGCCAGGCATTCCGGATATTTTCGCGGGGAGGGCAAGTCGCATAGGATCTGACTCGCGACCTTCGGGTTGGTTGTTTGATTGTAGGACATCCACTAAGTCTCGATGATTCTATTGCCCTTACACGAATCAGACCCCCAAAATCGACCAAAAACAGCCGAGTTTTGGACGCCAGTTGGACGCTGGATTTGGAAACCATCCCTTCCAAAAAATCTGCGCATTCTAGTTTTGTTCCGCGTACCGGGTTTTCGACCAAGTTTCTCACTGTTGGAGCCAAGGGAATGCTTTTGCCTCATGAGCAGCTGCGATCCGGTCACGCTTCACTATCACGGCCAATTGGCGAGGAGGAATAGAAAGGCGCACGGGCAGCTGAGCGCTGCGTTCAGGATTGAACGGAGTGGCGGTGACGATGTCTCCGCTCACGCCCTGGAATCTGACTTCGGCCGATTCCGAGGCATCGCCGAAATTTACCACCACGCACGCCAGGCTAGCATCATTGGCTTTGGACGACCTGAAAACGGAATAACGGATATCGGCATCTCCCTGCACTGTGGCGCCTAGGGTGTCGTTAAATCGCCCATAGAAGAGAAGATCCTCGTATTGCTTGCGGATTCGGATGAGCTCGCTCACATAGCGAGCCAGCGGCCGCGTGAGAATCTCATCCACAGAATCGTTGTAGTGGCGAGGCGCAAGAGCCCAAACC